>CBDUPR010000001.1:0-172673 GCA_965369175.1 uncultured Nitrosomonas sp.
GTCTGATGGCTCTGTTGGGTGATCCGGAAAGTCGTTTTGGTGGTTTATTGATGACTTGGGACGAGGAAGGTAATCGTTACATCAATAGCATTGCTGGCGCGGTTATACCAGTATTTACCAAGCTTTAATCTAAGTTTGGCATAAAGAAAACCGGTACACCACTGTTGCGAGACAGAGATGTACCGGTTTTTTGGTATAAAAATGGTGGCAAATTACTGAAACACTGATGAAGTTATTTTAAATATTTAAGTATTCTTAAGCTTGTTAGATTATTACTGTTTATAAGTGTACGGATCTATGAGATACAAATAAATCACTGCACATTCAATGGGTATAGTAGTATTTTAGTTATATCTGTTGATTCTGTTTTTCAGTCTTTTCAAAAAAAGCAGCATTAAGTCTATTTTAACAAACAGAATAATATCTGCTTTCATGATGCAGATAGAGAATATCTTATAGAATTTCTGTTTATTTATTGATCAGGTGCATTGTACGGTATTTGAATTATTGTACATTTCTGACAGATTTAAGAAGAATTTATCGTAATGGCGTTTTAGTTCGCTATACCATATGACAATTCGAACCAAATAAGAATATCTGGAAAAATAGGCTATCCAGAAGATTGTTTGCTGTACTTGAGTATTCAGTTTGGAGGACCTAATTTCTGAAAAATTTTCCTTGGGTGCGTATACGATGCCACTCGAACGATTATTAAACAAGGTACAACAGCAGATTGCAGATAAGCAGATCAATTGATTTAACAAATCGTATCGGACAACGAAAAGTATGGTGAAGCTAAAATCTAGCGCCAGTACCAATTAGCTCAGCGGAGGTTATTTTGTAGGAGAATTTTATTGGATCCAGGCTATCTAATAACAGACCGTCTATTTCAGCGTGAGGAAACATAAAGAATGGCAGCGTTCCGGCAATACTATCGCGTGATAAGGTAATATCTTCAGCATGATTAAATGTTAGCCAATTCATTTCCCAGAAACCAAAAAGATTTTCTCTTAACGAAGTTATTTTTGGATGGCTCGAAAGCAAATTTTCCTTTTGAATTACTTCACAGACATCAGCAGGATCTACCGGTATCCAACCCAAATCATGGAGATAAAATTCAGCGCGACAATGCTGTGCTTTGCTAATATCACCAAAGCTACCTAGACTTGCGTGTACCTTTGATTCGTTTAGTCGAATACCATACTGATGACGTGCCGGAACACCTACCGCGCGTGTTAACGCAACAAATAGTGAATTCAGGTCGGCACATTTGCCGCTAAGCATATTATTTGATAGCATGAATTCGATATCACCTTTCCCACGACCTGGAACCGTTTCATCATGACGGGTGTTGTCTATAATCCAATCAAAGATGGCGCGTGCCTGTTCTAGGGCTGTGCGGGCACCTGCATTTTGGATAATTGAAACAGCTGTTTTTCTAACAATGCCATCAAGCGGTATTTTTTTGGTGGGATGGAGGAAACGCTTTATATGTGATGGCGTTATAGCTTTGTCATTTGTAACATGATTTTTTAAATCTGTAGAGCGATCTGTTGTCTTAATGATGCTGTTGACTGTTACGTTTCTTGGTCCAGAGCCATGCCATTCAGCAGTAAAAAGAGGGAAAGTTGTTCCACTGATATGACTAAATTCAGCCTTTTTGGCATTGCCATTCCAGACACTACCTTGGGTAAATTGAAAAGCGGTATCGTTTGTGTCTGGCAAGGGGAGCCAAACGCGCGCTTTTTTCCCTATAGCTGGCAGATCAACTTGATAGGTCAACCGATAGCTGTTCCATTGCTGTAAACTTGCTTGTTGAGCGGAAAATAATGAAGTCGTAGGAAAAATTAACGGACTGGCACTGACCATTTTAATAAAATCCCTGCGCTTCATGAATTTCTCTCGCTCTAAATAATCATTAATTAAGTAATAACACTCACCTGTTAATTTTATCTTACCGCTTGCTTAAGTCAATGCTATTTTAAATTATGACTATACTATCGACCAATTATTTGCCTGTGATAAAATTAGAGACTGGAATCAATGTCACCCACACGGTTCTTTGGATGCATGGTCTCGGAGCAAATGGAAATGATTTTGTTCCCATTGTCAAGGAGCTTAAGTTATCGCCAGAAGTACAGGTTCGTTTTATATTTCCTCATGCACCTGCTCGCCCGGTAACCATTAATAATGGATTTGTAATGCGTGCCTGGTATGATATTTGTCACTCCGACCTGAATAGCCATGAAGACAAGCTTGGTATACGTGATTCGCAGAAGGCAATTGATGCACTGATTGAACGAGAAATTTTAAATGGTATTGCATCTGAACGCATCATATTGGCTGGTTTCTCGCAGGGTGGTGCGATGGCATTACACGTTGGTTTACGTTATGAAAAAAAGTTGGCGGGCATTATCGCCTTGTCATGTTATTTACCACTTGCAGAAACGCTCTCGACTGAAGCACATCCAGCTAATGTCTCTGTACCGATACTGATGATGCATGGTATTCACGATTTGATTGTGCCGATTTCACAAGCCAGAATGTCAAGGGAATTATTACTTGCCGCTAATTATCAGGTGAAATGGCATGAGTATACAATGGAACATTCTGTGTGTATCAATCAGATTGAAGATATCAGTACTTGGTTAAACTGGATATTGCAGTCACCATAAGGCAAGTATCCTGGCACATATTATTATATTCAAATTAATAACCTTCAGAAGTAAGCTTTATGCCTAGAAAAAAAATTAATGGGACTATGCTTCATTATGAGGAGTCTGGTACAGGCTCTGAGACAGTTATTTTTGCACATGGCTTATTATGGAGTAATCGCTTATTTGACAGTCAGGTTGCAATGCTTAAAGATCATTTCCGTTGTATTACGTTCGATTTTCGTGGTCAGGGTCAGAGCGCAGTGGCTGAATCTGGGTATGATATGGATACCTTAACGGATGATGTTGTTGCTTTAATGGAATCAACTAATTCTTCTCCTTGTCATTTTATAGGCCTATCAATGGGAGGAATGATCGGGATGCGTTTAGCGATACGGCATCCTGAGTTATTAAAATCGCTGGTTCTTATTGGTACTTCTGCTGATCCCGAACCAAAAGAGAATTTAGGCCGTTATGCACGGCTTAATTTTATCGCGCGCTGGTTTGGCTTTGGATTGATTGCAAAGCAGGTTATGCCTATCATGTTTGGACAGAAATTCCTGAAAGATCCGGCACGAATTCAGCAAAGAAATGAATGGCACGAGTATCTAGTGGCTAACCATCGCATGGGTGCTACTCGAGCAGTCAAAGGCGTTATTGCTCGGGCTGCTGTCTATGAGCAATTGGACCGGATTACGATACCGACTTTAATCATGGTTGGCGATCAGGATGTTGCGACCTCCCTTGTTAAATCTGAGCGTATGCATGCACGTATTCAGGGATCTCAACTAAAAATAATTTCTGGTGCTGGCCATACTGCGACTATTGAAGAACCCGAAAGTATTAATTTAGCATTAAAAACTTTCCTACTTGGTTGATGATGTTGTTATGAAACTCGCTACATGGAATGTTAATTCACTAAAAGTTCGGTTGCCCCAAGTGCTTGATTGGCTGGGTACTCACCAACCTGATGTATTGTGTTTACAAGAGACTAAGCTGCAGGATGAGAATTTTCCGCGAGATGAAATTGAAGCTGCGGGCTATCAATCAGTGTATGTGGGACAAAAAACTTATAATGGCGTTGCAATATTGAGCAAGCAGGCCGGCAGTGAAGTTGTTACCACTATACCTGATTTTGATGATACGCAAAAAAGGATGATAGCTGCAACCTATGGTGATATGCGAATAATCTGTGTTTATGTTCCTAATGGCGAGAACGTTGAGTCGGATAAATATCAGTATAAGTTAAAATGGTTACCTGCTCTGACCCAATGGCTGCAGAATGAGATACTTCATTATCCAAGGCTGGCATTGCTGGGAGATTTTAATATCGCGCCGGATAATCGGGATGTATATGATCCGGAAGCATGGGCAGGACAGGTGCTGTGTAGTCAACCGGAACGTGATGCTTTTTATAAATTACTGAGTCTGGGACTCGTTGATAGCTTTCGTTTATTTGATCAGCCTGAGAAATCATATACATGGTGGGATTACCGTATGATGGCATTCCGTCGTAACCGGGGAATGCGAATAGATCATATTATATTAAGTAACGAACTCGCTCGTATTAGTACTGCATGCTTGATTGATAAGGCTGTGAGGAAACTGGAACGTCCGTCAGATCATGCGCCGGTAATCGTGGAATTATCAAAAAAATTAGCGTGTTAAAATAATACGCTTCAATATTTATTGAGAACCGGATGAATGCTGAAGTTCTTCATCGAATTTTTTTAGATTCTCTTCACGCATATTAATTTCTTCTTTGAGTCGCGTCACCCTATCAAGATATCGCTGGTAATTTCTTTCGCTACCTAAACGATCTGGAATTCCATTATTGTACTCTCGTTTTATTTCTTCTAAGCGGTTACTCTCATTAGAGATTTTCTCTTCAATGGCTTTGCGTTGTTCCTCAGATCTGGATAATTCTGTTCTTCTTTTTATTCTCGAATCGACATCTCCCGAGTCGATGGCTGGAACAACAACGATTGGGGGCAGATTAATTTCTTTTGAATTTTCTGAGCGAATATTTGAATAAGTAATATTACCCTGCTCATCGACTTGCTTATAGATTTCGGATAAGGTTGAGCAAGAAACACTAGCTAACGCGATGAATATTATGCTATTAATTCCCATGGGTCACTATTTAAATCTTTAACAAAAACCTCATAAATGGGCAAGTTCCTTTTTCAAGGCCTTTACATTTCTCTCGTGTGCTAATATTTTATCCTTTATTATCTGTATTCTTTTTTTATATTCGATTGTTTCATATTGAGATTGGCTTATATTAGTTTCAGAAAATGCAGGATAGTTTCTGATTTTGGATAATGTTTTTTGAGTGTCGGCTAGCAGTTTTGTTTCGATAGCGAGTTCATTTTCCAGAATTTGCCGGCGCTTAAAATCTCGCTTTTTTTGTGTGTCCGTACTCACCCTGGGAAAGTCCACCGATATTCTTGTTTGTTTGGAGGTGGAGGTGGAGGAAGGTGGAGAAATGAGGAGTTTCTCTCCACCTTTTATTGACGTGTTAGAGTATGTGATGTGCCCATTCTCATCAATATGTTTGTAGATCTCGGCGTGAGCATAGGCCATAGAAACAAGACAATAGACTAATAAAATTAAAATCAGGTTTCTTTCTCCCATGCTATCTGACTAATGTTTTTTATAAGATACAAATTCCAGCTGCTTTTGTTAAGGTGAAGATTTGAACGAAAAGTAATTCTATCAATCAATTTTAGTTGAAAAAGTAAAGTAAAAGCCAATAATCTGACGCTATTTAAAGACTGTAATACATATCAAACTCAACCGGATGGGTAGTGGTGCGTAACAGGGTGACTTCTTCCATTTTCAAATCAATGAATGCATCGATCATATCATTGGAAAATACACTACCTCGGATCAAGAAATCGCGATCTTTATCTAGGCTTTCCAAAGCCTCCTCTAATGATGCACAAGAGTTCGGAATTTTTGCCGCTTCTTCAGGCGGTAGATCATATAGATTCTTATCCATGGGATCACCTGGATGTATCTTGTTCTGAATGCCGTCTAATCCGGCCATCATGAGCGCCGTGAATGCAAGATAAGGATTGGCCATGGGATCTGGAAAACGTACCTCAACTCGTCGCCCTTTAGGGTTGTTAGTATGGGGAATACGAATAGCCGCAGAACGATTACTCGCTGAATAAGCCAGGTTGACGGGTGCTTCAAATCCGGCAACTAACCGTTTATAAGAGTTAGTGCCGGGGTTGGCGATAGCATTTAAAGCTTTGGCATGTTTAATAATACCGCCAATATAGAATAATGCCATTTCAGACAGACCGGCATAACTGTTGCCTGAAAACAAATTTCTTCCATCTTTCCATATCGATTGGTGTACATGCATCCCTGACCCATTATCGCCAACGATAGGTTTGGGCATAAAAGTCGCTGTTTTTCCATATGAATGAGCAACATTATGTATTACATACTTGAGTATTTGATTCCAGTCAGCACGTTTTACTAAGCTATTAAAACGAGTGCCGATCTCGCATTGGCCAGCTGTTGCTACTTCATGATGATGCACCTCGACACCGATTCCCATTTCTTCTAAAGTGAGGCACATGGCAGAACGAATATTTTGCAGAGAATCAACTGGCGGAACCGGGAAATAACCACCTTTTATAGCAGGTCTATGACCGATATTTCCACTCTCATACTTAATGACCGAGCTCCAGGCTGCTTCTTCGGATTCGATTTTTACAGAGCAGCCGGACATGTCTGTATGCCAATAAACTGAATCAAAAATAAAAAACTCAAGTTCAGGACCAAAATATGCGATGTCACCAATACCGGTTGACTTGAGGTATGTTTCGCCCCGCTTGGCGAGCGAACGGGGATCACGACTGTAGCCTTTACCATCAGAAGGTTCAACGACATCACAAGTAATGAGTAATGTTGCATCATCCATGAACGGATCCATTTTTGCGGTATCAGGATCGGGCATAAGCAGCATGTCAGATGCCTGAATACTCTTCCAGCCCGCAATGGATGAGCCGTCGAAAGGATGGCCATCTTCAAATTTGTCTGCATCAAGAGCATGGGCAGGAACTGTTACATGCTGTTCTTTCCCATTAGTATCCGTAAAACGTAGATCAACAAACTTTACTTCATTGTCTTGAATCATTTCCAAAACATCAGTTACCACCATTTCTTTCTCCAGACTATGATTGCAAATTTTATAAGCAAAATAAAAAGTATGACCCAGTTAAATTATATCAATACATAACGGTTTCATTGCTTGAAACAAGATATATGGAATTGATTAGACTAATCTGATTGTGTCATTAGCATACGGACATTTTACTGTACTATCGTCGGATAAGTTTAGTTGATTCCTGAAAAAATGGGATCATGTTTAACATTTTATTTGATTAACATTATGCTAAGAGATACGGAGACATAAACTTTATGTCCAAGAAGATTGGCCTGTTTGCTGGCCTCAGTTTTTTATTGATAACAATCTTATTTCCGGCTCCAGTCGGTATGCCGGTTTCGGCTTGGCATACAGCAGGTGTCGCATTTTTGCTAGCCGTCTGGTGGGCAACAGAGGTTTTGCCAATTCCAGTGACATCATTACTGCCTGTTTTATTGTTTCCTGCATTGGGTATTATGACAATTGAGGATAGTGCCGCGCCATATGCAGAACCGACGATCTTTTTGTTGCTGGGGGGATTTATTATTGCCACGGGACTTTCACGATGGAATTTACACCGCAGGCTTGCCCTAAACATTCTGGTGCGCGTAAAAGAAAGCCCAACCATGCTTATTGCTGGCTTTATGGGTACAACCGCGCTGATTTCCATGTGGATCAGTAACACAGCCAGTGCCATTATGATGATCCCGATTGCAATGTCTTTAGTGAATGAAATCTTTAAAGATGATACCAAGAGAAATCAGGATTTTATTTTGTGTTTAATTCTGGGTATTGCTTACTCCGCCAGTATTGGTGGTCTTGGAACGATTATCGGCACACCACCAAACTTATTTGTGGTTAGCTTTATGAAGCAAACATACGGTATTGAGATTAGTTTTTCTGACTGGATGATGTTTGGTATTCCTGTTGTTGTAATTATGGTATGCCTTGCGTGGTGGGTGCTAACAAAATGGGCTTGTCCTTTTGATCCGAGAAATGTTCATATCTCAAAATATCTGATTTTGGATGAGCTCAAGAAAATGGGAAAACTGACTCAAGCTGAGAAACGTATTACGTTAGTTTTTCTATTGGTTGCCATCGCCTGGATTATACGTGTCCCTGTTCAACAAAATTTCTATATCCTGTTATGGTTGAATGACGCGATGATTGCCATTGCTGGTGCGGTATTGATGTTTATGATTCCATCAGGGCAGGTACTGGAGAAACAAGCGGCATTGCTGGACTGGGAGAGTGCAAGCAAAATATCCTGGGGTGTTTTACTATTATTTGGCGGAGGACTCAGTCTTGCTGCGGCAATTAAGGATACCGGGCTTGCCATTTGGATAGGATCGGGTTTGTCGGGCTTTGCTGAATGGGAATTAATATCCATAATGTTAGGGTTGGTTACCCTGGTTATATTTCTGACAGAACTGACCAGTAATACAGCTACAACGGCAACACTATTACCGATTCTGGGTGCGTTTGCGGTTACATGTGGTATTGAGCCAATGCTGCTGTTTGCACCCACAGCGCTTGCAGCAAGCTGTGCCTTCATGTTGCCTGTTGCAACTGCGCCCAATGCCGTTGTTTATTCAACCGGAAGCGTGACCATTGCTCAGATGGCCAGTGCCGGCTTTAAGCTAAATCTTGTTGCGATTGTAATTATAACGACATTATCCTATGTATTAATTCCTGTATTATTTTAATTCTAAGATAGAAAATGCTTTACGTCGCAAAGAGCAAAATAATTAAACCAGTTAGCTAACAATTTTTACCGTTCGAGTAATAAATTAACCCTAAAGGCAAAAAAACATCTGAAAATTCTATATTGCGCTGAGTAATAGCGTTATTTCCTGTTAAATTGAAATCGCTGTGATAACTTGTTGTACAAATACAACATAATTGTTGATTACCTTGGAGAAATTGTTTGTTTCTCTTGCAGCACTCATCTGTGTTGGGCACAATCCATTCAAACCTCCTGATTCGGGAGGTCGGAACAGCGGGGTGCATTCCACCGGAGTGTAGATGGGCTAATATGACGACCCCCAGTCGTTTTAACATTAAAGGAGAACTTCCGTATGAAAAAGAATCTTATTTCGTTGGCAGTAGCCGGTGCACTCGCAACTCCGATGGTTGCGTTTGCACAGGATACGAATGTGACAATTTTTGGTAGTGTTCAAGCCGAATATAGCACGGTTGATCTTGAAGGTCGTTCCAGCCAGGCACTGATTGGTGATGATACCAATCGTTCAAGATGGGGACTGCATGTCATCGAGAATTTAGGTGGTGGTTTGAAAGCAAAGGCTCATATCGAATATGGTCTGAATACCGGAAGTGGTAATTTGGGTGTCGCGCGTGAACGCTGGGTTGCACTTGCCAATGATGGTTGGGGTGAAGTGAAATTTGGACGTGTGCAGTCGCCATTCAAGGATTTTGCAGGCGGTATGACAATTGATCCATTTGCTTATACCAGTTTGCAGGCAGGCGGTAGTGGTGGCACGATGTACTCACCGGCTAACGGTCTGGGTTCAGCTGCAAATGGCTTTGTGGACAGCGCTGGCCGTTATGATTCACCAACAGTAGAAGGCTTTTCTTTTTCAGCCTTGCTGATGCCAGGTGATGCAAATAAATTAGATCCGACTTACTTGGGCCCTGGTTCGACCAATCCACTTAACCCTGCCTTTACTTCCGGTAGTACTAACAGTGGCGGTGAAGATGGTGAATGGGATTTCCAGATTGCTGCTAAGTATCAGGTTGAATTTGAAGGACACGGATTTGATGTATTTGGTGGTTATTCAAGAGATAACGTCAGTACTCGTCAGAGAGCTTTAATCGCTGGTGATGTCAATGATGAAGAAGTATGGCGTGGTGGTGCTTCTTGGAGTTTCGAGAACTTCCGTTTAAGCGGCCAGTATGAAAATATTAACAATGCAGTGGGTGCTGCGACTTGTACTACAGCAGCTTCTTTAGGCACTATAGGTGATGGCCGTGGTCAGTGTAACTCAGCGATGAACCTCAATGGTGACGGTGAGATCTGGTTTGCTGGTGCCGAGTATAAGCTGGGTAATACAACACTGGTTGCACAAGGTGGTATGACACATGCGAAGAAAGTTTCTGGTTTTGCAGCGAGTAAAGATGCCAGAAGTTTCACGGTTGGTGCTATTCATCATCTGAGCCAGCGTTCTAGCTTATTTGGTGGTTACCAACGCGTTGATGTGCGCGATAACACACCTGGTATAAGTGATTCTGATCGTAATACCTATACTGTAGGGGTACGTCACAATTTCTAATCTGATTTGAATAAAAAAAGGCACCAATTGGTGCCTTTTTTTATGGGTTAAAATAACTGAAATAAAGCGGACTCTATTTGCTTATTTTACATAGAATTGACCTAAACAGGCTTGTCACGTAGAGTTAATATGTTTAGCTCTATTAGAAGTATTTTTTCGTTTTAGATAAAACCAATATGATTTTAAGGAGATCCCGTTGTTATGAGTATGAAAAAATGGACCGATGAAGAGCTTGCTTCAACACGGGACAAGTTGGATGCATGGAATAATCGGCACAGCAGTTCGGGTTGGGGATCTAAATTATGGTTATTTACTGCGTTTTTGGGTGCCTTTGCTATTTCAACTGGGTTTGCCTTCATTTTTTTTGATGGAATAACGGCACTGAGTATCATTTTAATGGTTCTTGGATCAGTGACTTGCTTTTCCTGGTATAAGAGTGATAAACAACGCAAAGATAATATCGCTTTTCTTGCTGAGATTAATAAAGAGATCGATCATCGCAGGAAACGCACCGAACCAAAATCGAAGACTAAAAATAAGGAAGACGTAAAGATAGATAAGAAAGTTGAAAATGAATTATCTCAATGAATAAGATAAATTCATTGAGATAACGCCGTGACAAGATAGAAATATGAGATGGAGTGTTTGTAAAAAAGATCTTCTATGGCACACTGCACGACGTAGAAATGACGTTTCAGACAAAATACGAAATTGCCAGAGTCGTATCTGTCGGGACGGCATAATAAAAAGACGGCTCTTTATTTAGAAATATTTATTCTGAATTTTGCATATAGGTGCGATGGACGTGATTTTACCCAGAAGAAACCACATATTGAATAATGAAAATATGGCGGATCCTTATATATATTAAGCTGTTTTGACAGATATTCTGTGATTGCGCCAGCCAGAATAGCCGGGAACTTTATTGAAAAGGCATCATGCTTCCTTTAGACCCTGAAGACGCCGCCCTTTTTAAAATTTTCTCTCAGTTTATATGGGTCCAGGGTGGGCCCTTAATACTCATTCTTGACGTGGAGGATGAGGTTTACACGAAACAGGGCATTACTTCATTAACATTAAGACACTTAGAAAAAATTGGCTTAGTAATCTTTGATCCAAAGGGCTATGTGAAGGGAAAATTTGGGAGGCATACGCGCTTATTTTATAACGGTAAGCCGACTAAAATAGAATTTCCGAATAAAGCGGATAATTATTTGGATCTAGGCTATGTTCTCCTGACTGATCTTGGAAAAGAACGCGTGATGACTTGTGGAACTTCCAGAAATCAAGCGTTCTATGAATATGTGATCCGACAATGGTTTGAACAAGGATTGATTTTATCATCCATCCAACTGAATACTTGTAAATAATATAAGAAAACTGATAGAAAATATCAGCAAATTAGAATAGGGTGATCAAGCGATTTATTTCGTAATATTTTAACTGTCAATGGATAATTAATTGCCGACCCGTCGTCGATTAGCTTGTAGATCAATGTGGATGTTCTAATGTTCAGCAGGAAATTTTAGGGGTTAATTTTTTGTTTTCACAGGGGATGAATTGAGTATTGTATGCAAATAATGACCGGTAAAACTTGTTTTATTTGCAGCAACATCCTCTGGCGTACCCTCAGCTATTATCTGACCCCCTCCATCGCCACCTTCAGGACCCAGATCTATGATCCAATCGGCTGTTTTGATTACATCGAGATTATGCTCAATGACCACGACGGTATTCCCATGATCGCGCAACCGGTGTAAAACCTTTAATAATAGATCGATATCCTGAAAATGAAGTCCGGTAGTCGGTTCATCAAGAATATAAAGTGTACGTCCGGTATCACGTTTGGAAAGTTCCAGCGATAGTTTTACTCGTTGAGCCTCGCCACCTGAAAGTGTTGTGGCTGATTGTCCCAGGGTAATGTAGCCCAGACCGACATCCAATAGTGTTCGTAATTTTCGTGCGATGACGGGCACTGGATTAAAAAAATCGTATGCATTTTCTACGGTCATTCGTAGGACTTCGTTTATATTTTTACCTTTGTATAGAATTTCAAGCGTTTCACGATTATAACGTTTACCATGGCAAACATCGCATGTCACATAGATATCCGGCAGAAAGTGCATTTCTACCTTGATGACGCCATCTCCCTGACACGCTTCGCAACGCCCGCCCTTAACATTGAATGAGAACCGGCCTGGCGCATAGCCTCGTTCACGGGCCTGGGGTATACCTGCAAACAGCTCTCTAATGGGTGTAAATAAACCGGTATAGGTAGCAGGATTGGAACGTGGTGTGCGGCCAATTGGACTTTGATCCATATTGATTACTTTATCAAAAAAATCCAATCCTTCAATATGCTGGTATGGTGCAGGTTCAGCATTGCTGGCGTAAAGATGCCGTGATACAGCGCGGTGAAGTGTCTCATTGATAAGGGTCGATTTACCGGAACCAGATACGCCCGTAATACAGACAAATAGCCCTATCGGTAGATTGAAGTGAATATTTTTTAGATTGTTTCCCGATGCGTTATGAATACTGAGCATGCGCTCGCTTTGGGGTTGGGTGCGTGTTTTGGGCAACATGATACTTAATTTACCAGAAAGGTATTTTCCGGTTAATGAGGCTTCATTTTCTAGAATGCTGTGAGGACTGCCTTGGGCGACGACTAATCCGCCATGTTCGCCGGCACCGGGGCCCATATCTACAATATAATCTGCTAGTTGTATCGCATCTTGATCATGTTCTACTACAATAACGCTGTTACCCTGATCACGCAGATTCTTAAGCGTATCAAGTAAGCGGCCATTATCGCGCTGATGTAAACCGATCGAAGGTTCATCGAGCACATACATTACTCCGGTTAGCCCTGAGCCGATTTGACTGGCGAGCCGTATACGTTGAGATTCACCTCCAGATAGGGTATCGGCAGAACGGTCTAATGATAAATAATCGAGTCCGACGTTATTAAGAAATTGTAAACGGCTGGAGATTTCCTTAACAATCCTATCCGCGATAGATTGTTTATGCCCGGATAGTTTTACCTCATCAAAAAATGATTTGGCTTGTTTTAAAGGTAATGCATTAATTGTATAAATAGCTTGCCCACCAATCTGTACATGACGGGCTGCTCGACATAAACGGGTACCTTTACATTCCGGGCAGGTCTGGGCATTCAGATATTTCGCAAGTTCTTCACGTACTGTCTGCGATTCCGTTTCTTTATAGCGTCGTGTCAGATTGGGGATAATACCTTCAAAAGAATGCGTTTGTTGATATTTACGGTCTTTCTCATCAGGATATGAAAATCGAATCTTTTCTTTACCGGATCCATTCAAAATAATAGCCTGGATATTTTTTTCTAATTGCTCGAATGGCGTTTCCAGATTAAAGCCATAGTGTTCTGCAAGATTAGTTAGAATATGGAAATAGAATTGATTACGCCGATCCCAGTTTTTGATTGCGCCCGAAGCCAGTGATAAATGAGGGAAGGCAACGACACGTGCCGGATCAAAAAATGTGATTTGCCCCAGGCCATCACACTGATTGCACGCCCCCAATGGATTGTTAAAAGAAAATAACCGTGGCTCTAGTTCTGATAGTGAGTAGCTGCAGACCGGGCAGCTGAATTTAGCAGAAAAAAGATGTTCATGGCCGCTATCCATTTCTACCGCCAGGGCTCGTCCATTGGCATGATGTAAGGCGGTTTCAAATGATTCAGCCAGTCGCTGCTTGGCATCTTGTGATATTTTTAATCGATCAATCACTACTTCCACTGTATGTTTTTTGGTTTTTTGCAGTTTGGGTAATG
The DNA here is from genome assembly GCA_965369175.1 of uncultured Nitrosomonas sp. Lineage (GTDB taxonomy): Bacteria > Pseudomonadota > Gammaproteobacteria > Burkholderiales > Nitrosomonadaceae > Nitrosomonas. Next base: position 13,921 of record CBDUPR010000001.1, read on the forward strand.
CATCGATTTCATATACAACATTATTGACACGTACACGAACAAATCCTTGTGCACGTAATTCATCAAATAAAACCGCCTGTTCACCCTTACGCTCGACAATCAGTGGTGAGAGAATCATTAAGCGCGTATCGGCAGGTAACTGTAATACATGATCAACCATTTGAGAGACACTTTGTGCAGCCAAAGTAATGCCGTGTTCTGGGCAGTGTGGCTCGCCAACTCTGGCGAAGAGCAAACGCATGTAGTCATAGATTTCTGTAACCGTACCTACAGTGGATCGCGGATTGTGTGAGGTTGCTTTTTGCTCAATGGCAATGGCGGGGGAGAGCCCTTCGATCGAATCGATGTCTGGCTTTTCCATCAGCTGTAAGAATTGTCGGGCATATGCAGAAAGCGACTCAACATAACGTCGCTGACCTTCGGCATAGAGCGTGTCAAACGCAAGTGAGGACTTACCTGATCCGGATAGCCCCGTAATGACAACAAGCCGATTACGCGGTAGATCAAGGTTAATGTTTTTGAGATTGTGGGTGCGCGCACCCCGAATTTTGATAAATTCCATTGGCTATCTATGTATGAGTCAACCTGCTAATATACCCAACTTTCCAGAAAACTCACAATTTGATTCATGTCTGCCTCATTATCCTCTGAAAAAATGTCTCCAACAGAACTACGCGCTACGATTGGTTTGGCTGGTATTTATGGCTTGCGTATGTTTGGATTATTTATCATTTTGCCGGTATTTGCTTTTTATGCGGAGCATTTGCCCGGTGGCGATAACTTTACATTGATTGGTATTGCGTTAGGTGCGTATGGACTGACCCAGGCGATTTTACAAATCCCTTTTGGTTGGCTATCAGATCGCATTGGACGTAAACCCGTAATCTATCTGGGTTTGATTTTGTTTGCCATCGGTAGTTTTACCGCGGCGATTGCTGTTGATATCTACTGGGTAATTTTAGGTCGCGTTATACAAGGAGCCGGTGCGATTTCAGCGGCAGTAATGGCGCTTGCGGCTGACCTTACTCGGGAAGAACATCGGACTAAGGCGATGGCTGTCATTGGTATGACTATTGGCACTACTTTTGCTGTTTCACTGATTGTTGCGCCGGCGTTAAATCAATTAATTGGTGTGTCAGGAATCTTTGCCATGACGGGTGCGCTGGCATTGTTAGCAATCATAGTTGTACACAAGGTTATTCCTGACCCACTGATCAGTCGCTTTCATTCTGATACGGAAGCCTCTGCATCGAAATTCAAAAATGTATTGAGTAATGTTGAATTATTGCGCTTGAATTATGGCATTTTTGCATTACATGCAACACTCATGGCGTTATGGCTGGTTATGCCGTTATCGTTACGCCAGGCTGGATTAGCGGCAGATGATCATTGGCAACTCTATCTGCCCGTTCTGCTGATGTCTATGGTATTGATTATCCCAGCGATCATTTATGCTGAAAAGAAAGCTAAGCTTAAAACAATATTTATTGCAGCAATAGCGTTATTATTGCTGGGGCAGATTTCATTGGCACTTACAGCAGATTCAATATGGGGCACAGCCATAGCGCTGCTGGTTTTCTTTACCGCCTTTAATTTATTAGAGGCGAGTTTGCCATCGCTTATTTCTAAAATTGCACCGGTTGGTGCAAAAGGTACCGCGATTGGTATCTATAGTAGTACCCAGTTTTTGGGTGCTTTTGTAGGGGCAACAGTAGGCGGTTATCTGTATGAGCATCATGGAAGTAACGTATTATATGTATTTTGCGGGTTTTTACTGTGTATATGGCTGATGTTTGCTGCGACCATGAAAGCGCCTGCTGCCGTACGTTCCAAAATGTATCATGTGAAGGAAATGGATGTTGGCAGAGCGAGTGGGTTATCTCGAGAACTGGCAGCATTGTCTGGCGTGTATGAAGCTTTGGTGCTGGCAAATGAACGAGTTGCTTATTTGAAGGTTGATTTAAAAGGTTTTGATGAAGAAAGCGTCGTTAAATTACTAGGAGAAAATACATAAATGGCATCAGTCAATAAGGTCATACTCATTGGTAATTTAGGTAAAGATCCAGAAACCCGTTATATGCCAAGTGGTGAAGCTGTCACCAATATTACTTTGGCAACGACAGATATCTGGAAAGATAAAAATGGTGAAAAGCAGGAAAAAACGGAATGGCACCGAGTTACATTCTATCGAAAACTGGCTGAGATTGCGGGCGAGTACTTAAAAAAAGGTCGCTCTGTTTATGTTGAAGGGCGGCTGGAAACACGTAAGTGGACCGATAAATCAGGAGTCGATCGCTATACTACCGAAATTATTGCCAGCGATATGAAAATGCTGGGTAGTAAATCAGATGGTGGTAATTTCAAACCAGCGGATAAAGAAAATAGCAGCACTGCTCCAGGCCAATCTGCTCCTGGCAGGCAGGGAAGTGGATTTGATGACCTGGACGATGATATTCCATTTTAGGGGGTATGATAATTTAAAAGTTTGATTTATTCTGCCAATGCATAAAATTTCTCAGCAAACGACATCTTATCAGCTCTCTTCATCATCATGCGAATCATGTGCATTAGTTCGATGCCAACCAAGATTGTTTTTAGCTGATCGACAAGATGAGGCTTTTTCAAAAGTCTCAACGGATATGCCGCGTACCAGCGGAGACAGACCAGAATCACTTTAATCGAAAATCAAATTCCTTTTACAGCCAGTATGTAGCCTCACCATCTTTTCAATGTCAACAGTCTACACGAAGATATTGATGATCTCGCTTAATGGGACAGAACCTTTTATAATCGCTGTTGACCCAAGCGTTTTAGTAATTTGTCAAAAGGGGCAATGAATTTTTGCACGCCCTCTGTTTCCAGTTGTTCGCTGACTGCATCAAGATGAATACCTAATTCGTTGAGCTTTCCCTGCAGAGAGTAAGCCTCATCTATCTCTTGTTCGATTCGTACAGCAGGGCGACCATAGTCACGATAAGCCGCAAGCGTCTTCGGCGGCATTGTGCTAACTGTTTCTTTTCCGATCAAAGCTTCAACATATTTAATATCGCTGTAAGTAGGATCCTTGGTGCCGGTACTCGCCCACAGCAAGCGTTGGGTTTGCGCACCTTTCCTAGACAGAGCCTGCCAACGGGTGCTCTCTATCCAGTTCAGATAGTGCTGATAAGCAAGGCGTGCGCAGGCTACGGCACTCTGGCCCCGTAGAGGATGCGGGGATTCGTCAACGTTGGTTTGAGTCAATTCATCCAAACGTTTGTCTACTAGTACATCAATGCGGCTTAGGAAAAAACTGGCGACAGAAGCGATATGATCAAGCGGTTTACCTTGTGCAGCGCGTTCTTCCAAACCCTCCATATATACATTCACAACTTCTTGATAACGCACCATCCCAAACAGCAACGTGACATTAATATTCACCCCGGCAGCAATAAGTTGTGAAATGGCAGGCAAGCTTTCACGGGTCGCAGGCACCTTGATCATAACGTTGGGGCGATCAAGTTGCGTCCACAGGCGCTTTGCCTCGGTGACAGTTTGTTCTGTCTCATAGGCAATATGAGGAGAGACTTCCAGGCTGACAAAACCATCACGGCCGTTCGATTTATCGTAGAGTGGTTGAAATAAATCAGCGGCCCATCTCACGTCTTCGAGTGCCAGGGTTTCATATATATCTTTCGTATTGACTCCACGATGGGCCAGTTCTGAGATTGCCTCATCATAGTCACTATGTTCGTTAATCGCTTTTTCAAAAATGGCTGGATTGGAGGTCATGCCCGCCAACCCATCTTCCTTAATCATTCTAGTAATTTCACCACTCTTAAGAATATTACGTTGCATATAATCAAGCCAGATGCTCTGGCCGAGTGCCTTGGTCTGTTGCAATGAATTAACGGTCATGAGTTATTCCTTTTTGTTAATTTCATTATAAGTCCTGTTATTAAGCATTCTCGGTTAACACTGTCTCTCCTGACCACTACAAGATCAAGTTATTCTCCATCGGTGTATGAACATCCGAGTGGTGCACTACGACGCGTGGCGTAAGATCAGTATAAAGAAGACATGTCGTCTTCACATTACATTTAAAGAGATACCCGTTTAAAGCGTCTAGAGTGCCGCTTTTATCGCGGTTATAGAACATCTCGGAACAATCTCATTTTACAACAGATAATAAAGTTGTTCGGCCTCTACCGCGCCCCATTCCGGTTCCGTATATTCCTTGCCATCATCCAATACACAGCCAACTTACGGTGTGCAGGTTCCGCCCACCATTCATCCAATCCCGAGAGATTCAAATCACCATTAAACGAGGAATTTTCATGAGCTTTATGTCTCCCTTACAAGTTAAATGTTTGTTAGGACTTATAAATCATGAATAAGGCCATTTCCAATTAGTGATTTCAGGCATATCTTCACCGTGGGTGGTGATGTATTGGCGGTGTTCGATGAGCTTGTCGCGGACAAACTGCTTTATATATGCGCCGACCCGGCTGAGTCTTGGTACCCGGTCGACCACATCGCCGATCAAATGAAAACGATCCAGATCGTTGAGTACGACCATATCGAATGGCGTAGTGGTGGTGCCTTCCTCTTTGTATCCACGTACGTGTAAATTTTTGTGGTTGTTGCGACGGTAAGTCAATCGATGGATCAACCAGGGATAACCGTGGTAAGCAAAAATAATCGGCTTGTCGACGGTAAACAAGGTATCGAAATCCTTGTCTGATAGGCCATGGGGGTGCTCTTCCTGTGGTTGTATCGCCATCAAATTCACGATATTAATCACGCGTATTTTGATATCCGGAACATGTTGGCGCAATAAATCCACCGCAGCCAGCGTTTCGAGAGTAGGGACATCGCCTGCACAAGCCATGACTACATCCGGTTCGGCGCCTTGATCATTGCTCGCCCAGGTCCAAATGCCGATACCAGCCATACTATGTTTAATCGCAGCATTCATATCAAGCCACTGTAGCTGCGGTTGTTTACCTGCGACAATCACATTGATAAAGTCACGACTGCGCAAGCATTTGTCAGTAATAGCCAATAACGTATTGGTATCAGGTGGCAAGTAAACACGAATAATATCGGCCTTCTTATTGACAACATGGTCAATGAAGCCGGGATCCTGATGTGAAAAGCCGTTGTGGTCCTGCCGCCAGACATGGGAAGTCAATAAATAATTCAATGAAGCGATGGGTTGACGCCAAGGAATTTCTTTACTGACCTTAAGCCATTTCGCATGTTGATTAAACATTGAATCAACAATATGGATGAATGCTTCGTAGCAAGAGAATAAACCGTGACGCCCGGTGAGCAGATACCCTTCCAACCAACCTTGGCAGGTGTGTTCGCTAAGAATTTCCATTACGCGGCCATCTGGTGCAAGGTGGTCGTCTTCTGGTAGTGTCTCCGCCATCCAGGTAAAATTTGTTACTTCGAGCAAAGCACCGAGACGATTGGATTTAGTCTCGTCCGGTCCCATAACACGGAAATTCCGAGCGTTCTCATTAAGCTGCATGACATCGCGCAACAAAGTGCCCATTACACGGGTCGCTTCACCCATTACTTGTCCAGGCTTGGATACCTCGACAGCATAATCACGAAAATCCGGCATGTTTAAATCCTTGAGCAACAAACCACCGTTAGCATGCGGGTTAGCACCCATCCGACGCAGGCCTTTGGGCGCCAATTCCAGCAGCTCCGGCATCAGCGCGCCGCTTTCGTCGAATAGCTCTTCTGGTTTGTAACGTTTCATCCATTGTTCAAGCAACTTGACGTGTTCTGGTTTTGTCGCCATCTCGGCGAACGGTACCTGATGCGAGCGCCAGCAATCCTCCGTTTTCTGGCCATCAACTTCCTTAGGGCCGGTCCAACCTTTTGGGCTACGCAGGATAATCATCGGCCAGTGCGGACGGACAACGACACCGCTGCTACGTGCTTCGCGTTGAATCGTTTTTATTTCTGCAATAGTGGTATCTAGCGTGGCCGCCATACGCTGGTGCATGATCTCGGGGTTTGATCCTTCAACAAAATAAGGTTTATAACCATAACCAATGAACAGGCTCTCTAACTCCTTATGACTTAAGCGCGCCAACACCGTTGGGCCGGCAATTTTGTAACCATTTAAATGCAGAACAGGCAGTACTGCGCCGTCATGAATCGGGTTTAAAAACTTGTTTGAATGCCACGCGGTAGCAAGCGGGCCGGTCTCTGCCTCGCCATCACCAACTACGCAGCAGGCAATTAGATCAGGGTTGTCAAACACAGCGCCATAGGCATGCGCAACAGAATAACCAAGTTCTCCACCTTCATGAATTGACCCCGGTGTTTCCGGTGCACAATGACTGGGGATGCCCCCGGGGAATGAAAATTGTTTGAATATTTTTTCATACCCGCTTCATTTTGCGCCACATTTGGATAGATCTCGCTATATGTTCCTTCCAGCCAAGTATTAGCTACCAGACCCGGGCCACCGTGACCGGGGCCTGTGATGTAAATGACGCTTAAATCTTGTGCTTTGATAATACGATTGCAGTGCACATAAATAAAATTCAAGCCCGGCGTGGTGCCCCAATGGCCGAGCAATCTTGGTTTGATGTCTTTAAGCGTTAAGGGTTGTTTTAATAGAGGGTTATCTAACAGATAAATTTGACCGACGGACAGATAATTGGCCGCACGCCAGTAAGCGTTGATTTTGCGTAACTCTTCAGCAGGCAAAGGGCTGTGCTGATCAATTAATTGGGCTTCCGTTTTCATCATCTAAACTCCCGAGAAACCTCAGCCTTAAGGCCGAGGATGGATAGGGAATCAGCTTGGCTGATGCTAAAGCCTGTGTTTCCACCTATTTCTGTTAAAGTGTGTTGATGGAAATTAAGCGCGCATACAAATTCAGGCTTTACTCAATTTTTGAGCAAGCCACGATTCTGGTTCAAACATTCGGGCGGACCAGATTTGTCTATAATCGCGCGTTGTGCGTTCGCTCTGATGCTTGGTATACCGAGAGAAAAAGAATCAGGTATCATGCTACTTCCTCTTTGTTGACTGGTTAAAAAAAGAGCCTGAATTTGAATGGCTGAACAAAGTTTCTAGATAACATAGTCATGAGATGTTTGCCCAGAGAGCAATACATCTGATTTGCACAGCAGCAAGGAATGAAGCAGTATTTTTGGCATATTTTGTGGCGATACCGCGCCATCTCTTGAAATGGAGGAAAGCATTTTCAACCAGATGCCGTAGTTTATAACGTTCCTTGTCGTAAGACCTTCGTGCTGTGCGATTCTTTTTTGAGGGGGTTACGATTTCCATACCCGGCCTCCTTGACTGTTCAATAATTGCATTGCTGTCATAATCGCGATCTGCCAGTAAATAATCCGCATCAAGTCCTTCGATTAAGCGATCAGCCTGCGTGCAATCCGCTGTGGTACCTTGTGTAATAAAAACGCTGATTGGCATGCCATGCGCATCCACGGCTAGATGTATCTTGGTGTTGAGCCCCCTTTTGTGCGACTCATGTCCTGATTTCCGCCCCTGGCTCCGGCGGCATGGGGATGAACTTTGCAATGACTGGCATCAATCATAAGCCATTCGTAATCCGGATCGTTAATCAAGATTTCCACTAATTTTTCCCAGATACCTTTGTCGCGTCAGCGGATAAAACGGCGGTGCGTGTTACTCCAATTCCCATAATCCGGTAGCAAATCCCACCACGGTGCGCCCGTGCGCATAATCCAGAAAACGGCTTAATGAACTGGCGATTATCTCTAGCTATCCCCCCCAAGCGCCTTGGCGGCCAGGTAAATGAGTCTCAAGCAGCGCCCATACTTCGTCTGATATATCATGCCTACAATGTGAATATGTCATATGAACCCCTTTCTTTTTTACAAGCATCTCATATTTTCCATTTCATAACTACATTATTTAGTGTTCCTGTGCAGCAATCTCTCCGTCACCTGCAAACGGCATTCAGTAATTTCTTTGCCAAACGAGCTAAATACCCGTCATTCAAGCGCAAGCATGAGAAGCAATCGGCTGAATACACGTCCAACGCCTTTAAGTGGGGCGGTAAGTCTCTGAAGTGGCAAAGATGAGAGATCGACTAGATATCAAATGGTCGCGCACCCTTCCTAGGACAGTAAAACTAACCACTGCAACAATCTCTAAAGACTTAGCGGGTCGATACCACGTTTCCATGCTTTGTGACGACCCTGTTGCGTTAAAGCTAAAGGTTAGCGGCAAATAACGCACTTCGAGACTCTTTCTACGGGCGAGAAGATACGTCTCCTAACACGCTGCGAAAGAATGAAATTAAGCTTGCTAAGCTGCAACGGAAGCTATCTAAAAAGCGCAAAGGGTCGGTTAACAGATAAAAGGCCAGACTGAAAGTAGGGCGACTACATGCAAGCATTGCTGATGTTTGTAAAGACTCTCTACACAAACCCTCAATACGGCTAGTGAATAAGAGCCAAGTTATAGCTGGAAATTTTTTCAAAAGTCTATATTTATATCAATAAGTTGACTCGTATTTCAAGCGTGATCGCCTGGTAATTAATATACCCGATATTCAATCTTATTATCGTATTAAAATGTTCTCTTCGATTCTGAAATAATGGAATTCAAGCACTGAAGAGATGACATAAACTCAACACTGTTTATACGTCCACCCACTGTTTCGGCTAAGTGTCTGAACTCTGTTGCAAGAATATCCTGATGAACAATGAATACCTGCTTGGCACCAGATTTAAAGTTAACGATGATTCCCATAATGTCATTCCTGATTAATCCTGTTGATCTGAAAATTCAATATCTGGATTGATTAATATTGGTTCTATCAAATCGGATATTGATTAGTTATGCTCATTCATCGACAGTAGGAATTTAAACTTTAGGTATACTTCGGTTCATGTGAGACGGGCTGATCGTTTCTCAATCACTAGAGAATAAAGCAGTAGGTGACACTATTTCAGATTATTCCGGTATATGGCTGGTGGGGTTGCTATAAAGCATCTGAGATAAGATATCTGAGTCAGGATCAGCCCGATCTGTATCGATTGCGGTTAGTCTGAGTTGGTGTTGACGTGCCAGCGTGTGGACATGCCCGCGATCATGTGATCATTGACATGACAGTGAAATAACCAGTTGCCAGGTGAGCGGGGAGTCATGTCTACTGAAACCATGCTGGCAGGCAGTACTTCAATGACATCGGTACGGTGCCCGTGTTTAAGCACGGTCTGAGCATGCCAGTGTACAGTATGATTATCAACTTCATTACCCAATGCAACGAGATGCCAGCGTACGCGTTCGTTCAGCTTGGTTTCGTAGCCTTGAAGATTACCAAAAATACGACCGTTGATGGTGTGTTTAAGGCCGCTTTCTTCGTCATTCTCTTCATTAAAGATCATAAACAAAGCGGTAAATTCCTGATCTACATCCTGAGGTTTAGGATTGGAAGCAGAACGTGCGCGATCTTCTTGTGTAACAATGATGGTGCCCACTAAACCGAGGTTCATTTCCTCTTCTGCCATGACATGAGAATGATATAGCCAAACGATTGATGAAGGATCGTCGGGTCCCGGGCCCGCATCTTTGTCTACAACCCAGATATAGGTATAGCGTTCACCGGGTGGTATGCTGGCGCCTTTGCCCCCATCGGCTCCTTCGCTGTCCTTGTCATATAACACACCATGTGGATGCATAGAAAGTGCTCGATCTGTTTTGTTCAGGAAGTGAACCTTTATCGTATCACCGACCACAGCCCGTAATTGAGGCCCTAGAATTCCCATCCATTCTGGTTGTGATACCGGCTGGGTATAAGTGTTATCCGTATAGCCAATATACCGGTATTTTGTGTATATGCGTGTTTGTCCCCAAACACCCAGTGTTTCATCGGGGTTAATAAGATTTTTCTTTGAAGGTGCATAATCCCAGGATAGCTTTTCTGCCGCAACCCAGTATTCTCTTGTGGCTGCTTCGAGTGGTAATGAAAAAAAGATCGTAATAGAAAAAATAGCCAGAATACGGCTGGCATAACGGAAATTCATTTTTTCTCCTATTCAATAAGTTACAACAATAATGATAAGCCGAATAGCCTATTAGGCCTCATAAGGTTGAGAAATTAATGTTGGGGTTGGGATATTGAGTTCTCTGACGGCACGGATTGTTTTGTAGCCATCATGGCCAGTATTTCTATTCCTTTGCGGAAAGTCGCTATCCCGGATCGCTCCAGCAACGCACAGGGTTTTCCCGAATGCCTGCAGTAATGCTGCACTGTGAGGTAAGCGTCGTGATTAACGCAATCAACAGGACAGATAACCATGTTGGTATAGGTTAATAGTCTGAATAGCCGCTCTATATTGTCACTGGAATTTCCGTGGAAAGATAAGAAAATACCACCGGAAGTTTCGACCAAGTAACGATATCGTGGGTACAGTTCAGCGCGTCCACCCACGCATAAAACAGATTTTCCGGATAATTGATGGTGATTATCATATCCAGATGAGTTTTGCTCGTAAATGTCATTATTTTTTATGTGAGTTGTTGCTTTGATCAGTGGTAATGGATTTGTAACGGAGGCCGGTTTTCTGGACGCCCTGTTTATTTCAGAGACTGGTTTTGTAACATCGTAGCGCTGTTTTTTGAATAGTCGGGGTATATGGGTGAAACCGAAGTGATTATGCCAGTTATCATTGAGGATGATATGGTACAAATGACGGGATAGTTGGTCTGCGCCGCGCAGGAAAACAGACAAAAAATTATCTATATGTGTTGTGTTGGGAAGCTGGATTAAAGAAACGATACTTAAAGGAGAAATCACACTTAAAGTTGATTTTTTTAGTACTCTCATAATCCAGCTCCCAACAAGTCAGCGAATAAAAAAGTAGCTGGCTTGCCGAGATAGGCTGGCTGGCTAAAATGCCGCTGGAGTAGGAGGAGGAAACCCAGCGGCAGCTAGAAACTTATATCTGGCTTTGTAACCAGTTCTGGATACCGATTTTCTGCATCACATCTTGCTGTGTTGCCAGCCAGTCAATGTGCTCTTCGGTATCTTTTAAAATATCTGCGAAAATTTCTCGTGAAACATAATCCTTTGCCGCTTCACAGGCCGTGACTGCGTCGACCAGTGTTTTATGTGCGGTTGTTTCCAGCTTAAGATCACAGGCGATACATTCTTCGGGGGTCTCACCAATCATGAGCTTACCTAACTCCTGTAAATTGGGCAGACCTTCCAAAAGTAAAATTCGTTCAATTAATTTATCAGCGTGTCTCATTTCTTCGCAAGACTCTTCATATTCATGCTTGGCTAAGCTGTTGAACCCCCAGTTCTTGTACATGCGTGCATGAAGAAAATATTGGTTGATAGCGGTTAATTCATGTTGTAACTGGCGATTTAACCAGTTGATAATATCTGCATTACCTTTCATTTTGCCTCCTCAGGCGGAAATCTCGTGTATACGAGTGGGTTTAGAAGGAGAGTGTCGCGTCAGCATTTTTTTGTGTCAGCGTTTGTTCTAGCACCATTTTCGCGTGGCAAGCACAAACACCACACTGTTCGGCTACACCCAAGCAGGTTCTCAAATCTCGCATTCGGTCAGCGCCTTGCTTAATAACAGCCTCACGAATTGCGTTATCTGTGACTCCTTTGCATATACAAATATACATGATTAAACCCTAAAGTCCATTATTTAGTTAGAATTAACTTACCGTTACGTGTCCGGCGTAAACGATATTGCTCTCCTTGATGCTGGATAAATATCACATCATTATTCAAAAACAGGTGATCGCTACGAATAGATCTGTTTTTATCCATTGCAATAAACTGGGGAGGATTGCTCATGCCTAGCGAGGCTATATTTGAGTTATTCATCATTGCATTACCTTTAATATAGTTAATGAGAATGATTCTTATTATAATTATTTTTTTATAAAATGCAACGTTTAATCTAAAATTAATTACGAATTGGAACATGTTGAGCAACTGTGACTCTTTAATCGCTTTGTTAAACTAATTGGATGCGTGCTGTCTATAAGACACGGAATGAGGCGAGTTATTTTGATCTGTGTATTTCTGGAAGCGTGGTTCGTTATCAATTTAGGGGGTGGGATTAACGACTGACTGCTCGAAAAATGGGATTGATAATACGAAACTTTTGCAAAAGCCCTCGCCAGAAGTTTTCAACTATTGGGATTTTGCAAAGGTCTCAATAGGAATCTGCAATGCGGCATTTAAATTAAAGATCATTTATGTTTAATGATGTTTTGTTCGATACTCTTTATTTGTTGCCATGCTCAAGCTGAAAATCCTACCTGAGTATGGCAGCGACAAACTCAACAAATTTTAATTAAATTATTAAGGATTTTTCAAGCAGATGGCACCAGAAAGCTTCATGTCAATACTAGCCAAGCAGTTAATTGTGCCTTTAATCTGAATCTTGCCACGTTCTACATCAGTAAATATTCCCCGACCGGTTCCAGGCATAGGAACAGACGTTTCTTCAAAAGTGCCCGAAATTGCCGTTTGTGGTAAGTCAGGCGGACAAGATTGTAGGTTAATGAATCCGGTTGTATTCAGAGTAAGCTGAGAATGGACTGTATCTCCGGTCAATGGAAAGGTAACTTCATCATCGCAGACAAAGGTATGGATAAAATTAATTGAACCGTTATTAACAATAGCACCCTGACCGAATATTCCACATTTCATCTTATTCTTATGGAGATTGAGGTGTACTGTTCCCAGAGTTGCGCCAGTTTGTAGAATATTATTAAAGATTTTTCCCTTAACAGATGTGAGCGTTTCATCACTGTTACAAATTGCACTTTGTGCAATTAAAGGTTGTAGCATAGCGGACATGAGCAACCCTATCCCAATGAGAATATTACGGTTGTTGTTCATTTTGTGCTACCTTTTGTTGTGATTGGAATACTAAGTGTACATGAAATGAGGTTATCTATAAATATCTGAAAATTAGATTATTTATTCAATAACTAATTGATTATTATAATCTATTCTGTTATGATTTATGTTGTCGAGGCAGCTTCTAAGCTGTGTGAAAAAAGGATTTGAATCATATCGTTATGCTACCCCAAACATGGAAGCAAGGAATAAAATAGTGGCTCTATCGTGGCGTGCCACGCTGCAGTGGTTTTGCTTGAGGAGTCCCAGGTATTGCTCGATGCCATTTCCATTTTTATCATCTCAACTCCCGGAAAACCTCGGTCTTAAGGCCAGGGATGGATAGGGAACCAGCTTTGCTGATGCTAAAGCCTCTTTTCACCTATTTCTGTTAAAGTGTGTTGATGGAAATCAAGCGCATATACAAATTCAGGTTTTACTCAACTTTTTAGCAACAACTATTCTGGCTCAAACATTCGGATGCGCCAGATTTGTCTATAATCGCATGTTGCGCGTTCGCTCTAATGCTTGGAGATCTTTGCAAAAGTCTCTACCGGTGCATGTAATTTCATGGGTAACCTGGCTTGTTAAAGCAGGTTAATCGGTATTTTGAAATATGCAACCCCATTCGTTTCTGCCGGGGGCATTTTTCCTGCTCTGATATTGGTCTGAATTGAGGGAAGCAAGAGGGTTGGCATATCAAGCATGGTATCCCGTGCACGACGCATCGCTACAAATTCATCTTCGCTGATACCATCATGGACATGAATATTATGCATGCGCTGTTGCTCTACGGTGCTTTCCCACTGAGCTGCCCGATTTTCAGGGGGATAATCGTGACACATGAATAACCTGGTTTCTGGTGGATATTCAAGCAGGTTACGTATAGATAGAAATAATCGATTTGCATCTCCGCCAGGGAAATCTGCTCGTGCGGTACCGATATCTGGCATAAATAAGGTGTCACCAATAAATAGGGCATCACCAAACTGGTATACCATATCGGCAGGTGTGTGGCCGGAGACTGAAATGGCTTTTGCGTTTAATTTTCCAACCTGAAATCTTTCATTATGGCTAAATAAATAATCAAAATGTCGGCCATCCGGTATAAACTCATTACCAAGGTTGAAGATTTTTTTGAAGGTTTTTTGTACCGCCGGAATTTTATTACTAATTGCAATATAGCCATTTAATTGGCTCTTGAGATAATCAGCTGATGAAAGATGATCGGCATGTGCATGTGTCTCAAGAATCCATTTCAAAGTCAGTCGCTGATCTTTTATAAATTCAATGAGCTTGTCCGCAGATAGGGTATGTATTCTGCTGGATTTCGGATCATAGTCCAGTACCGGATCAATAATAGCGCCGCTCCCACCCGGTTCATCAAAAACAATATAACTGACGGTGCAAGTAACAGAATCATAGAAGGCATTAATATTGGGTGACATGTTGTGCGCTCTTTATCCCTGAAGATCAATCTGGTTTGTCAGTGGCTGATCCGAATAGCCATCGTATTTTCCAAGCTTATATTGCAATGGAAATAGTTGTATTTTAATGCATCTAAGAAATTCCATGTTGTTACTGGCTGACTAATGCGTCAGAAATATAAGTTAACCTGGAATGCTATGTGACGTTTGCCAGTTATTGGTCTGATGGTGATTTATGATATGACATAAGAAAAAACTGATAGTAGTCGACGACAAGAGCGAATTTATTTATCGTAGTGAGTGAACGCTGGAATAGCCAGGATGATGGAAATAATATTTAGCTATTACTGTATAGATACGAATAAAGATGTGGTAATAATTGGCATGATAGGGATTACGATATGACTTTGAGAAGGATAGGAATTAATTGATTTTGAGAGCTAATTATCTAATACGGGAGAGAGAAAATAATGCGTGTAGTTACGACTGAATTTGATAAACAAGGTGATGTATTCATAAGGCGTATCTTTCAATTACTGAAGCGGATTTTTGCATCGCGTGGCTTAGAAAAATGTACTGCAACCCTATATCATTCATCAAAACATGAAGATGTCGATAAAAGTGATGGAAGCGATAAACAACAACCGACTTCGGCAATTTGTAACTGGGATAATCTATTTGATGTTGTTGTGATTGGCGGGGGAGCAGCTGGTATCGGTGTTACAGCGAGTCTTTTGAAACGGCGGCCATCTTTGCGTATTGCGATCGTTGAGCCTTCTGATAAGCATTATTATCAGGCGGCCTGGACACTGGTTGGTGGTGGTGCATATAACATTAGCGAAACTGTGCGGGATATGTCTGAAGTTATTCCAAAGCATGCTCAGTGGATTCAGATTGCAGCGATTGGCTTCGATCCGGATGTTGATCTGGTCCATTTAGCTGATGGGCGGGCGATTGGTTATCGGCAATTAGTCATATGCCCTGGTCTTCGCCTGGCATGGGAGAAAATTGAGGGGCTGGAAGAAACCCTCGGTAAAAATGGGGTAACTTCAAATTATCGTTATGATTTGGCGCCCTATACCTGGTCGTTAGTAAAGGAATTGAAGGCCGGAAAAGCGATATTTACCCAGCCATCCATGCCGATTAAGTGCGCCGGAGCACCCCAGAAAGCAATGTATCTTTCATGTGATTACTGGTTATCTCACCACCTTTTGGACAAGATTGAGGTTGAATTCGATGCTGCGGGTGCAGTACTTTTTAGTGTTGCTGATTTTGTGCCATCTTTAATGGCATATGTGAAACGCTATCACGCTAAACTGATGTTTAACTCGAATCTGGTGAAAGTAGATGGTCCCAATAAAACGGCTTATTTCAATGTTAAAGATGAAAACGACAAGATTACATGTGTCGCTAAGCCGTTTGATCTGCTGCATGTAACGCCTCCTCAGATAGCGCCCGATTTTGTCCGTAACAGTCTGCTGGCGGATGCCAATGGCTGGTGTGAAGTGAATCAGGAAACGCTACAGCATATTCGTTATTCCAATATTTTTTCATTAGGGGATGCTTGTTCATCTCCGAATTCGAAAACGGCTGCTGCAGTTAGAAAACAGATTGTTATTGTTGCAGAAAATCTATTGGCAGAGAAAGAGGGCAGGGATTTGATCGCGATATATGATGGTTATGGCGCATGCCCACTTACTGTGGAGAATGGCAAAGTGATACTGGCTGAGTTCGGGTTTGGTGGTAAATTATTGCCGACTTTTCCGTTCGACCCTACTGTGCCCCGAGCCCTGGCCTGGATGCTCAAGGTTAAGCTTTTTCCATGGTTGTACTGGAACGGAATGCTCAAGGGGCGAGAATGGTTGGCTCGGCCTACTAAACCGGATTGAGTGAACAGGCCTGATAAGCTGGGTGATTCGTGTTTTCTGGACTCATTGACTTGCCGGCATAATGCTGTGCTGACAGGAGTTGTTTCCGTCATTGTATGAATGATGATGCGTTGTGATTATCTTGCTGGGAGAGCGATGCTGGAATAATGGTTAGATGCTTGTCTGCCAAGCATTTTGCAGGGACGGGATGTTGCAACGTTTTGTCATATCGCCAATCTGAGTGTCGTTTGAGATGCTTGTCAAAATAATACAATTGCTGATCTGTCGATGAGAACGGTTGTCAATTTAAAATAATTCTACTTAGTGCTTAATACCTGGTAGCTGTGGTCGCTATATCTTTTTGAGGGAGATATGGATGATGACATTATTGCATCGAATCGCTTATTGGATTTTTCTCTGCCTTCGAAAATAAAAAGAAGACGCAATATCCTGCTAGTTCTTATCCATGATATTACGCGGATAAATCACCGTCTGTTCCAAATAGTTTATCTTGTGTTCTAAAAAATTATTTACACTCTGAATGATAATCGTTATTATTCGCATTAATAAGTAGATTGTTGCAAGAATTGGGTGCTGATTAAAGTTGGCTATTGCACGGTTACGGCACACTAACAACAAACCTGTCGGAATAAACGGATAAAGGGATAGCATGGATACGTCTATTTTATTAAAACAGCTGGTATCAAAGGTGTTTTCACCAGAAGAATCGGTAGTGGCGAATAACTCCCCATCGATAACGATGTCTTCATCTATAAAAAGGCCTGCCAAGCTTTGGGAATTGAGTGAGACTTACCATTGTCCTATTATCGGAACCTGTTTATCCATCAGTGATTTGGAGAAGTTCGCTCGCTCATTTAATTTTACTGCATCATTGCGTGATGAATTTGCGCTGCATGTTGAAACTGTGAATCGTGTTAGTACACGTAATGAAGTGTCTAAAGCGATTCATAAGTTTTTAAATAAAAAATATCAAACTTATGTTATCGATTTTGAGGTAGCCAGAAACGATGCCGATGTGCTGGCTTTATGGAGAAAACATAGCATACATGGTGAAGTGGCGGGTGCTTTGTGGGCGGGATTTACCCATAAAGCGGCCAGTAATGAAACCCGAAAAATAATCTATGCAGATATGCATATGTTGTCTCATCAGGTGGGTGCGGGTCAGGCCACCGATATGCGCCGATTAGCCAGATTGGAGAAGGAAAATACTGAAATTAAATTTGCCCTGAAGCAACAACAACAACAGCAAGCTCGTAATGAAGTTAGATTACGCAAACAATTACATGCCACTGAGAGCGAACTGGAAAACCTGCGTCAGTCTGGAAATGAAGTAGCGGTACTACGGGCACGGATTGCTGCGCTTGAATCCGGAGTGGCTATGGTTGAGATGGGGCAGCGTTTAATGAGTTTGACTATGACGAATGAACAGCTGCAGATGACATCTGAGCGGGTCAGTACATTAACCAGACTACTTGAAACAGCCAATAATAAGGCGGCAATGCTATTGCGCGAACGTAATATGCTGGTTTCTGAGAAAAAAACGCTGGAGCAATTTTTATTGACAGAAAATACGCCTGATGAATCCAAGCGTAAATCATTATTGCCTCATATGCACTCAATGCGAAACAGCTGCATTCTTTGTGTCGGTGGTCGAATCACTTTACTTCCGCAATACCGTATGCTGGCTGAACAGCTTGGGATTCGTCTCATTCATCATGATGGCGGTCAACAGGAAGCACTTTCGCGTCTACATAGTATGGTAGACAGCGCGGATGCGGTTATCTGTCCTACTGATTGTGTCAGTCACGCCGCCTATTATCAGCTAAAGCGGCATTGCAGGCGAACTGGTAAACGTTGCCTGCTGTTTAAGGGAGCGAGCGTCTCTGGTTTCACCACCGCCTTGGCAACACTATCTTCTGACCCAACCAATATCAGCAGAAACGCCATTAAACGTGTACCAGAAATCATAGAAAAATAACTTTGCTTGCGTTATTTTAGATTTGAATATAAGTTTCCAGATAGCCCTATCTTATAATTAATGTTTCAGTGTAGCCTTAATCTTAGCTTCCATATCTGGTTGCATTCCTGCTGTACGGCCTTCTTCAAAAGCAATGTCTGGCGCGATATTTTTACTGATGCGATAGGCTGTCCAGAGTGCGCCGGCTCGATTGCCTGAGGCGCAATGAATCAGTACAGGTTTTTCTGCTTTTTCAATCATGTCTGAAAAGATCGCTAACTGGCGATCACTGATGCCTGCGCTTGTAACCGGTATATTGATATAGCGCATACCGGTTGATTCAACGGCTATTTTTTCATCTTCAATACCTTCTGCTTCTGTGCGTAAATCAATAATGGTTTTAACGCCTTGTTCAGCCAATGCCTTTACACCAGCGTTGCCGACTACACCAGAAGTGGCAATCTGTGATGTGGCGCGATTATAATTCTTGATCGTATTTACCTGATTACCAAAAGGCGCCTGATTAGTAGCATGGGCTGTGCCTGCAGACAGCCCAACAGTTAGTAACGTCATAATAGCGATAATGTATCTCATGAAGATCCTCATTTATTATGCTGATATTGAAGAAATAGGCTGTGAGGATTGATTATAGTTTATCTGATGGCCTATACCAGATATTTTAAGAGATAATCGTTGTGGGTATAGATCAAGTCATTTTCTATATTCGAAATAATGTCATTGTATCCAGTTTGATCCTGTTAGTAATAGGCGCGCAATACTAAACTTACATTTACTCATGATGCGTTGAAGCGGAAACACGAGCTGTTTAATGATGAAATGGGGAGAAATGGATGATAAAGCGAGTACAGCTATCCGAATCAATTAAAGACCCGGCGTGGCACAGTAATTCACCACAGGAGGTGCTGGCAATATTAAAGACGGATCATGCGGGTCTTAGCCAGAAGGAGGCTACTCATCGGTTGGAGTGCTATGGCCCAAATCGGTTAAAACCGCCGCAACAGCGAAGTGTAGTGGTTCGATTTCTATCGCAATTCCATAATGTGCTGATTTATGTATTACTGGTGGCTTCGGCGATAACTGCTTTTCTTGGGCACTGGGTTGATACCAGTGTAATTTTAGGCGTTGTTGTCATTAACGCTGTGATTGGCTTTATCCAGGAAGGTAAGGCAGAAAAAGCACTGGATGCGATTCGTCAAATGCTCTCGCTGAATGCTGTGGTGTTACGCGATGGCAAGCGTAAACAAATTCCTGCTGAAAAACTGGTTCCTGGTGACATCGTATTGCTGCAATCCGGAGATAAGGTGCCTGCCGATTTGCGATTATTATACTGCAAGAATTTGCGTATCGAAGAGGCGGTGCTGACGGGTGAGTCAGAGGCAGTAGAGAAGTCACTTGAAGCCGTTGCAAAATTGGCGGCCATTGGAGATCGATTTTGTATGGCGTATTCAAGTACCCTGGTTGTTTATGGCCAGGGAACAGGGGTCGTGGTTGCCACTAGCAATGATACTGAAATTGGGCGCATTAGTATGATGCTGGCACAGGTGAATAAATTGATTACGCCGCTGATGCATCAAATGGCAATATTGGGACGCTGGCTGACTGTTGTGATCTTAATTCTGGCCAGTAGTGTTTTTATTTATGGTTTGTTATTAGATAGTTACAGCCTGGATGAAATATTTTTGGCTGCAATTAGTATGGCTATTGCAGCCATCCCGGAAGGATTGCCCGCTATCATGACGATTACGTTGGCACTGGGAGTGCAAAACATGGCACGGCGCAATGCTATTGTTCGTCGTTTGCCTGCGGTAGAAACACTGGGTGCTGTAACCGTAATCTGTACTGATAAGACCGGTACTTTAACTCGTAATGAAATGACTGTTCAGCGTGTTATAGCGGCTGATTATCTGCTGGAAGTCGGTGGCGTTGGCTATGCACCAGAGGGCATCTTAAGCCAGAATGGTAAGGAATACTTAATGGATGATTGTGCCGGAATGCTGGATTTGTTCCGGGCAGGGTTGCTTTGTAATGATGCCTCATTACATCAACAGGATAATGAGTGGGTGCTGGAAGGTGATCCAACGGAGGGAGCGCTTGTTACGTTGGCAATGAAGGCAAAACTCGATCCGGTAATTGAATGTGAATCTTATCCACGTATCGATGTGATTCCTTTTGAATCGGCGCATCGCCTGATGGCAACATTGCATCATGGCAAGGATGAACAAAGTATTATTTTTGTCAAGGGTGCACCAGAGGAAGTGCTGGCAATGTGCAATTACCAGCGTAGTTTTAATGAAAATCATCCATTAGATTTAGACTATTGGCATGCTGGTATACAAGAAGCTACTGCATCCGGTCAACGCATGCTTGCCATAGCGGTCAAACTGATTGGAGCCAAACAGCAATCACTTGAATTCTCCGATATCACCGGTCTAACCCTGTTGGGCCTGATTGGAATTATAGATCCCCCACGTGAAGAAGCCATTGTTGCGGTGAATCAGTGCCATTCGGCAGGCATTCGTGTAAAGATGATTACGGGTGATCATCGCGTGACTGCCTGCGCTATTGGCGCAAAGCTAGGCATCGGTGATGGCCAGACTGTGATGAGTGGCGCTGAATTAGATCATATGAATAGTGCACAGCTGCGCGAGGCCGTCTCAAAGGTAGACATTTTTGCACGAGCGAGTCCCGAACATAAATTACGTTTAGTAACTGCTTTGCAGGACGATGGCGAGATTGTAGCCATGACTGGTGACGGAGTGAATGATGCACCGGCTTTAAAGCGGGCCAATATCGGCGTAGCCATGGGACAGAAGGGCACCGAGGTAGCAAAGGAAGCGGCTGAGATGGTGCTGACGGATGATAATTTTGCTTCTATTACGCACGCGGTAGAAGAAGGGCGCACTGTTTATGACAATATCAGAAAAACGCTTGTCTATATTCTCCCGACCGGCGGGGGTGAAGCAGGCATTATGATTCTGGCTATTTTCCTGGGTATGGCGCTGCCCATTACACCAATACAGATATTATGGGTAAATATGGTTACGGCAGTAACACTGGCTTTATCGCTTTCATTCGAACGACCAGAAAAGGGAGTCATGCAGCGCCCGCCGCGTGATCCGAATGCATCTATGTTATCTGGCTTTCTGATATGGCGTATTGCTTTTGTTACGATATTAATGGTCGGTGGTGGTTTTGGTTTATTTCTTTGGGAAATGCTTCATGGGGGCAGTGTTGAATTAGGTCGAACAATCGTTGTGAACACACTGGTGATGGGAGAAATCTTTTATCTGTTTAATTGTCGCTATTTACTGGCTCCGGCATTTTCACGCGAAGGGTTATTTGGCAATCGCTATGTTTTACTTGCAATAAGCCTACTGCTGATTATCCAGTTGCTCTTTACCTATGCGCCGATTATGCAGCAGATATTTGGAACCGTTGCATTGGATGCCGTAATGTGGGGGCGTATTCTTGTATTTAGCCTATTCTTGTTTGTAGCCGTAGAGGTTGAGAAATATCTAATCCGGTGTAGCGGCTTCAGTAGTCCATGATTGTGTCAGGTGATCAGTATCCCTATGCTGATCATTTATTTTATCGATAAAGTTATTCACCACCATACAGATAAAACACATAGCTATTCAATAGATAAAATGCGAATAGACTTAAACCAATCCAGTCCCAGCCGATACGTATAAATAAATGCGTGCTGGGTCGATAGACCAGTCCGATAATAATGAGGCCACTCATTATTACAGCAGACATAGCAGAAAAAGCATGCAATGTAGAAATATTTGCCAATAATGGCTCCTGCAGAGAAAAGATATCCTCCAGTGCCAGGATAACAATATTGAATAGATTGCTCCCCAATAAATTGGCAATGGCCATATCAAATGCACCAATACGAGATGCGGCTATGGTTACAGCCAGTTCTGGTAGAGAGGTAATTCCTGCGATTAATAGTGTGCCGACAAAGGTTTCATGCCAATCCATTACCTCAGTCAATTGTACGCCGACAAAAGGTAAATAAATGCCAGCAGTCATTACGATGATGGCTGATAAGATATAGCGGAAACCGGCTTGATGCAGCGTGATATCGGGGTAGCGCCCAGTTGTCCCCAGTTTAGCAAATTGTGATGTTTGTGTGCGTTCATGCATAAATAGTGCGCGTATTGCGACAAGATAGCACGCTATAATAGCTGGTGTATAAACGCCGATATGCGCAGTATATGATATCGTTATCTTATCGGTCAGCAGTATATTCAATCCCACGAAACCTATCAGCACGATTCCGAATGCTGCGGAGAGTATATGACTCTGGCTGGCGCGACGGTAGAGTGATTCGCCGCGAATCAGAGAGCTCAGTACAGTGAGAATGGCCAGATTAAATACGCAGCTACCGAGTACGCTGCCAACGGCGATATCTGACGCATCAGCAAGTATCAATGCGCTGATGCCCGTAACTAATTCAGGTAACGAGGTAACCGTAGCAAGTAGAATTAGGCCAATCCAGCTGCCGGACAAGCCGGTCTTGTCTGCAATGACATCAGCATGACGGACGAGTTGGGTACCTGCAATTCCAACGAATAATGCGCAAATTGAAAACTTAAACCAGATGATCAGGATACTGACGGACATGATGTTTAAATTGTATATCAATCGGTTAGATATTCGGTCAAAAAGATTATAAATGAACGGGGTAGCGTACACTGATTTAGATGACAGAATTAAAAGCCCGTTAATGCAAAATTAGTTTTTTATTTCAGGTATGCGATATTGCCACGCCGCTATTATGCTGATTCAAGCATCAATATCCAGATTATTCATTGCCTTACCTGATAGAATATTTTATTAACGTCGCCCGTCATACCATATTGGCAGGTGTTTTTTATTTTGTAGTGATCGACGCGGATTTAATATGCAGTACAAAACTTGCTTGGCTATTTCCAATCCAGAATAAAGCTGTATTTTGCGCGATGATGTTTCCAACGGATGCTTTCTTAAGATAAAAAACTTCAGATTACGTTTGCGTCCCCATTTTTTTAGCTGACGACTCAGATCGATTTCGTCCGCAGCGTAAAATTTTTGATTAAATCCACCTACTTCACGAAATGCATCAGAACGGCACACAATGAGTGCACCTGATGCCCAGCGAAACAGGAGCGATATCCTCGTCCATATTTGTAAAATACAGTTTGCCCACCATGGTAAATTCTGCATGTGCATAGTGCTGCCGCAACCAACACTTTTCCCATTCTCGATCATTCGTATAATATCTGCCATCATGTCAGGATTTAAAAGGCTATCAGCATCTACAAATAGTAGCCAGGCACCAGAAGCTGCTGCTGCACCGGTATTACGCGCCCGCCCGATTTGGTTAATTGGCTCAAAAATAACACGCGCTCCTTTTTGTTTTGCCAAAAGAGCGGTGCCATCGGTGGAATTGTTGTCTACAACAATAACTTCAGAAGTAAAACCAGGGTAATGATTAGCCGCGAGTGATGTTGCAATAGACTGTAGACATTGTTCAATCAGACGCGCTTCATTGAACGCTGGAATGATAATTGAAAGATGCATGGATAATAGATTTAGATTAATAAATTATGGTGACTATTATCCTCGAAAGTGGGAAAGATGAAAAAAATAATGAGTGTTGTTTTGAGATAATGAGGTTATTGCTAAATAATATTGCTTGGTAAGGCAAAGCGAAACAATGTGGATACCCTCGATGATTTCTTAATTTTGTTATGGCAGGAATGGCCATGTTGATTGAATATTGGTTTGTTAATTGATTGATATTTAATATTAATGATTATTTCAATGAATTTGTGTTGATTTATTATTTTATTAGGCGTAGTGTTTTTTGAGGAGAAGAAGGTTGTGTTTCTTCTTTGGTATCAAGCTAATTTCATCCATCGAAATAGGAGAGCCGTGATGAGTTACTATCCACCTCTTTCTGCTCAATTTCTAACTGGTGCTGTACAGGTTTCTCGTCCAGCTGCGCCTAGGAAGGTGACTATGGATTCGTCGGCTTTGGACGTGATGACGGATATGAGGCGCGTATATGCTGCAGTAATCCAGCCTATGTAACTATGGAACTGGCTAATACGTATATGATACAGCGTGGTATACGTTCATTATTTGTGATGAATCAAGATCATTTTCTTGAAGGTATCATTACTGCATCCGATATTCTGGGTGAGAAGCCATTACGCTTTATCCAGGAACGGCGTATTAAGCATAGCGAAATACTGGTGTCGGATATAATGACTCCACTTGAGAAGTTGGAAGCAATTCCTATCGAAGAAGTAGAAAAAGCTAAAGTTGGTAATGTTGTGGCCAGTTTGCGTGATAGTGGCCGGCAGCATACTTTAGTGATAAGGCGATGTGTTAACGCTACAGCGATGATATGTGGTATTTTCTCACTGACTCAGCTTGAAAAGCAATTGGGTGTTGCTATTATTCCGACTAATCTTGCCAGGACTTTTGCAGAGATTGAAACGACGCTGACTACGAATTAATGAAGATAACGGTATCTCCCGACGCCATACGCCATATGATAATCTACCCCATTGTATAATTATTTGTATTAATTTAAGGGGAGCCGGGAATTTTCTGATTGTGCGTCAGTTTATTAATGCCAGTTTTTGTTGACGAAAAGCGATCCGATCATCTTGTAATTGCAGTGCCGGGATTTTCGAATAAGCTGAATCTGTCTGTGTCCGATTTTTTTGATATAGCGGGTCTCTCGAAGATGACTGCTACTATTTTCAGATCCTCGCAAAACAATGACGCTCGGTGGTGTTTGGCCGGAATTCGGGACATTCGATAGTTTTTTGAGCTATCTGAAGAATGAAATCCCAGGAATTTCCCCCAGGAAAATAATCACAGTTGGAGTTTCAGGTGGAGGACATCCAAGCTTTATTACGGGGCCATCTTCTTAGGGCGGATTATGCCGTAGCTTTTGCGCCATACCCGTATTTAAGCAGAAAAATAGCTAAAACACTGGGTGTCCTGTTTTTGTAACAATGCATAGAGTGCTCGATCTATTGGATCGTCTGCCAATTAATTGAGGTGCGTAAATATTTTGATTGGCGGGAAGTGTTGTCAGACTGGAACGGAGTGAACCAATACTATGTGCCTGTAGTGCGTGGTTGTATATTATGAGACACTATCGCCGATTCATGTATTTATAGGGGGGATACTCGACGTATCGATCATTGATCATAATAGGTTTTCCCAATGCTTCAAGTTTCCATACAGACCCGGAGAGTATTTATCCAACGATTTGTATCCATCGCGCGTTGACGGCAAATAGGCCTGGCTGAGTTCCAGTCCGCTGTCTGAAAGGATGATCTACATGTGAAAAGACTGCGCGGCCACGAAATATAACCGAATTGTTGTATTTAAGAGGGTGTGGCAGATTAGCCTAAGTACCCAATCAATTTATTGTAGACCTTTATGCCTCTACTCAAATTTGCTATCTAATCCTTCTTCAGCAATTTCTGCTGCGCGTAATAATGCTCTTGCTTTGTTTTGCGTTTCAATCCATTCATTTTTTGGAATCGAATCAGCAACGATGCCAGCCCCCGCTTGTACGTGTAGTTTGCCATCTTTGATAACACCCGTGCGAATGGCGATAGCTAGATCCATATCGCCGTTAAATCCCAAATAGCCTACAGCACCAGCATAGATACCCCGTTTGGAAATTTCTAATTCATCAATAATTTCCATCGCGCGAACTTTAGGTGCACCACTGACGGTACCGGCTGGAAAGGTGGCGCGGAGTACGTCCATCGCACTTAAGCCAGGCTTAAGCTTGCCATCTACATTTGAAACAATATGCATGACATGTGAATAATTTTCAATGCGCATATTTTCGGTTACTTTGATCGTGCCGGTTTGTGCGACACGTCCAATATCATTGCGGCCCAGATCCATTAACATAACATGCTCCGCCAATTCCTTTGGATCGGCCAGCAGGTCTGCTGCCAATTCAGTATCTTCCTGTATGTTTTTTCCACGCGGGCGTGTGCCGGCAATTGGACGAACGGTAACTGTATCTTTCTCAAGACGCACTAGAATCTCTGGAGAAGCACCCACGACATGAAAATTATCGAAATGATAATAAAACATATAGGGTGATGGATTGAGGCTGCGTAATGCACGATATAATGCCAGTGGTGATGCATCATAGGATTTGCTGGTGCGCTGTGATAATACTACCTGCATAATATCACCATCAAAAATATATTGTTTAGCGCGTTCTACTGCAGCTATAAAATCAGTTTCAGCGAACTCTAGAATAGTCTGGCCATGCTTTACCGGTTTTTCAGCCGGGATTTCTAGTGGTTGACGGAGCCGTGAGAGCAATGCTTTCAATCGATCCTGACCTAACTGATAGGCTCCTGTAACAGCCGGATCAACATAAACAATGAGATAGAGTTTGCCGGAAAGATTGTCTACTACAGCCAGTTCTTCAGATAACAACAAGAGTATGTCGGGGGTGTCCAGTTTATCGGTATGAGTCTGGCCAGCAAGTTTGTGTTCAATGTAGCGTATCGTATCATAGGAGAAATAGCCGACTAAGCCGCCACAAAAACGAGGCATCCCGGGATAGGGCGCAGCCTTGAATCGCGTCATATAGGATTCAACGAAAGACAATGGATTGTCAACTTGGGTTTCTTGTGATTTCTTATCACTTATGACACGGATAGAGTTGCCCCGTGCTTCAATACGGGTTGCTGCTGGTAAGCCAATGAAAGAATATCGCCCAAAGCGTTCGCCTCCTTGTACCGATTCTAATAAATACGAATAGGGTTGATTGGCGAGCTTAAGATAGACTGACAGGGGGGTATCAAGGTCGGAAAATGTTTCGAGTATGACGGGTATGCGGTTATATCCTTGTGCCGCCAGGTTATTGAATTCAGCTTCAGTCATGTTTTAACTCCACAAAAATAAACAGGAAAAAGAAAAATAAATGGATGTCTATACACATCCGTAAGTGAAATGTGTGTGAGAAGACCGCCATCGCCGACTTATTGTTCCAGTTCCCGTATTTTTGTGGTTCACATTATAGTTTTTTGACCAGTTTCGCAGCATCATAAAGCGATTCCACTATCGCGTCACAATCGAGCTTATGCACATCCCGCCCTTCATTGTAACCATAGGGTACACAAAAAACATGACAGCCTGCGGCACGCGCAGCGATAGCGTCATTGAGTGAGTCGCCAATTAACAATGCTTCGCGAGGAAGAACATCAAAATAATTGCAGATATGCAACAGTGGCATTGGGTCAGGTTTCTTTTTTGGTAAACTGTCGCCTGACAGAACGATTTCAAACTGATCCAGTAAGCCAGTAGCACGCAGCAATGGTAAAGTAAATGTTTCGGATTTGTTGGTAATACAAGCAAGTCGTAAACCCGCGCTCAATAAACTGCTGAGACCATCAATGACACCTGGGAAAGGATGTGTTTTTACACATAAATTCTCTGCATAATAATGTTGGTAGATTGGCAAGGCTTTAGCCAATAATGCGGCATCTGGCTCGCCATCTGTATCACCGGTCAGCGTACGTTTTACTAATCTTTCTATGCCTTTTCCGATATATGACTGAATGATAGTGGGTGATAATTCGGGTTTGCCCAGTTCTCGTAACATCATATTAGCGGCAAGCGCCAGATCGTCAGCTGTATCCAGTAATGTACCATCCAGGTCAATCATGACGACCTTAATTGGTAACGGAAATTCGATTTTATCTACCGTTGTATTGGCGTAACGGAAAAGATGATTATTCATGGTAGAAAATAAGATAGATGAAATTGAGTCAAGATTTTATTTGCAGAAAGGAAAACTATACTTTTGCTAGCTCGGAGCGCAATGCAGCTATGACGGTATCATAACGATGTGGGTCACTGTCTTTGCCTGCATTGTATATGGCTGATCCTGCAACAAAAGTATCCGCTCCTGCGCGCGCAATTTCAGCAATATTCTCAATTTTCACGCCCCCATCAATTTCCAGCATGATATCTTTGCCGCATGCGTCAATACGTTGTCGTACTGCCTTGAGTTTCGCAAGGGCTTCAGGAATAAACGTTTGTCCACCAAAACCGGGGTTCACTGACATGATCAATACCAAATCCAGTTTGTCCAGTACATGGTCAAGGTAATCGAGTGGTGTCGCTGGGTTAAATACGAGACCAGCTTTGCAACCTTGTTCTTTAATGAGCCCGATGGTGCGGTCAATATGCTTGGATGCTTCCGGATGAAATGAAATAATATTAGCGCCTGCTTTAGCAAAATCGGGAATGATGCGATCCACTGGTTCTACCATCAAATGTACATCAATGGTTGCTTCAGTTAATGGGCGAATTGCTTCGCATACGAGTGGGCCAATGGTAAGATTGGGCACATAGTGGTTATCCATGACATCAAAATGGATAATATCCGCGCCAGAATCGATAACAGCGGTGATTTCTTCACCTAACTTAGCAAAATTTGCTGAAAGAATGCTTGGTGCAATACGATACATGAGAGACCTCTCTATAATCAAAGGTGCTATTCTACCTGTAAATGGCCTTTGCGCGTTAATAGCGCGCGTTGCTGATACGACTAATCAGAGCAAGTTGGATTGTTTCTCTTTGATACAATATAAAAAATAGTGTGCAATATCGATATGACTGAAAGTAAAAAATATGAAATTGATGTGACCATCCGTACCGCATACCTTCCGGATCAATCGAATGAAAAGATGGATCGCCATGTATTTGCTTATACCATTACGATTGCTAATATGGGTACAGTGGCAACACAGCTGATTAGCCGTCACTGGATTATTACAAATGGAGATGGCAGTGTGCAGGAAGTGCGTGGCTTAGGTGTTGTTGGCGAACAGCCTTTGCTTAAACCGGGTGATAGCTTTGA
Source organism: uncultured Nitrosomonas sp. (assembly GCA_965369175.1). Lineage (GTDB taxonomy): Bacteria > Pseudomonadota > Gammaproteobacteria > Burkholderiales > Nitrosomonadaceae > Nitrosomonas. The sequence continues at coordinate 43,016 of CBDUPR010000001.1, forward strand.
ATATACGAGCGGGACCGTTATTTCCGCATCGGTAGGATCCATGAAAGGCAGTTATCAGATGGCGGCAGAAGATGGTTTTCATTTTGACGTTGCTATTCCTGAGTTTATTTTGAGTGTGCCAAGAGTGTTGCATTAGTTTTGTTAGAAATGCGAACGCTATCTTATAACAAGGTTTAATCGTGCGATGACTGGCACACTTTATCTCATTCCAACGCTATTAAGTGGTGAGGATATTAACTGGGTTATTCCTAGTACGGTTCAGAAGCATATTGCGGATATCGGTTATTATATTGTTGAGCATCCGAAAACAGCCAGACAATTTCTGAAATGCATTAATTGTAGTTTACCGTTGCAGAAAATTGATATGCAAATTCTGAATGAGCATACTCAATCCCATGAACTGCTGCCTTTACTTGATCCATTGCTGGCTGGTCATGATGTAGGCATTCTATCTGAAGCAGGCTGTCCTGCAGTTGCTGATCCTGGTGCGGAATTGATACGACTCGCTCACCAGCAGAATATCCGAGTGATACCTTTGGTGGGACCGTCTTCTATCTTGCTAGCATTGATGGCATCTGGATTAAACGGCCAACGTTTTTCTTTTCATGGCTATTTGCCTGTGGAAAGAGATATTCGGACTAAGAAAATTATTGAATTGGAGCAGCAATCCATAGCATATGACCAGACTCAGATTTTTATTGAGACACCTTATCGAAACCAGAGACTGCTGGAATCATTAATTAAAACTTGTCATGATAATACTGATTTATGTATTGCTGCTAATCTCACATTCGCCAGTGAATATATCGCCACTAAAACAATTAAAGCGTGGAAATGTGCATTACCCGAAATCAATAAAATACCCGCAATTTTTCTATTTCATGGAAAATAACTGAATGGATATTGGAGCTAAGAAAACGAAAAGAAACGATTGCACTGACGATTATTTGAATTATTTCTTCTGAATAAATTCGATTTTGTATCCATCTGGATCTTCCACAAAAGCAATGACAGTTGTGCCGTGTTTCATGGGGCCAGCTTCTCGTGTTACTTTCCCACCCAGTTTTTTGGTTTCTTCGCAGGCCTGCTGTGCGTTCTCAACCTCAATGGCAATGTGTCCAAATCCTTCACCTATTTCATATTGAGTGATATCCCAATTATGAGTCAATTCGAGTACGGTACCGTTGGCTTCATCCTGATAGCCAACGAATGCAAGGGTGAACCGGCCATCAGGATAGTCCTTGCGGCGCAATAATTTCATTTTTAATACTTGAGTATAGAAGTTGAGCGATTTTTCAAGATTGCCGACTCGCAGCATTGTGTGTAGGATACGCATCTATATTTTCACCATTTCAAAATCTTCTTTACGTGCACCACATTCAGGGCATGTCCAATTGATCGGTACATCTTCCCAGCGCGTGCCGGGGGGGATGCCTTCTTCAGGAGATCCTTCGGCTTCGTCATATATAAAGCCACAAATAAGACACATATAACGGTTGTAAACATGATTCTCTTCAGTCGGCATGATAGATAGGAGCCTTTTTTTAGGTTAAAATAACATTTTACGGTATTAATGCATGTTACAGCCACCCCCTATTGTACTTTCTTTTGCCGCAAACGACCCAAGTGGCGGAGCCGGCATTCATGCCGATATTCTTACGATTGCCAGCCTGGGCTGTCACCCTTTGTCGGTAATTACGGCTATTACAGTACAAGATACAGTTGGTGTAGAAGATATCCTGGCGCTTGATCCGGAATGGGTAGCGGATCAGGCACGAGCGGTGCTCGAAGATATGCCTGTGAATGTTTTCAAAATCGGACTATTGGGCAGTGTCGAAATTATAGCGGCGATTGCTGAAGTGATTTCAGATTATCCTGATATCCCATTGGTATTAGATCCAGTTCTTGCATCGGGTCGTGGTGATGAATTGGCTAACGAAGAAATGGTAGAGGCCATGCGTGAATTGTTGCTTCCGCAAGTGACTATTCTAACACCCAATAGCTTGGAGGCTCGGCGTTTGGCGCAAGATGATGATGACGATGAGTCGTATTTGCTGGATTTTGATCAGTGTGCACAAAGGCTTTTACAAATGGGCTGCGAATATGTATTGATTACCGGTACGCATGACTATACATCCCAGGTGGTCAATACACTGTATAACTCTAACGGTATTGTACGTTCGGATGAATGGCAAAGATTAGCGGGTTCTTATCACGGATCGGGATGTACATTGGCATCTGCTATTGCTGCTTCAATTGCGAATGGGTTGCCTGTCGATGAGAGCGTGTATGAAGCGCAGGATTTTACCTGGCAAGCATTGAAAGCGGGTTTTCGTCCAGGCATGGGGCAGCATTTGCCAGACAGACTTTTTTGGGCAGATGATGAAAATACAGACTTGAATAAGGATAAAAGTTAAGGTAGCTGTAAATGGTATCTCCTGAGATCGGCGGATTGTACGCCATTACACCGAATCAGATCGATACAGAAGATCTGTTGATAATGACGGAGCAAGCGCTCGCTGGCGGTGTTCGGCTGATACAGTATCGTAATAAAATAGCAGGCACTGCGTTGTTACGTGAACAGGCACATGCACTGGCTCATCTTTGTCAAAAATATAGCGTTCCGCTGATTATTAACGACCATCTTGATCTTGCTATTGAGGTGAAGGCGGCTGGGCTGCACATAGGTCAAACGGATATTTCTATTAAGGAGGCACGATATTGGCTGGGCAAGAGAAAAATTATTGGTGCTTCTTGTTATAATTGCCCGGATTTGGCTATTAGAGCTGAAGCACAGGGCTTTGATTATGTGGCTTTTGGTGCATTTTATGCTTCAGTCACGAAGCCAGATGCAGTGTCTGCTTCAATCGATTTGTTGCGTCAAGCAAAGAAAAGACTATTGACACCTGTCGTTGCCATTGGTGGAATTGATTTAACCAATGCTGAGATTTTAATAAAAAATGGGAGTAATGCCATAGCGGTTAGTAGTGCTTTATTTCATGCACAAAATATACAATCTACCGCTAAACAATTTTCACGATTATTTTATTAAAATAAAAATCTGCCAGATTTTTAAAATCTGGGCTTGCGGGGAAATAGCTAATCATCTCTTGGTCATCGGAAACATCGTTACTATTGGTAATGCAGTGTTGAGATAATACCCGCTGTTTTCCTTATGTACTATTAAACTGGATTTAATCAGAGCTGCTTCCAGATGAAATCCATTATTCTTTAATCCTACTGACGAGTTATCAAATGACTTCACGTAATCATCAATTGTTTGAGTTGTCTCAGAAATATATTCCCGGTGGCGTTAATTCACCTGTGCGCGCCTTTAAATCAGTGGGTGGGGAACCCATATTTTTTCAGCGGGGACAAGGAGCCTATGTATGGGACGTAGATGGAAAAGCTTACATTGACTATGTGGGTTCTTGGGGACCATTAATTCTAGGCCATGCGCAAGCCGAAGTAATCAATGCGGTAAAAACAGTCGCGCAGAATGGCTTAACTTTTGGTGCTCCTACTGAAGCAGAGTTGGAAATAGCGGAGCTGATTTGTCAATTAATTCCTTCAATTGAACAAGTCAGGCTAGTCAGCTCGGGCACTGAGGCCGGGATGAGTGCCATTCGTCTGGCGCGCGGTTATACGGGCAGAAGCCATATTATTAAATTTGAAGGGTGCTATCACGGCCATGATGATGCTTTGTTAGTGAAGGCCGGTTCTGGTGCCTTGACTTTTGGTCACCCTAGTTCTGCCGGTGTTCCTGCGGAAACAGTAGGGCATACTATTGTACTGGACTACAACGATCGAGCTGGGTTGGAAAAAACATTTGCTGAGCATGGTGATAAAATTGCTGCGGTTATTGTTGAACCGATTGCAGGTAATATGAATTTGATTATGCCAGAGTCGGGTTTTCTGACTGTTTTGCGTGAGTTATGCACCCAGCATGGTAGTGTGCTGATTTTTGATGAGGTAATGACGGGTTTTCGTGTTGGTTTGAGCTGTGCTCAGGGTCTTTATCAGATTAAACCCGATCTGACTACGCTGGGTAAAGTGATTGGTGGCGGTATGCCAATGGCAGCCTTTGGTGGAAGGCGGGATATTATGCAATGTCTGGCACCGTTGGGGCCAGTCTATCAGGCAGGAACACTTTCCGGTAATCCCGTTGCTGTTGCAGCAGGATTGGCTACTTTGAAGCAGGTACAAGCAGTTGGATTTTATGAGAGACTTGCGAGTAAGACTCAACAGCTTACAGAAGGTATTGCTGCTATCGCTAAAAAGCAAGGGGTTGCTTTTTGTGCTCAATCAGTGGGTGGAATGTTCGGGCTTTATTTTAGGGAGAAGATTCCAGCTAGTTTTTCTGAGGTGATGGAATGTGATAAGGATGCATTTAATCGATTTTTTCATGCCATGTTAAATGAAGGTGTTTATTTCGCACCCTCAGCATTTGAAGCAGGTTTCGTTTCCTCTGCCCATGGCGATATGGAAATCGACAAGACGCTGGTTGCAGTAGAAAAAATATTTGATGCTTGGTGAGTTTCTCGTTTCGGTGTGATAACAAAAAAGGCAGCCATGGCTGCCTTTTTTGTTATCTGTTAGTCATTAAGAAGAAGTTAGCGCAGTCTGGAAATATATTCAGCTACGGCTTTCTTTTCTTTTGAACTCATGCGGGTAACAATGGTCTGCATGACATGGCCATCATTGGCGCGACTGCCATTGCTGAATGCCTTTAACTGCGCCGTTGTATATTCAGCGTGCTGTCCTGCTAGAGCAGGATAATTGGGTGGAATGCCAGAGCCGTTAGGAGAATGGCAACTCGCGCACGCAGGGATACCATTTTCCAAATTGCCACCATGATAAATGGTTTTACCTACTTTTAGTAATGCTTCGTTCTGAGCTACATTGCTTGGTTCTGTTTTTTGTTGAGCATAATAAGTGCCAAGACTCTTCATGTCTTCCAGTGAGAGTGCAGCAACCATGGAAGTCATGACAGGACTATTACGTTTTGCTGGCGTAGCACCTTTTGAAGGTGTTGCATCCGTTGCTTTAAAATCAACCAATTGCTTGGTAATGTATTCTGCATGTTGCCCAGCCAGGATAGGGTTCGACGGGATTAAACTGTTGCCGTCAGCATTGTGACAGCCCGCACAAACACCGGCCGCAATCTCCTTTCCTCTAGTAGCGTCACTATTAGCAGCTGTATTGTTTTCAGCGAAGATTGGAGCAGATAATGTCAGAGCAATGACTACTGCGGTATTCATAAGTATTTTCATGTTTTGCATTCCATTTTCTTTAGGGCTTCCGAAAACTTGGTACTGATAGGATCAACTGCGCATTTTAACAAGGCGAGAGATTATTAACAACAAAAAAGCCATTAACATGTGCACCTAGAATCCGTATTATTGAATGAATTTGTTTTTTTATTTGTTTATTGAGTATTAGGAGTGCTTTTATTATCTGGATCATTGCACAAGCGGCACAATTACTTCGCTTCGTAAGGGTTCGGCTGTTGCCTGTAAATATGGATTATTTTTGACAAGCGTATTTGCTGTATCTGGAAGTAAGTGCATCGCTGCTGGGTGAAATGCCAAGGTAATGATTGTTGTTTTATGTTTAATTAACATATTCAAGTTAAAGCATATGCTTGCTGGGTTTATGAATTATCATTGCTGGATTTATCTCTTCGTTGATTTTGCAAGCATTGTCAAAATGTTATCATATAACTGTTGACTATCTGGCTAACCAAAAATCATTATGACAGTACATATAAAATCGTTACAAGAAATAGAAAAAATGCGGGTTGCGGGTAGGCTTGCTTCAGAGGTTTTAGATTATATTACCCCTTTTGTTACACCTGGAATTACGACTGGTGAGCTTGATGGGTTGTGCCATCGTTATATGACCGAGGTGCAAAATACAATCCCTGCTCCCCTCAACTATGCACCACCGGGACATTCGCCCTATCCAAAATCGATTTGTACTTCAGTAAATAATCAGATATGCCATGGCATACCTGGCAAAAAAAAATTAAAAAATGGTGATATCGTCAATATTGATGTTACCGTTATTAGTAATCGTTATCATGGTGATACGAGCCGCATGTACTACGTAGGCGAACCATCAATTCAAGCTAGACGCTTATGCGAATTAACCTATGAAGCAATGTGGCGGGGTATAGATGAGATTAAACCCGGCAAACATCTGGGAGATATTGGCCACGCTATTCAGAAGCTGGCTGAAGGCGTGGGATATAGTGTGGTGAAGGAATTTTGTGGTCACGGTATTGGCTTAAAATTTCATGAAGATCCACAAGTACTTCACTATGGTCGTATTGGTACTGGTTTGCGACTTGAGCCAGGTATGATTTTCACGGTCGAGCCTATGATTAATGCTGGTAAAGCTGCTATTCGCCATTTACCTGATGGATGGACCATTACAACTAAAGATAGTAGCTTGTCAGCGCAATGGGAGCACACTGTGTTAGTTACTGAAGATGGGTATGAGGTGCTAACTCTTTCTGCTGGTGCCCCGCCAAAACCAATATACCGTTTTTCCAGCTAATATAAGAGATCTTCGTAAACCGTACCTTGAGGGTTTTTATGCTGATGTATGGCCAATAGCATTAATAACCTGAAAATACAAAGCCATCCAGAAAAATCGGTTATACAGTGATTTTTATAATTAACGATTTGAATCGATAAGTGTAATGTTATGGGTATCATTAAAAAATAGTGTGCTCTGATACTGTTTAATATTACACACTAACTAGATATAAGGTCTGACAGAGTGATGCGTACCGATAATCGTAATCCTGATCAAATGCGCCCCGTACAAATATTTCGTCACTATACCAAGCACGCTGAAGGCTCTGTGCTGATTGAATGCGGTGACACCAAAATTATTTGTACGGCCAGTGTAAACGAGACAGTTCCTCCATTTCTTAAAGGTAAAGGACAGGGCTGGCTGACTGCTGAATACAATATGCTGCCATGCTCCACCAGTGAACGTATGCAACGCGAAGTAATTAAGGGGAGGCAGTCCGGCCGTACGATGGAGATTCAACGATTGATCGGACGTGCATTACGCTCGGTGGTAGATATGAAAAAATTGGGTGAACGGACGATTCAAATTGATTGTGATGTTATTCAGGCAGACGGTGGTACTCGAGCGGCCAGCATTACCGGTGCATTTGTGGCACTGCATGATGCAGTAGATAAGCTGTTATGCAAGCAACTAATAGAATATACACCGATACTGGATCATATTGCGGCCATCTCGGTCGGTATCCATAAGGGTATGGCCGTGCTTGATCTGGATTATCAGGAAGATTCCTCCTGTGACACGGATATGAATGTGGTGATGACAGGGAGTCTGGGCTTGGTCGAAGTGCAAGGAACGGCAGAAGGCATTGCTTTCAGTCGAGAGGAATTGGATATTATGTTGGATAAGGCGCAACAGGGAATTAAAGACTTGATTGCAATTCAAAAAACCGTACTGGCGGTAAGCTGAATGAGTATGCATCGTATAAATAAGCTTGTTATTGCGAGTAATAATCAAGGTAAATTAAGCGAAATAAGCGCTTTGTTTGCACCACTAGCTATTGAAGTACTGCCACAATCCACGTTTAACATTAATGCGGTGGATGAACCCTATTACACCTTTATTGAAAATGCCTTGGTCAAAGCGCGTCATGCCAGTAGATACTCTGGTTTGCCAGCCTTGGCGGATGATTCTGGGATTTGCGTTAATGCGTTAAAAGGTGCGCCAGGTGTTATTTCAGCACGTTATGCTGGCGAACCTAAATCAGACAAGCGCAATAATTTAAAGTTAATCGAAGTACTCAAAGATCAATTGGATCGAAGTGCTTATTATTATTGTATTATGATACTGGTTCGACATGCAGAGGATCCTCAGCCGATGATTGCTGATGGTATCTGGCATGGTGAAATTGTCCTGCAAGCAAGGGGTGAAGGTGGATTTGGTTACGACCCTTATTTTTTTCTGCCCGAATTGGGCAAGACTGCAGCAGAACTGCCTGCTGATCAAAAAAATTTGATCAGCCATCGTGGTAAGGCATTGACACGACTAATTGAAAACTTTAGATAGAATAAATTGAAGCACGATGATGAAGAATAAAACAGCCTCGAAAAAAATGCATACACATTTTCCGAGATAACAGAGCATATATTTGACGCTCAAAAAAAACGAATATCTGAAATATGAAATGAATGCGCTGATACCAGACAAACATTCCGGGAATTAAAGATTAATTTCCATATTCAATGTACTATGGATATATATCTATTACTGTAGCGCAGTAAATCATAAATTAGAGGCGTAATTAAACAAAACTTGTAAAGGTTATTCTGATGAAAACACGCGCTGCGGTTGCCTGGAAGGCTGGACAACCGCTTACTATTGAGAATGTTGATCTGGAAGGTCCGAGAACGGGTGAAGTATTAGTTGAAATTAAAGCAACCGGTATTTGTCATACTGATTACTATACCTTGTCAGGAGCTGATCCGGAAGGCTTGTTTCCTGCTGTTTTGGGTCACGAGGGCGCTGGTATTGTTGTTGATGTCGGACCAGACGTAAGACATTTGCGTAAAGGGGATCACGTGATTCCGCTCTACACTCCCGAATGTCGTGAGTGCAAATTTTGTTTGTCACAAAAAACTAATCTCTGTCAGGCGATTCGTAGTACGCAGGGGCGCGGTCTTATGCCGGATGCGACTTCACGTTTTTCTTTCGATGGAAAGCCACTCTTTCATTATATGGGTACCTCTACTTTCTCAAATTACACTGTGGTGCCTGAGATTGCGCTGGCGAAGATTCGTCAAGATGCACCTTTTGAAAAAGTCTGTTACATTGGATGTGGCGTTACCACAGGTATTGGTGCGGTATTGTTTACAGCTAAAGTTGAAGCCGGCAGTAACGTGGCTGTGTTCGGCCTGGGGGGTATCGGTTTAAATGTAATACAGGGCGCAAAAATGGTCGGTGCTGACAAAATTATCGGAATTGATATTAATTCAGAGCGGGAGGCCATGGCACGTGAATTTGGCATGACACACTTTATTAATACCAACGAAGTTCCCGATATTGTAGATGCGATTGTTCAGCTTACAGATGGTGGGGTCGATTATAGTTTTGAATGTATTGGCAATACCCAGGTTATGCGTCAGGCACTAGAGTGCACCCATAAGGGTTGGGGGCGGAGCATTATTATCGGCGTGGCGGAAGCAGGTGCAGAAATCAGCACACGCCCTTTTCAGCTGGTGACTGGTCGGAAGTGGGAAGGTTCGGCTTTTGGTGGGGCGCGTGGACGCACGGATGTACCAAAGATTGTCGATTGGTATATGGAAGGAAAAATTAATATCGATTCACTGATAACGCATATTTTGAAATTGGAAGATATTAATGAAGGGTTTCGCTTAATGAAAGCGGGTAAGTCCATCAGATCTGTGGTAGTTTATTAATGAAAACGGTATTGGAAACGATTAGTCAGCATCGCTGTTTTGATGGTATACAGGGCTTCTATCAACATCATTCCGAAATTATTGGCTTGCCCATGCGTTTTTCAGTATATCAACCACCGCAAGCGCAATATAGTTCTGTCCCCGCGTTGTTTTTTCTGGCTGGTCTTACTTGTACAGAAGAAACCTTTATGATTAAAGCAGGTGCACAGCGTTATGCCGCCAAATATGGTCTGATGCTTGTAACAATGGACACCAGCCCGCGTCAAACAGGGATTCCGGGTGAAGGTGTGGATTGGGATTTGGGTGCGGGGGCAGGGTTTTATCTGGATGCTACTGTAGCGCCGTGGTCGCAATATTACCGTATGGAAAGCTATATTACGCAAGAACTGCGAGAAATCATTCTTACACAGTTTCCAGTAGATAAAGACCGGGTCGGTATTTTTGGACACTCTATGGGCGGTCATGGTGCTTTGACTTTGGCACTCAGAAATCCGGAAATATATCAGTCTGTATCTGCTTTTGCTCCAGTTTCTGCTCCTATGTCTTGTCCATGGGGACAGAAAGCATTTACTCATTATCTTGGTGAGGCGTGTGAACGGTGGCGTGGTCATGATGCGACCGCTTTAATTGAAGATGGTCGTCATCATGCATCCCTGCTGCTGATTGATCAAGGTCTGGAAGACCCATTTCTGAGTGAACAACTGTACCCGGATCGTTTCGAAATGGCTTGTAAGAAAGCGAAACAAAAATTGATGCTACGCTATCATGAAGGCTATGATCACGGATATTATTTTATCAGTACTTACATAGCGGATCATTTAAAACATCATCGAGATCTCTTGAACAGTTCCCATTAGACCGGCTCAGTAATCAACCCGTCGTGTAGTCGTTTCTGCCAGTCTTTCATCCAATCAAGAAAATCGTCAGCTAAGAGAGGGCCGGAAATGAAATATCCTTGGGCAAGGTTACATCCTGTTTCACGTAAAAGTTTCCAATCATCCTGGTCTTGGACGCCTTCAGCTACAACTTCCATATTCAGTTGCCTTGCCAGGGCCAGGCTGGCGTCATACATTGCGCGTAAAGTTTCATCAGCCCAAGCGCGGTGCACAAAGCTCTGATCAATTTTGAGCTCATCAAAAGGAATGTCACGTAACTGAGCGAGTGAGGAATGTCCTGTTCCAAAGTCATCTATTGAAAGACGAAACCGTTTTAATCGGAGTCGAGTCAGAATTTCGAGTGGGATTCGAGTGTCTCCCATTAGTTGACTTTCAGTGACTTCCAATACGACTTTCTGAGGTGGCACTCCTGCTTGAGTGACAAGATTAACTACAAGATCCTGGAAATCCAGAGAGGTTAAATTATCCATGGATACATTCACAGCTACTCGAAGCATTAATCCGGCCTGATGCCAAACGCTAGCTTGGGCGAGGGCATTGGTGAGAACCAGACAGGTCAGATCATTGATTAAATCATGCGCTTCTGCAATAGGAATAAACTGATCAGGCGTTACCAGGCCATCATCAGAATGCTGCCACCGTACGAGTGTTTCTACGCCCACTACCTCGCCCGTAGCTACTGCCACCTTGGGCTGATAATAATTGACCAGTTCTCGGTTCGTGATGGCGGCTCGCACCGCCTCCATACTATACGTTTTTTTCTTTTGTGGTTGATTGTGCTGTAAAGAAGCGGGTACCCACTTCTTTATTAATGCAGTCAATGCCTGGGGCTTTACCGGCTTATGCAAATAACCCAGCATGGGTATCTCATGAGCATGAACGAGTTTCTCGGCCGTTTTCAATATGCGTTCATCTTCACCGCTGACCAAAATGAGACTACCTGCATAATGTCGCTCAACTAGATGGCGTACAAACTCAATTCCATCCATTTCTGGCATATTGAGATCTAGTAATATTACATCAGGTTGTGTATTTGGATTGTCGATCTGTTTAAGTGCATCGCGCCCATTGTCACAGGAATTAACAGCAGTGAATCCCTGATTTGAAAGCATACGAGACAACAATTCGAGCATGAAGGTGTCATCATCAAGTATTAAAATCTTAATTTCAGATGGTTCAGACATAACGTTCTTTTTCTTCGAGTGATAAGATAGATATCATGAAAAACCATGACTCTGAGTAAATTATTAAGAGATAATACACTGAATGTTCTTTATTCCCAGAGAAATTTGGGAATAAATCCTGTATCGGAATATATTGCATCTCATTGTTGTGAATGATATTCCTTGGATATTTGATTCGCATGCTTCATATCGTATGGTGAGAAAATAAAAGCAACAAAAATTCTGTAATCTGATTGAAATCATCTGGAATTTATAGCATATCTCTATACAACTGCCTATAAATAAGATAGAAATATATTAATCGGTTCTAATGCAGAAATTAATTAGAAATAAAATACCTATTTAATTCCATATTTCAATATGGGTGCCCATTTTTTTATATTGATGGGGTAATCGCACTGGTACTCATATTTGTGATACGTTTTCCAGGGAGATTTTTGCTTAAAAGCTGATTATTCTTTTTATCTGGATTGTGCTTTTTTGAGACTGGTACTTAGGTTTGATTGCCATACTGCTTGGAATTGATATGGTTAACACTTTAATATTGAATATGTGGAGTGATTTTATGAGTCTTTCATAACGATCCATGACAATGTTTGTTGACTGCTTTAGCGGATAGATTAGTATTTTTTATCTGTTTCATTGGTATTCAATATTTTTAATATAATAGAAGAATTCATGTTTTATTTATAGCGCATCATATTCAGATTCTGTATTAACATTTGTTGTACTTTTAATACAATCGCGAGTGCACTTCATATTTTGACAAAAAGGAAACTCAAGTGAATGCTCTATATATTAGTATTATGAAACGATCGACTCGTTTCATTATCATATTGTTGTTTTTTATTTTAAGTGGTTGTACGACTTATCCGCAGCTTACCGATACGATGGGAAGCACTTCTCATGATTATCTGGTTGGTCCGGGGGACACTGTAGATATTATTGTTTGGCGCAATCCCGAGGTTTCAATGTCGGTTCCGGTTCGTCCAGATGGGAAAATTACCACACCACTGGTAGAAGACTTGCCAGCCAGCGGAAAAACATCAACAGAGTTGGCCCGTGATATTGAAGGCGCATTATCTAAATACATTCAACAGCCGGTTGTGACAGTGGTTGTCACTCAGTTTGTTGGGCCATTTAGTGAACAAATTCGCGTTATCGGTGAAGCGACGCAGCCCCAGGCTTTACCTTATCGTGAGAAAATGACATTAATGGATGTTTTAATTGCAGTAGGTGGCATTACAGACTTTGCAGCAGGCAATAGAGCTAGAATTATTCGAAATATAGATGGAAAGCAACAACAATTTAGTGTGCGATTGAATGACTTAATCAGAGATGGCGATATATCAGCGAATGTGCCGATGTTTCAGGGCGATGTACTGGTAATACCCGAGAGTTTCTTCTGATAGCTGTATTTGTGATCAAATTTAAGATAGCTAAATCATCTCATAGAGGGGGTAATTACTAAAATGGAAGAGCTGATAACCCAACTATACGTGTATTTGAAAGGTATATGGAAATATCGTTGGGTATCGATGATTGTTGCCTGGATTATTGCTATTACAGGGTGGGTAACCGTTATCAATCTACCGGATAGTTATCAATCTTCGGCTAGAATTTATGTTGATACGCAAAATATTTTAAGACCGCTGATGGCTGGTATGACAGTTTCTCCTAACTTGCAACAACAAATCTCTATAATCAGCCGTACGCTAATTAGCCGTCCAAACGTAGAGAGGATTATACGTATGGTCGATCTGGATATTAAAATTGTGAAGGAAGATGAAAAGGAGAGATTGGTTGCTGAATTGATGAAAGAGATAAAACTGGGTGCTGCTACCGGAGGGGATAATATCTTCACTATTTCTTATGATAATAAAGATCCATTTCTGGCAAAAGATATTGTTCAGTCTTTGCTCACTATCTTTGTAGAAGAGGGGCTTGATGGAAAGAAGAATGATTCTTCATCAGCACTGCGGTTTATCGATCAGCAGATTGCAGCTTATGAGGAAAGATTGGTTACGGCAGAAAATGCCCTGGCAAACTTCAAACAAAGAAATATTGGATTACTACCCGGACAGGGTGGCGATTATTATTCTCAACTGTCAATGGCTACGGATGAACTTAAAAAAGCACACCTTGCATTAAAAGAAGCTGAGCAGGCACGTGATGCAATCAGAAAGCAAATTAGTGGTGATGAACCCGTTTTGATGTTGGATCCCTCTTCTCTGGCACCTGAATCTATTGTAAATCCTGAACTTGATGCGCGCATTAGGGTTCTCAAAGAGAATCTGGATACACTCAGGCTCAATTACACAGAACTGCATCCGGATATTATTTCAACAAATCGTTTAATCTCGCAGCTCGAAGAGCAGAAGAGAGCGGCATTAAGATTGGCTTTGCCCGGTAACGATTTTGGTAAAAATTACAGTCCCATGTTGCAGCAGTTGAATGTCGCATTAACAGATGCAGAAGCAATCGTTGCTTCTATGAATGCTCGCGTGGAAGAATATACTGCGCGTTACAACCAGTTAAAATCCATGAGTAAAGCCATACCGGAAGTGGAGGCGGAATTCACGCAACTTAATCGTGATTACCATGTGAATAAAGCTAATTATGAGAAGCTGCTTGAGCGTCGTGTTTCTGCAGAAATGTCCGGTGAATTAACTTCTAATTCAGGCTTACTGTCATTTAAGATCATTGATCCACCAAAAGTTCCCGAGATACCCACAGGCCCTGATCGCACAAAATTATTTACTTTTGTATTTTTAGGCGCATTATTAGTTGGAATCGGTGCCGCATTTATTATCAGTCAAATTCGACCGGCCTTTCATAGTTCTAACGATTTGCGTGAAGTTACCGGAATAACCGTTCTGGGTACCATACCGATGGTTTGGACTGCCGAGCAAAAATCAAAAAGTAGAAATCGTCTCTACATATTTGGCTTTTCATTGTTATTTTTGTCAATTTTATACATGATTTTAATCCTGTATGCAAAGCAGATAATTCAGCTTGCTGCCAAGCTGCCATTTTAGATTCTGCATATGTTTTTTTATATATATGTGCTTTAAATAATAATGGATTCATGGGTAGATGCCATTGGGAGATAACGTGAGTATTATTGAAAAAGCAGCTGGGAAAATCGAAGCAGAAGCGCGTATTGATACGAGACAGATAGCGCATGATGTTAACACGAAGTCTGATATCAAACAGAGACCGCCCCTAGATAACGATGACGAGGTTCTTGAGAATGAAACTAAGCAGGCTCAGCTGCATTCTCCTGTTACCAGGTCTGCTGCGGAATCGGTGCAGGTCATCATTGATCATGATAGATTGCATCAGCTGGGTATCGTTACACCCAGTCGGGGGAAAACACAGATTGCTGAACAGTTTCGAATAATCAAGAGACCGTTACTTATAAAAGCAGTTACGCAGAATGGCAATCCTGTAAAAAATGCTAATTTAATTATGCTTACTAGCGCGCTTGCTGGAGAGGGAAAAAGTTTTTGCGCTGTCAATCTGGCAATGAGCATTGCTTCTGAAATGGATCATCGAGTTTTATTGATAGATGCGGATGTGGCTCGGCCTACTGTACCGAAGATTCTAGGAATTGGTGCTAAAAAGGGTTTGCTGGATATCCTTTTGAATGAGAAGCTTGATGTCGCTGATGTGATGCTTAAAACCAACGTTGAGAAATTGACAGTTATTACGGCGGGAAGTCCGCACTCACACGCGACCGAGTTGTTGGCAAGTCATGGAATGAGCGTATTACTCGATGAACTATCACAACGCTATCATGATCGGATTGTGATATTTGATTCGCCCCCTATTTTGTTGACCAGTGAAGCACGCGTTTTAACCGCCAGAATGGGGCAGATTGTTTTAGTAGTTGAAGCTGAGAAAACGACGCAACAAGCAGTCAAGGAAATGCTTCGGCATGTTGGATCGCATGACAATATTAATTTAATTTATAACAAAGCGAAGGCATTTTCAGGTGAAGAATATTATGGGTACTATTATTCATGAGATTAACCGAAGATAGTTATCAGGGCCAAGCTTTATTTTTAATTATTTGTCCTACTATCATTGCAATATTTTTGTTTTTTTCATCTGTTGCTGATGCGGCTGAATGGAGCGTTAATCCAAGACTGACTATAAGAGAAACATATACTGATAATGTAAGGTTAGGGAGCGGGTTTAGAGGAGCCGGTAGCAAGCAGGATGACTTTATTACAGAGATTAATCCTGGTCTGTCAGTAACGGGTTTAGGGCGACGTGTGAATGTCAATGCATTTTATACAATGAATAATCTTATCTACGCTAGAAATAAGGATTTAACCAGGATAAGACACCAGCTTAACGCCAAAGCAACCACGGAAATCATTGAAGATCTGTTCTTTTTAGATGGAAATGCTTTAATGTTTCAACAAAACACTACATTATTAGGGCCACAAGCCATTGATAATACTAATGTGACAGGCAACAGAACCAGCGTTAGAGCCTATAACATCAGTCCTTATTTGCGTCATCGATTTCAGAACTTTGCTTCCACCGAGTTACGTTATGCGCATGGCATCGTTGAGTCGGGTGCAAACGGATTACGTAATAGCCAGCGGAATAGTGTTTTATTGAACTTAAATAGTGGTGATTCTTTTAAAATATTGACTTGGGGTTTGAATTATAGTTATCAAAGAATCCATTTCGACGGTAATACGATTCGTGCTGGCCGGAATGTAGAATTAGAACGTTCTATTGCCAATTTTCGTTATAACATAACACCCCGATTTGGTTTAACGGCAACAGGAGGTTATGAAAGAAATAGTTTTGTTTCAATCAGAGGAAACCCGTCGAGTCCTACCTGGTCGGCCGGCTTTGCCTGGTTGCCGAATGAGAGAACGGATATCAGTGCAAGTGCCGGACAAAGGTTCTTTGGTGATACTTACGCAGCTCAAGTCAATCATCGCACGCGTTCAACAACATGGAGTGCGAGTTATAATGAGGATATAACGACTTTTAATCAACAGGCACAACTTGGCACCACATTTGGTACAAGTGTGATCGATACATTACCTGTTTCTGGTTTGCCGAATACTTTCTTGTCAGCGGATAACCTTCTGTCAACTAATAATTTCTTAACTAACCGGCTTTTTCTACAACGACGTCTGCAAGCTTCTGTCACTGTAAATGGAGCAAGAAATACCGTTTCTTTAAGAGTGTTTAATATGTCACGTAAAGCATTTTCGCCGGCTGATCTGGATATCGACCTGCTTGGAATAGAAAATGTTCTGTTACTTAACAATACGAGACAAACGGGTGGTAACGTATCGTGGAGTTACCGATTTTCTCCTCGCACCAGTGTCAATATGAATGCCAGCTTTATTCGATTCAAATTCTTCTCTGTTAATCGAATTGATGATAATCAAATTCTGATGATGAGTCTGATAAGACAGTTTCAGCCCAATTTAACGGGTGTATTTCAATTGCGGCGCATTCAGCGAGATTCTAACCGAGAAGGAAATGATTTTAATTCAAATTCTGTTATAGCATCTCTAAATATGAACTTTTAGTGGGAAAATTGATGTACGAATCATATTATGGTTTTAGAGCCAAGCCATTTCAATTAAAGCCCGATCCGGACTTTTTCTTTAGCAGCAAGGGGCATAAACGTGCTATGGCTTACTTGGAATATGGCTTATCTCAGAAAGAAGGATTTATTATTATTACTGGCGAGATCGGGGCAGGTAAGACAACGCTCATGCGCAATCTTTTCAGGAAGATTAAATCGGAAAAGATTGTTGCAGCACAGATCGTTAATACTCATCTTGATGCATCCGATATTTTAAGAGTCGTTGCAGCTGCTTTTGGTCTGTCTTACATAAATGTGACTAAGGCTGCGCTGTTGCTGGAGCTAGAGCAATTCCTTCGTCAGTGTGATCAGCAGGGTAATCGTGCGTTGCTGGTGGTCGATGAGGCTCAAAATCTTTCTGGGCATACATTGGAAGAATTAAGAATGTTATCTAACTTTCAAACTGATGATCGACCTTTATTGCAGACTTTCTTACTTGGTCAACCAGAATTCAGAAAAGTATTATTTGGTAATAATATGCAGCAGCTACGGCAAAGAGTGATTGCTACATATCATTTGGGGCCTATGAGTGAATTGGAAACAAAGGCCTATATCGAACATCGTTTAAACGCGGTTGGTTGGCAGGATAATCCCGTTATCAGTGAAGATGCGTTTATCATGATTCATGAATATACTGAAGGGATTCCAAGAAGAATCAATTTGCTGTGCGATCGTATGTTGATAATGGGGTATTTGGAGGAGCTGCGGAATTTTGGTCGCGCGGAGATCTGCGATGTCATTCAAGATTTCCAACAGGAATCCTGTTTTTCTGCAGCTGATTTGGATGAATCCGGTTCGCTTACAGGTACGTCTGATAAATAATCTGGATCAAATATATTAATCCGAGAATCTATATCAGCTATTTGTGAGTGTGGGGGGAAAATAGTTTCTATGTAAAACTTGTTTAAATAAATCGTGTTGTTATCCGATAACAGAATAGCTTTAAGTAGGATGGGGCTAGTGTATACGGATTCATATTCTGATTCTGCTAATTATTATGAGTACGATGAATGAAATCTAAGCCCATATGTAACGCTATGACAGTGGATGTGGAGGACTATTTCCAGGTTTCCGCTTTTGCATCCCATATTCCAAGAGAATCATGGGAAACATTGCCGTGCAGAGTTGAACGTAATATTGATCGTATTCTTTGCCTGTTTGATGAAAAACAAATAAAAGCTACCTTTTTTACTTTGGGTTGGATTGCACAGCGTTATCCGGCCATGATAAATCGTATTGTTGCACATGGCCATGAACTAGCTAGTCATGGTTGGGGGCATCATCGTGTCTCAGATCTTAAACCCGAAGAATTTCGTGATGATATTATTCGCAGTAAAGCAGTTCTAGAGGATATTGGTGGTCAGATTGTGGTGGGTTATCGTGCACCCAGCTTTTCGATTAATGGCAGCAATCTTTGGGCATTAGATTATCTGGAAGAAGCGGGTTATCGTTATAGTTCGAGTATTTATCCAGTACATCATGATCATTATGGCATGCCGGACGCACCTCGTTTTGCTTTTTATCCGAGAAAGAATGGAGGGTTGCTTGAGTTGCCTGTTTCAACCGTATGTTTATTCGGGAGAAATATTCCGATAGGAGGAGGGGGTTACTTTCGGCTCTGGCCTTATTCACTATCTCGCTGGTTTATACAGAGGCTCAATTTCACTGAAGCTCACTCTGCCATTTTTTATTTTCATCCGTGGGAAATAGATGATGACCAACCTCGTCAGGCGGATATTGGTTTAAAGACACATTTTCGTCATTACCTTAATTTACATCGTATGGAAGGAAGGATTAGAACGTTAATTCATGATTTTAACTGGGGGCGTATGGATCAGATATTTCTGAAAAAAACAATATGAATCATTCACCTGGTCGGTTAGATGATGTGCCTGATATTGATTTGGTTACTGTTGCACCGTCTGTACATCAGATGCTGTCAGAAGATGCTGATAAATGGGATGACTTTGTCTTTACTTGCTCGGACGCAACTTTTTTTCATCGAGCTGGCTGGAAAGCAGTGATTGAACGTGCTTTTGGGCATAAAACCTGGTTTCTTTACGCAAAATCCGAAGGTAGAATTCAAGGAGTGCTCCCCTTAGCTGAGGTTGATAGCTATCTTTTCGGACATGCTTTGAGCGCATTACCTTTTTGTGTCTATGGTGGTATTGCGGCAGTTAATAATGCTGCCAGAGAGGCACTGGATCATGCTGCTCAGGAACTTGCTGCTCAGTTACAGGTGGATTATTTAGAGTATCGTAATCTGGAAGTGTTTCACCCAGAATGGCCGAGTAAAGACTTATATGTCACTTTTCGTAAGGAGATTGATCCTGACATTGAGAAAAATATGCAAGCTATTCCGCGGAAACAACGTGCAATGGTCCGCAAAGGGATTAAAGCCGGGTTGCAGAGTATTGTAGATCAGGATATCGAGCGTTTTTTCTTAGCTTATGCTGCTAGTGTGCATCGACTTGGCACACCGGTATTTTCAAAAAATTATTTTTCCTTACTGAAAGAAATATTTTCTGATGATTGTGAGGTTATGACGATCACTAAGGATGAGCGCACTATCAGCAGTGTAATGAGTTTCTACTTTCGTAACGAAGTATTACCCTATTATGGTGGCGGAATAAATGAGGCAAGAGACCTGGCTGCAAATGATTTCATGTATTGGGAATTAATGAGGCGCAGTTGTGAGAAGGGTATTAAAATATTTGACTTTGGGCGTAGTAAACGTAATACCGGCTCTTATCATTTTAAGAAAAACTGGGGATTTGAACCACAACAACTTTACTATGAATACCAGCTTGTCAACGCTAAAATGATACCTGATCATAATCCATTGAACCCTAAGTATCAGTTTTTTATTAAGGCATGGCAGAAGCTGCCGCTTCCATTAGCGAATCTAATTGGTCCGCATATTGTAAAGAATCTGGGTTAAATTATATTATGCAGGAGTTACTTTATTTAACTCATAGAATTCCTTATCCACCTAATAAAGGCGACAAGATACGCTCTTATCATGTACTCCAATACTTGAGCCAGCATTATCATGTTCATTTAGGCACTTTCATTGATGATGCAGAAGATTGGAAGCATCTGGATAAGATAAAAGACCTTTGCGGTGAGACCTGTTTTATTAATCTTAATCCTCGAATTGCTCGTATACGTAGTCTTTCCGGGCTATTTACAAATAGCCCTTTGACCTTGTCCTATTACGGAAATAAGGAATTGCAGGTATGGGTCAATGCGCAACTAGAAACCCGTTCCATTGATAAAATTGTGATCTTTTCATCAGCCATGGCGCAGTATGTGCGTGATGCTCAATCTGTTCTTCGTATTATCGATTTTGTTGATATAGATTCCGATAAATGGAAGCAATACGCGCGTACTAAATCTTGGCCTTTTAGCTGGATTTATCAACGTGAATCCAATGTATTACTTGATTACGAAAAACAGATTACTCGAGAATTTAATAGTGCAACCTTTGTTTCTGAGAGAGAAGCTGCACTTTTCAAACAATTTGTGCCGGAAATTGCAGATAAAGTTTCTTATTTTAATAATGGTGTTGATGCTGATTATTTTTCACCACAGAATAAATACCCTAACCCTTACTTAAATGATACCCGTGTTCTTGTATTCACTGGCGCTATGGATTATTGGGCAAATATTGATGCTGTAACATGGTTTGCGCATCACGTTTTTCCAGTCATTTATGCTCGTTTGCCGTGCATACAATTTTATATTGTTGGCAGTAGGCCAACTAATCAGGTTAAAGCACTGGCCGCCATTCCGGGGATCATCGTAACCGGTTCAGTGGTTGATGTCAGACCCTATTTGATTCACGCATCTCTAGCCGTAGCGCCGTTACGTATTGCTCGTGGGGTACAGAATAAAGTATTGGAAGCGATGGCGATGGGGAAAACTGTTATTGCTTCTCCACAAGCCGTGGAAGGGATACACGCTTTACCGGGCCGGGAATTATATGTTGCCGGTGACGAAAATGAATTTGTGCGTCAGATCATGATATTGCTTACAGGGGAAGTAGATGCCGCTGTGGGATGTGCGGCCAGGATACGTATTTTAGCTGACTATAGTTGGTCAAAGAATCTAGCGCGAATGAATAAATTGCTCGCTCAGTCATTAGAGGTGCACGTAGCATGAATACATCGGTCTTATCCGAACATACTCGTATTGTTGTAGCCGGAAACAATTTAGGTCGGTTAATTTTGATTGCTCTGATCGCCGTCGTTGGGATTCTGGCTATTTATCATCAAACGACCTGGTCGATGGTTTCCGTGTGGTATCGCTCTGAAACCTATGCACATGGCTTTCTGATTTTACCATTCACTATTTACATGATCTGGAATAAGCGTCACTATCTGGCTACCCTCCAGTATCAACCTAATCTCTGGGCGTTATTAGTCTTTTTTGTACTGGGCTTGGGGTGGGTTGTTGCGGCGCTGGCGAGTGTGCAAGTACTCGCTCAGTATATCCTGGTTGCAATGGTGCCGGCTGCAGTATGTGCGATATTAGGGCATCACTTTTTTATGGCGGCTGCTTTTCCCTTGGCATATCTTTTTTTTGCTGTTCCTTTTGGCGAAGTGCTTATCCCACCTTTAATTGATTTTACAGCTAATTTTACAGTCAGTGCATTACGGCTAAGTGGTATTCCCGTTTATCGCGAGGGTACCTTTTTCTCAATTCCCAGTGGAAACTGGTCTGTAGTAGAGGCTTGCAGTGGTTTACGTTATTTAATTGCATCCATGACACTGGGAACTTTCTATGCCTATTTAACTTATCATAGCTTAAAGCGTCGATTCATATTTATTGTTCTTTCGATAATTATTCCTATCATTGCTAATGGGATTCGTGCTTATTTGATTGTAATGACGGGCCATTTAAGTGATATGCGCCTGGCTACGGGCGCAGATCATTTGGTTTATGGCTGGTTTTTCTTTGGCATAGTCATGTTATTACTATTCTGGATAGGATCACTGTGGCGTGAAGATAATGAAAGTAGCGTGGTTAAGATTAACCCATGTCCAAAAAACAGAATCGCCATTCATGATGGAATTTTATTTAAGAAAACCATCTTAATGGCTGGTACAGTACTTTTTATTGCTTTTATCTGGCCAAGTTATGTCGTTTATCTGGAAAAAAAAGCTGAGCATGATAGAGATCCAAAAATTGAAATTCCGATCACATCATCAACATGGAGTGTTCATACGCATCCCGTTTCTGATTGGGAACCTGTATATGTTGGCACGCCTGCCAGGTTTCAGCAAAGTTATCAGTATGCGGACCACTTAATCAGTCTTTATATTACCAGTTACTATAATCAGCAACAGGGAAATGAATTAATTAATGCTGGGAATTTTCTTGTGCAGGAAAATGGTGCAGATTGGAAAAATATGAGTGAAACGAAGCACTCAATTACACTCGGTTCAAGAAAAATAGTCGTTACCCAGAACCAGTTATATTCGAATTCAGTTAAATTATTAGTTTGGAGATGGTACTGGCTGGGTGATGATGAAACCACGAATCGTTATCTTGCAAAGGCAATGCTTGCGAAAAACAAGTTATTTGGTAATGGTGATGCGGCTGCTGAGATTATGGTTGCTTCGCCCTATGAATATACACCAGATGAAGCGGTTCCGGTATTGCAGGCATTTCTGGATGATATGCTGCCTGTCATTGAAGCTGCTCTTCATAATGTGAATAATGATTAGCTATCAATAGTTTTCTCAATTTCACTTGACTTTGAAACGGGAAAAAATTTTCACTGATGACTTGGGATTAATTAATTGCACATGACGCACCAGGAAAGATTTACTGTTGACCCCCATTCTGTGAATTACATAGTATATAAAAGACCGCTGCATAACTGGTTATCTCAGGCTGAGTAATATTTTTAAGTGTTTGATTTATCAATGCTGAAAGTAATCAGAAAAGCTCAAAGACACAGTTATGCAGCGGTCTTAATGACACAATAAGGACTTCAGTTAGTGAAAGATGTGAGTTTGCAGCCTGTTTATCTGCTTACAAAGGAACTAATAACAGCATGGTGGATCGCTATCATGTATTACGCTGTGGTATTTACTATAAGTTTTTAGACTATGTATTTTTTTATCACTGTCATGGATTTTAGATGATTACGCCGCAATCGCCCTTGATTTTGCATGTTATACATCATCTTATGATAGGCGGGATGGAAAATGGGCTGGTTAATTTGGTGAATACATTACCTGATTCTTGCTTTAGACACGCAATTGTCTGTATTGATAATAGTTCTGATTTTAGTCAGCGCATTATTCGTAAAGATATTAAGGTATATGCCCTGAATCGTGAGGAAAGAGGAATTTGGTTGGTTAGGCGGGATCTGTTTGGATTATGTAAAACATTAAAACCGAATATTGTGCATACGCGCAATCTTTCTGGGCTAGATGCATTACTGCCCGCTCGCCTGGCTGGCGTACGTTATTGTCTCCATAGTGAGCATGGCAGAGATGTCAATGATCTGAAAGGTGATAATCAAAAGTTAAGGCTACTCAGGCGTTTACATAACCCACTAATCAATCACTTTATTACAGTATCGAAAGATTTGCAGCAATATTTGATTAATATTGGGATCAGATCTGAGAAGATTACTCAGGTTTACAATGGTGTTGATACGGAAAAATTCTCCCCAGCTATGAGTAAGCCGCAAAGATTGTTACCTGAGTTTCTTTTGGGGCCTGACAAAATTATTATTGGTACAGTCGGAAGAATACAGGCTGTCAAAGATCAACACACTTTATTGCGGGCTTATCAGGGTTTGCTGACAAAATATCCTGATCTTGGCCAGAAAGCCTATTTGGTTATAGTCGGTAATGGGCCATTACTTGATGACCTGAAGGAAAAAGCGATTTCCCTTGGGATATCGCATCGTGTATGGTTTTCTGGCAGTCTGGATACGATCTCTGAAATTTTAAAGGTATTTGATATCTTTGTCCTGCCTTCTTTGGCAGAAGGTATTTCTAATACTGTTCTGGAGGCAATGGCAACAGGCCTGCCCGTCATTGCTACCAATGTAGGCGGAAATGTTGAGCTGGTTACTGAGGGGTTGAATGGGTGTTTCTTTAGACCGGGAGATATCGAGCATCTAATTGAGTTGATGGCCGAATATATCGGCGATAAAGTACTTTTGGAAAGACATGGTCATGCGGCACGACAAGCTGTACTGGCGCATTTTAGCTTAGCCACAATGATATCTGGGTATCAAAGAATTTATGAAGCTAACTGCTGATATGAAATAAGAAAAAAAGGGGGAGGATATGTGTGGCATTGTTGGCTTATTTGATATGCGGGGTAAAAACGAAATTGACCGACAACAACTCGAACGCATGAATCAGACTCAGCTGCACCGTGGGCCTGATGAGGGGAAAATTTATACTGAACCCGGTGTCGGTTTAGGGCATCGTCGTTTGTCTATTATGGATGTTTCTACCGGACAGCAACCGCTTTTCAACGAAGATGCCAGTGTGGTGGTGGTTTTTAATGGTGAGATCTATAATTTCAGGGAGCTTAGGGAGGAGCTGCTATTACTGGGACATGGGTTCCGAACACACTCGGATACCGAGGTGATTGTACATGCGTGGGAAGAATGGGGCGAACACTGTGTCGATTACTTTCGTGGCATGTTTGCATTTGGTTTGTGGGATCGGAATCAGGAGATTCTTTTTTTAGCGCGTGATCGTCTGGGAATAAAACCGCTCTACTACGCGGTACTTGGGAATGGTTTATTTATTTTTTCTTCTGAACTGAAAGCATTGCTTGCGCATTCTGATTTTGATCGGACCATGGACTCGTGTGCGATTGAGGATTATTTTGCCTATGGGTATATACCAGAACCAAAAACCATATTTAAACAGGCGCTTAAGCTTCCTCCAGCTCACACCCTAAAAGTGAAATGTGAACAGGTTTTGTTAAAACCACATCAATACTGGGATGTTCCATTTGTACCGCATAATTCAATGGCAGTAGGAGAAGCACAGGAGGAATTGACGATTCGTTTGCGGGAAGCCGTAAATCTGCATTTAATGACGGAAGTACCTTTGGGTGCTTTTCTTTCGGGTGGCGTCGATTCAAGTGCTGTAGTAGCCATGATGAGTGGCTTAATGAAAGAACCAGTCAATACCTGTTCAATTTCTTTTGGCGACCCGGCTTTTAACGAATCCCGATACGCACAAATGGTAGCAGATCGCTATCATACCCGGCATCATATGGAACAGGTAGAACAGGATGATTTTGATCTGATTGATAAACTGGCATCAATATATGATGAGCCTTTTGCGGATAGTTCGGCTATACCGACCTATCGAGTTTGTAAACTGGCTCGAGAACGGGTGACTGTTGTTTTGTCCGGAGATGGCGGTGATGAGAATTTAGCCGGTTATCGACGTTATCGCTGGCATTTATATGAAGAGCACTTACGATCTTTATTATCTTCTGGTATTCGAAAGCCTTTGTTTGGCTTGTTGGGAAATATTTATCCCAAGGCTGATTGGGCACCTAGAGCATTTCGTGCGAAAGCAACCTTTGAAGCATTGGCCAGAGATTCTGTAGAAGGTTATTTTCACAGTGTTTCTATTACAGGGGATAAACTGCGGCAACGTTTGTTCACAGATTCCTTTAAACATAACCTACAAGGCTATCGGGCAATAACGGTGTTGCGGGATTGTGCGGATAAATGCCCTACGCAAGATCCCTTATCCCGCGTGCAATATCTGGATATGAAAACATACCTCGTGGGTGATATTCTGACCAAGGTAGATAGAGCCAGTATGGCTCATGGGCTGGAGGTAAGAGTTCCTCTGCTTGATCATAAACTGGTCGAGTGGATATCTGGATTGCCGCCTGCACTTAAGTTAAATGGCGGTGAAGGTAAATATATTTTTAAGAAGGCATTGGAACCGTATCTTTCAAACGATATCCTTTACCGAGATAAGATGGGTTTTTCTGTACCCTTAGCAAATTGGTTTAGAGGTGCGTTGCGCCAGAGAGTTCGTAAGGCGATACTTGGCCCAGTTTTGACTGAGAGCGGTATTTTTAATATGACCTTTTTAGAAGAGATGCTTGATCAACACCAATCAGGAAGGCGCGATTATAGCGCCCCCTTGTGGGCGTTACTGATGTTTGAATCTTTTTTACGTAATGTGCTTTATGGAGACAATATGCTTGAGTATGGAAAAAGACTCGGGATAAGTTGATTATTTCCCGGCAGGTTTATTTTAGAATTAGTCCGCTTTTTAGGGATTTATACAGGAGAGGAATTTGAATGGGAAATAAATCGAATGACCATAGCTGGGATCCCAGTAGGCATTATAAGGATGTTAAGGTAGCAAAAAACTATGACCGAATCCGTTTCTCAAGCTTGTCGGGGCGCGTATTTAATAATCAGGAAAAACAGATTATTCGGGAATGTTTTCAAGATTTACCACGTGATACGGTCATTCTGGATCTACCGTGTGGTACGGGTCGCCTTGCGGATATACTGCTTGAATCTGGTTTAAGAGTGCATGGCGCAGACATTTCAGATGAAATGCTTGTTGTTGCAAATGAGCGTTTGGCAAATTATGGTGAATCTTTTACGACTGAAGTAATCGATGCATTTAAATTGACAGGAAAAGAGCCCCAGTTTGAAGCAGCGTTATGCGCGCGCGTTTTGATGCATTTTCCGCTTAAAACACAAATCCAATTTTTACGGGGGGTGGCATCCATTACGCGTAAAAGAATAGTGATTAACCATTCTCTGGATTCTCCTTATCAACGCTTCAGGCGTTGGATAAAAAAGTTATTGGGTCATCCAAGATCAGCAAATTACCCTATTTCAAATAGCGAAATCAAACAGCTGTTAGCCGAGGCAGGATTTATTGAAGTGAAGCGTAGACGAATTAACTCTTTAATTAGTGAGGCCGTATATATTATTGCGGAAAGATCCACTGAATGAAGCAGTTTGTTTCACGCTGGCTTTGCAGGAGTTATGCCTTCTGGGATCTGGCGTGTTATGCCTGTGATAGTCATGATGGCTGGGATATATCGTATTGCGACTGGCGTAATAATTCAATTGTCGCAATTGCAACTTGTCGGCAATGTCATGCGAAGCAGTTTCTAAAAAAAAGTCGTCAATTCGGAGTTGAACGTAACGATGATGCTAGACTGGGGTATGAGACACTGCGTCTGATACACAGTCGATATGTAAATGTACCGCCTTTTTTATTACCCCAGGCTTATCGTTTTTCATTTGGCTCTTCTGCATTCTCAATGGAATATATTCATGGGATCAGCATGGATGAAAAAATACGACAGGCAGGAAAAAAGGAAGATTTTAATGACTGCTTGCGACTATCCGCAGCGTGGTTGCGAGAATTACATCATGCCCCGCTTTCCAATGATACGGTAATTGGAAATAATCCTGAAACAATGCTACAAGTGATTGAAAAAAATTGTGATTTTCTGATAAGCCGAAATAAAATGGTAATGCAGGCATTGATATTAATGCGGGATGGTTTGAGCTGTCTTAATGAGAAAACGATAAAATACGTACCGCTGCACGGTGATTTTAAGGCGTCAAATCTAATATGTGCGCCACAAGAAAAAATATATGGCATTGATTTTGTACTATCCTTCAGAAATTCTGGAGGAATGGATATCGCTCAGTTCTTTATTGATATACTGCTTAATCGGCGTGCTATAAAGACAATGACGAGTGCTGGTGATCTGGAATCGATTTTAGATGTATTTTTAGAGGCTTATGGTGATAATAGTCAGAAAAATAAACGACATGTTACTTGGTGGTTATTGTATTTTCTATTTTCTCGTTGGAAGGCAGATCTGAATAGCTTTAAGCCCTCGTTATTTGCAGCCAGAAGCTATGATCGAGTGCTTTCTGACATACTGAAGGTGTACGGTATCTAAAGTTATGCACATATAAACTTCTTATTATATTTATTTGCAAATGTGTTCAAGTAATCCTTGGCTTGCCATTTCCACCATATCCAATACATCTTCAAATCCGTGAAGTCCGCCATAATAAGGGTCTGCGATTTCTCTACAGGAATGGAGGTGCTGACAGTACTTCATTAACAAAGCGAGTTTGTGATTATATTGTGTTGGGCAGCGTTCCTGAAGTATGGCAAGATTAGCGTTATCCATTGCAAGGATATAATCAAAATCAATAAAATCGTGTGGTTGGATAGCTCGTGCGCGTAATGCATGCATGCTGTAACCACGTTGTAGTGCGGCGTTTTGTGCGCGTTGATCAGGCGGCTCACCAATGTGATAGGCATGTGTGCCGGCAGAATCGACATAGATTTTCTTTTCTAAACCACTATCCTTGATTTTTTTCCTGAATACGGCATCTGCAGTAGGTGATCGGCATATATTACCCATACAGACGAAGAGAACCTTAATTATCTTGTTTTCCTTAACTGTCATTATCGCTCTATCATTATCGCTCTATAGCGTGCTGTGAATTTAGTATATTATACCGTGTTCTAATGGATTGCTGTTTTATTACGTTGATACAATTCAATTGCGATGTGAAATCTGCGAATCCGCTGTCGTTATTTGGCTTCTGACACGCCAGGGGCTGGTTTGAAATTATATTTCTGGATATTCAGAGATACTATCATCCATCACTTATAAAATAAGGAATCCGGTTTGCAGGCATTTCAAAATAATTCTGCCAAATAATCTGCATTATTCCCTTCAATTAATCAATGATTCTGTTTAATCAATAAAGTGACAAGATAGATGCTGATTAATTCTGAGAATTCAGATTCATGAAGATTGTGCTCAGCCGATCAGTGAAATGTTGAATTTGCGACTGGTTAATGGGTCATGTAATATTGCTGCCTTCGTTTATGACAAGATTAAACGGGCCTAACGACACGCTCCTTTCTTCATATCTCCGGGGTTTTTATACTAACTATGCGACCAATATTGAAATCCAGCAAACTTGCCAATGTCTGTTATGACATTCGTGGCCCTGTGTTAGAGCGTGCCAGACAAATGGAAGAGGATGGTCACCACATTATAAAGCTTAATATTGGTAACCCTGCGACGTTTGGTTTTGATGCGCCTGAAGAAATTTTGCAAGATGTCATTCGCAATTTGAGTGCTGCTTCAGGTTATTGTGACTCCAAAGGATTATTTGCCGCGCGTAAGGCAATTATGCATTACACGCAAGAGAAGCAAATTCGTAATGTACAAATGGAAGACATTTATATTGGTAACGGTGTTTCCGAATTAGTTGTCATAACCATGCAAGCTCTCTTAGAGGATGGTGATGAAATATTGATTCCGGTGCCTGATTATCCACTATGGACCGCTGCGGCTGTGCTCTCCGGCGGTGTAGCGCAACATTATTTATGCGATGAACAATCGGGCTGGTTGCCTGATCTGGATGATATCCGCGCTAAAATCACGTCAAAAACGCGAGCCATAGTTATTATCAATCCTAATAATCCAACCGGTGCACTTTATCCAAAGGATTTATTGTGTGAAATAATTGAGATCGCCCGTCAGCACCAGCTCATTATTTATGCAGACGAGATTTACGATAAAATATTATATGGTCATGCAGTGCATACTTCAGTTGCTTCACTGGCAGATGATGTATTGTTTATTACCTTTAATGGACTGTCGAAGAATTATCGTGCTGCAGGATTTCGATCTGGATGGGCCGTTGTTTCAGGCGAGAAGAGTCATGCTCAAGATTATATTGCAGGATTAAACATGTTGGCTTCCATGCGTTTGTGTGCCAACGTTCCATCACAGTTCGGAATTCAGACAGCATTGGGTGGTTACCAGAGCATTTATGACTTGACTATGCCTACCGGGAGACTGATGCGTCAGCGTGATGTGGCTTGGAAATTGCTCACGGATATTCCTGGCGTTACCTGCTTTAAGCCTCAAGCGGCATTATATTTATTTCCGCGGCTGGATCCGGAAATCTATCCCATCACGAATGATCAGCAGTTTGTGCTTGATCTATTGCTAGAAGAGAAAGTTTTGCTGGTGCAAGGCAGTGGTTTTAATTGGCCATATCCAGATCATTTTCGTTTGGTTTTTTTACCAAATGTTGATGATCTTACAGAGGCAATTGATCGTATTGCCCACTTCCTTCAACGTTATCGTAAGCGCCACGGAACATAACTTTAGTATTTTTAATAGCTGTGCATATTTCATAATGGCTTGTTTTATCAAATATTACACATTTTTATCCGTCTTTTTTTAAAATTTAAAATATGAAACCCATTAATGTTGGTTTGTTAGGAATAGGTACAGTAGGTAGTGGCACATTTGCCGTTCTTAAGCGTAATCGAGAAGAGATCGCGCGTCGTGCAGGGCGTGAGATTGTTATTAGGATCATTGCAGATCGTGATTTAGAAAAAGCGCGCTGCCTGGCAGGTGATGACACAGTTGTTACTGATAATGTTTACGAGGTCATTGAACACCCTGATGTTGATATTGTGGTAGAGCTGATAGGGGGGCTGACTATTGCCAAAGAATTAATACTCAAAGCTATTGCACAAGGTAAGCATGTTGTTACTGCCAATAAAGCATTGTTAGCCTTACACGGCACAGAAATATTTGCTGCCGCACGTGAAAAAGGAGTGATGGTTGCATTTGAAGCAGCAGTAGCAGGGGGTATTCCTATAATCAAGGCATTACGGGAAGGACTCACAGCTAACCGATTGGAATGGATTGCGGGTATTATTAATGGTACTGCGAATTTTATTTTGTCAGAAATGCGTGAGAAAGGCTTGCCATTCGAAACCGTATTAGAGCAAGCAAAGGAGCTTGGCTACGCCGAGGCTGATCCTACGTATGATATTGAAGGTGTTGACGCCGCGCATAAGATCACGATTATGGCAGCGATTGCGTTTGGTATTCCCGTACAATTTGATAAGGTTTATATTGAAGGGATCACGAAACTGACCCGGGAAGATATTCGTTATGCAGAAGAACTGGGTTATCGTATAAAATTATTAGGAATCACTAAGCGTGTCAGCAGTGGTATCGAGCTGCGTGTTCATCCTACCTTAATTCCTGTCAGGCGATTGATTGCCAATGTGGAAGGTGTGATGAATGCAATTGTAGTCAAGGGTGATGCAGTGGGTACTACCTTGTACTATGGTGCTGGTGCTGGTGCTGAACCAACTGCTAGCTCTGTAATTGCTGATCTAGTGGATGTAACGCGTATGCATACTGCCGATCCCATGCATCGAGTTCCTTCACTTTCTTTTCAGCCCGATTTGCTATCAGATACCCCCGTTATATCTATGGACGAAGTGGAGACTTCCTATTATCTGAGGATGCATGCAGTCGATCAGTCAGGCGTGCTTGCAGATATCACGAGGATACTGGCCGATTTTGATATTTCCATCAATGCCATGATACAAAAAGAACCTGATGAACATAAAGATAAGGCGAGCATTATTATCTTGACTCATTTGACAATGGAAAAAAATATTAATGCGGCTATTGCTAAGATTGAGACATTATCTGTGATAATGGGTCAGGTAATACGTATTCGTATAGAAGAGTTAAATAATAAATAAAGCTGAAAAAGTGATAAATGTATTATTTTCAGGATGAGCATTTTTTTATGACGCGCTCACTTATTAGGATGTGATTGCTAAGAAATATCTATTGAATCAACAAAATATTAAATCTGTTGATTTATTAGGTGAGGTTGCAGTCTGAAAATATCCGTTCTCTATATATCTGTTTTCCAGGATTATTATGCGCTATGTTTCTACCCGTGGTGGAATGCCACCAAAGTCTTTTTCTGACATACTTCTGAGTGGTCTGTCCCCTGATGGTGGATTAGCTATTCCTGAGCTATATCCGCGAGTCGATGCTGCTGAGCTGGAAAGATGGCGTAAGCTGAGTTATCAATCGCTTGCGTTTGAGATATTGACTCGCTTTATTGATGATATTCCAGAGACTGATTTACGCGGTATCATTGAGCGTACTTATACGCCTGAATTATTTGGTAATGCTGACATTACTCCCCTGAAAACATTGGAGCCAGGGTTACATATTCTGGGTTTGTCTAATGGGCCCACGCTGGCATTCAAGGATATTGCGATGCAATTACTGGGCAATCTTTTTGAGTATGCACTGGAGAAAACGGGTGATGCATTAAATATTTTGGGCGCGACCTCGGGTGATACTGGTTCCAGCGCAGAGTATGCGATGCGTGGAAAGCAACGTATTCGCGTATTTATGCTTTCTCCATTGGGGAAAATGAGCCGTTTTCAGACTGCCCAGATGTTTTCCTTGCAGGACCAGAATATTTTTAATATCGCCATACGTGGTGTATTTGACGATTGTCAGGACATCGTTAAAGCGGTTAGTAACGATCATCAGTTCAAACAGAAATATCATATCGGTACGGTTAATTCCATTAACTGGGCCCGTATCGTCGCTCAGGTCATCTATTATTTTAAAGGTTATTTCGCAGCGACTCATTCAAATCATGAGCAAGTTGCGTTTGCAGTGCCTTCCGGAAATTTTGGTAATATTTGTGCAGGCCATGTGGCACGTATGATGGGCTTGCCCATTAAGCAGCTCATACTGGCGACTAATGAAAATGATGTGCTGGATGAATTTTTTAGAACCGGAATTTATCGTCCTCGTGCTACCATGGAGACGCATCATACAAGTAGCCCGTCGATGGATATTTCCAAGGCATCTAATTTTGAGCGTTTTGTTTTTGATTTAACCGAAAGAAGAGCGGATAAAGTCGCCGAGTTGTGGCGGGGGGTAGATAGAGGAGAGGCCTTCGATCTTTCCGTTACCCCTTTCTGGGACAATATACACCGCTTTGGTTTTGTTTCTGGTAGCAGTCATCATGCGGCACGTATTGCTACGATACGCAAATTTTATCAACAATATAATGTAATAGTGGATCCGCATACTGCAGATGGTTTAAAAGTTGGACTGGAATATCGTGAAACAGGTATTCCACTTATTTGTCTGGAAACAGCACAACCCGCAAAATTTTCTGAAAGTATTGTTGAGGCTATCGGATGTGAGCCGGATCGCCCCACTGGTTATGAGGATTTAGAAAATCTGCCACAGCGATATGATGTAAAAGGTGTCGATATTAATGCAATTAAAGCTTATATTGTGGAACGATGCGAACAAGTTTAGCCTGACTGTTCTTGCTTAAGTTATTGTGCTGAAAAATCAGATCTATTATTCTTGATCGTCAGCTTGTTAATTAACTCATCAGGAGGCCGTTATGAGATTTTCAATCTATCGCTATGATCCCGATAAAGACAATGAGCCCTATATGCAAGATTACGATATAGAGCTGGGCGCAACCGATAAAATGCTGCTGGATGCGTTGATACGGATCAAATCTGTAGATGATAGTTTGAGTCTGAGACGTTCTTGTCGTGAGGGCGTGTGTGGTTCTGACGGGATGAATATTAACGGTCGTAATGGATTGGCTTGTATTACGCCGATTAAGAGTTTAAAAGAACCAATAGAAATACGCCCATTACCAGGGCTGCCTATTATTCGTGATTTGATTGTAGATATGAGCCAATTTTTCAGGCAATATCACTCAATCAAGCCTTATCTAATTAATAATGATCCACCACCGGAAACTGAGCGGCTTCAATCACCTGAAGATAGAGCTAAATTGGACGGGGCCTATGAATGTATCTTATGCGCATGCTGTTCTACTGCGTGTCCCTCATTTTGGTGGAATCCCGATAAATTTGTGGGGCCTGCAGGATTATTACAAGCTTATCGATTTCTCGCGGATAGTCGAGATCAGGCGACCGCTGAACGGCTAGATAATTTGGAAGACCCCTATCGTTTATTTCGTTGTCATTCGATTATGAATTGCGTGGATTCTTGTCCCAAGGGACTCAATCCAACCAATGCTATCGGAAGAATAAAAGATATGATGATTAAAAGAATGGTATGAAGGAGCTCGAACGTGCTCGTTGGCGTTGTCGACGCGGGCTGCTTGAATTGGATATTGTTTTGCAGCGTTTTATGGATGAATATTACATTCAGCTGGATGAAACGGAATTGAAGCAATTTGAAAATCTATTATTACTTTCCGATAATGATTTGTGGGATATGATTACTGCCAAAAAGGTAATAGAAGATAATAATTTGCAGTCAGTTTTAGGGCTTCTGCAAAAGAGCTAATGTGGATATGATGGGAAATTTACAGCATAAACGAGATATTGAAATAATGGTTTGTTACTGATATCAGTTGTAATGAGAGATAGTCTTTGCTCTAGTAATTTTCTGATCTGGCTGTAGATATGAATTCTCTTATACTGGGCAGTGCTTATTAACAGATTAAAATGCAATAAGTGGAGAATGACATGGTACAAAAAGGTACAGCAACCTTAGATTTTGGGAAGGGTGGTCAACCGATAGAGCTTCCTGTCATATCTGGTACTATGGGACCAGATGTAGTAGATATTCGTACACTGCATGCTAAGAGCGGCATGTTTACTTATGATCCTGGCTATATTTCTACCGCTAGTAGCAGCTCTGAAATAACATTTATTGATGGTGACGAAGGAATATTGCTGTATCGTGGATATCCGATTGAACAGCTGGCAGCACAATGCGATTTTATTGATGTCTGTTATCTGCTGATGAATGGTGAATTGCCCACAAGCGCGCAAAAAACTTCATTTGATAACACCATCAAGAATCACTCTATGCTGCACGAACAGCTGGTTAAATTTTATACGGGTTTTCGACGTGATGCGCATCCAATGGCATTAATGGTCGGTGTGGTCGGCGCATTGTCTGCGTTTTATCACGAAGCAATGGATATTACTAATGCTGCGCATCGTGAGCAATCCGCCTTTCGCTTAATCGCAAAACTGCCAACGATTGCTTCTATGGCTTATAAGTACAATATTGGCCAGCCTTTTATCTATCCTCGTAATAATTTAAGTTATGCTGAAAATTTCTTGCATATGATGTTTGCGGTGCCAACGGAAGAATATAAGCTTAACCCTGTCCTTGTACGCGCTTTGGATCGCATTCTGATCTTGCACGCTGATCATGAACAAAATGCTTCTACGTCTACCGTACGTCTGGCTGGATCCAGTGGCGCCAATCCCTATGCCTGTATTTCGGCAGGCATTGCCTGTTTATGGGGGCCGGCACATGGCGGTGCAAATGAAGCCTGCTTGAACATGTTAGAAGAGATTGGTGATGTTTCACGGATTGATGAATACATCCAACGGGCTAAAAATAAGGATGATCCTTATCGATTGATGGGATTTGGTCATCGAGTGTATAAAAATTTTGATCCGCGTGCAAAATTGATGCGCGAAACCTGCCATGAAGTATTAAATGAGTTGGGTTTGCAAAATGATCGTTTATTCAAATTAGCGCTTCAACTGGAGAAAATAGCGCTTGAAGATGAATATTTTATTTCCAGAAAGCTCTATCCGAATGTGGATTTTTACTCGGGTATTGTGCAACGTGCGTTGGGAATTCCGACCTTTATGTTTACGGCTATCTTTGCCATGGCGCGTACAGTAGGCTGGGTGGCTCAGTGGAGTGAAATGATTTCTGATCCGAACCATAGAATAGGACGTCCTCGCCAACTCTATACTGGAACCACTATGCGCAATATACCTTCAGCTGCATTACGTAAATAGCTTTATTTCCAAGTGGGGCTGCCGGCCATGAATAAGCAATTATTCGAAGATTCCCTGTTATTTGGTTCGAATGCACCTTTTATTGAAGTGCTTTATGAAAAATATCTGCATAATCCGATGTCAGTTACGCCAGCCTGGCGTAGTTATTTTGACAGGATTCAGGGTGAACAAAAGGCGATTACAGAGCATCAGTCACGTGATGCGGTAGTGAGACCGCAATTTATGGCTCATGCTGATCAGGAGTATAGTTCAGAAGTTATACGTATTGATACAAATGATCGCAAGCAGATTGCGGTATTGCAGCTGATCAATATGCATCGGTATTTGGGCGTGCGTCAGGCTCAATTGGACCCCCTCAAATGCATGGAAAGACCCGACCCTCCAGAGCTTGATCCATCCTATTATGGATTAACTGACCATGATATGGACACAGTATTTAATACGGGCTCGCTAGTGGGTCCCGATTATGCAACGCTACAGGAAATATTGCGGTTATTGCGACAGACTTACTGTGGTACGGTTGGTGTCGAATATATGTATATTGCTGATGTTGAACAGAAACGCTGGATACAGGCGCAGCTGGAGGGAAAACGCTCTCAACCTAATTATTCCTCAGAGTATAAGCGCCATATCCTGGAACGACTTAATGCGGCAGAAGGCCTGGAAAAGTATTTACATACCCGCTATATGGGACAGAAGCGTTTTTCGGGAGAGGGTAACGAAAGTCTGATCCCACTGCTGGATTGCTTGCTGCAGCGTGCAGGCCAAATGGGTGTACAGGCAATTGTGATGGGTATGGCTCACCGTGCAAGGCTGAATGTATTGGTTAATACCTTGGGAAAAATGCCTGCTGATCTTTTTCGGGAATTTGAAGAGGATCATATAGAAGAACTCCCTTCGGGTGATGTTAAATATCATCAAGGATTTTCCTCAGCAATTATGACTCCTGGAGGTATTGTTCGTTTAGCACTTGCCTTTAATCCTTCGCATCTTGAAATTGTTAATCCGGTTGTCGAGGGTTCGGTGCGGGCTCGTCAGTATCGATTGAACGATAAACTCGGTAACCTGGTATTGCCCGTATTACTTCATGGTGATGCAGCCTTTGCCGGACAGGGCGTTGTGATGGAAACACTCAATCTATCACAGACACGAGGTTATGGTACGGGAGGTACCGTCCATATCATCATCAATAATCAGATTGGTTTTACTACTTCTGATTCTAGTGAAAGTCGTTCTACACTTTACTGCACTGATGTAGCAAAAATGATAGAGGCGCCAATTTTTCATGTTAATGGCGATGATCCGGAAGCAGTGACTATGGTGACCGAGATTGCGCTGGACTTTCGAATGCGGTTTCATAGAGATGTGGTAATCGATATGGTATGTTTTCGTCGCCTTGGCCATAATGAACAAGATGAACCCATGGTGACCCAGCCAGCAATGTATAAAATTATCAGGGAGCATCCTGGTACACGTAAGCTGTATGCGGATAGGCTGGAAGCTGAGGGTGTGATTCAGGCGGGTGAAGCGGATGATATGGTGCAGGCCTATCGGAATGCAATGGATACAGGAATTAATCCCAACAAAAGTGTTTGTTATAAATACAAATCACCTTATTCAGTCAACTGGGCACCTTTTCTAAAGCCGACTAAGTGGAATCAGAAAGTAAAAACCGGATTACCTATAAAAGAACTGAAATATCTGGCGCTACGACTGACTGATATTCCAGATAAATTCAAATTGCATGCTCGGGTCGAGAAGATTATCGACGACCGTCGCTCGATGGGCGAAGGGACGCTCCCTCTTGACTGGGGCATGGCAGAAAGCTTGGCTTATGCTGCACTCTTGCAGGATGGTTATCCGGTACGTATTTCAGGACAGGATTCCGAACGAGGTACATTTTTCCACCGGCATGCCGTTTTACATAATCAAAGTCCGGAACGTGAAGATGATCGCATTCACGTTCCTTTATACTATATTTCACCTAAACAAGCCGATTTTGCAGTGATCAATTCACTGTTGTCGGAAGAAGCCGTATTGGGTTTTGAATATGGTTATGCCACCGCTCAGCCCAATGAACTCGTAATTTGGGAA
The DNA here is from genome assembly GCA_965369175.1 of uncultured Nitrosomonas sp. Lineage (GTDB taxonomy): Bacteria > Pseudomonadota > Gammaproteobacteria > Burkholderiales > Nitrosomonadaceae > Nitrosomonas. Next base: position 81,005 of record CBDUPR010000001.1, read on the forward strand.
GCACAATTCGGTGATTTTTCCAATGGTGCACAGGTTGTCATAGATCAGTTTATTGCCTCTGGGGAAGCTAAATGGGGTCGGCTATGTGGCTTAGTAATGATGCTGCCACATGGCTATGAAGGACAGGGTCCTGAACATTCCTCAGCGCGATTAGAACGATATTTACAATTATGTGCGGATTACAATATTCAGGTTTGTATTCCATCGACACCTGCACAGATGTTTCATTTGTTGCGACGTCAGGTGATTCGTCCGATCCGTAAGCCATTGATTATTATGAGTCCTAAAAGCATGCTGCGACATAAGCAATCGGTGTCAAGTCTTAATGAACTTGCCAGTGGTGTCTTTCAGCCCGTAATTTCAGAAATGGAAAAGCTGGATACTAAGAAAATCCGGCGTATTATCGTTTGTAGTGGAAAAATCTACTATGAGCTGTTGGCTTATCGCCAGGAGAAGAAAATTACGGATATGGCCATCATTCGTATTGAGCAACTTTATCCATTTCCACACGAGGATTTTCAAGCCGAGATAGAACGCTATGCCGAGGCGGATGAAGTGGTTTGGTGTCAGGAAGAACCCGGTAATCAGGGAGCCTGGCATCGGATTCAACATTATCTTTTACGACACACACGACCGAATCAGGTTCTTGGCTATGCATTGCGTCCTTCATCCGCATCACCGGCGGATGGCTATCTAGTAAGGCACAAATTCAAACAGAACGAATTAATTGTAGCCGCGTTCAGAGAGAAAATTTAGAGAAAGGAAAATATTATCATGCTAGTTGAAGTCAAAGTACCTGCGTTATCTGAATCAGTGGCGGAAGCAACGTTGGTTTCCTGGCATAAGAAACAGGGTGAATATGTAAAACGAGATGAAAATTTAATCGATATTGAGACCGACAAGGTTGTCCTCGAGTTACCAGCACCACAGGCGGGTGTATTGATAAAAATTATTAAGAATGATGGTGCAACCGTGGTAGGCGGGGAGGTCATAGCTCAAATAGATACGGACGCGCAGGCTGAGACTGCATCCGAACCGACTGAGTCGTCTGTTGCGGGCACAGCATCATCGCAACCAAAATCTGCGGCTACAGCGGATCAACATGATGATACCCTGACCGCACGAGATGCCGATAAAAATATACCCGTAATGATGCCGGCAGCGAAGAAGATCGCGGCAGAAAGTGATCTGGAGGCGACAGAAATAGACGCAATTAAAGGTACGGGACGAGGTGAACGTATTACTAAAGAAGATGTGCAGGCATATGTACAGAATAAATCTGACCGGACTTTAAAAGATGAAGTAACGCCGGTTCCGGTTGACACTAATGAATCAACGGGTGAGCGCGTTGATAGAAGGGTGGCTATGTCGCGTTTGCGAATGCGCATTGCGGAGCGTCTGGTGCAATCTCAAGCTACTGCGGCCATACTCACGACTTTTAATGAAGTCAATATGCAGGCGATTATTGACTTGCGTGCGCGTTACAAGAATGAATTTGAAAGAGAATATGGTGTAAAGCTTGGTTTTACCTCATTTTTTGTTAAGGCGGTTGTTGCGGCACTGAAAAAGTTTCCTATTATTAATGCTTCGGTAGAAGGCCATGATATTATCTATCATGATTATTATGATATTGGTATTGCTGTTGGGAGTCCGCGCGGTTTGGTGGTGCCTATTATTCGTGATGCGGATCGTTTATCACTTGTCGAAATTGAAAGGCGAATAGCTGATCTTGCTAAACGTGCTCAGGATGGCCGACTGACTATTGAAGAGCTGACAGGGGGTACTTTTACCATTACCAATGGGGGCGTATTTGGTTCAATGCTGTCTACTCCGATTATTAATCCGCCGCAAAGTGCCATTCTGGGTATTCATGCAACGAAGGAGCGTCCTGTCGTTGAAAATGGCCAGATAGTCATTCGGCCTATGAATTACCTTGCGCTATCTTATGATCACCGGATTATAGATGGCCGCGAAGCAGTATTGTCGCTCGTCGCAATGAAGGAAGCATTGGAATATCCGATGAGCCCATTGCTGGAGTTGTGATAGATGAGATTAATGTATCTTGGGAATCAGTTGGCTTGTCATCCTTGATATGCGTGGAAAGTGTGCGGACTTGACCGATCGGGATGCATAAGGTTTTTTAGCAATATTGCGATTTTGTATCGGACGGATGTTTGAATTTAATAAATTATCTGGATATTCTTTTCCTGAAGGTGGGCAGATAAGGATTGTAGTAAATCATCGTGTAGACTGACTTTCCAGTGAGGACCCAGTTCAAGTTCACAAATCGCACTCTGGTTTTGATAAACGATCAAGATAGGACAGTATAGACGCTCATTATTTGCATTGTTTTTATCGAGATCAGGGGTATTATTCTGATTACAGTAAGGCATAAGTAGCGCTTTCAGCCTGGAAGTCGGAGTTAGGGATAATTGATCGCAATATAATTTGATCTGTTTGGCATAGCGCGAACGAGCGCTTGCGAGATCATATAATTTCTCGGCTGTGATTCTTAACTCGTTGTTATTATCATTATTATTATAGCCTCTATAATTGACTTTAGCTTCTGCTATGAGGAGCTGGTCTTCTTTCAATCGGTCTCGGTTAATACTGAATAGCTCGTTAAAAACAACCAATTCTATACGCGTATTGCCATCATCAAGAACAATAATACCCATTCTTCCTCGACGAGTCATTTGTGTGCGCACAGAGTAAACAATGCCGGCCAGAAGTTGCGATTCTCGTTGGGAATTGAGACGATCCAGTCGAGTAGGTATAAACTGTTTGAGTTCTTCCGCATAGGTAGTAAAAGGATGTCCGCTTAGATAAAAACCCAGCCCTAGTTTCTCATTTTGTAACTTTTCTCTGTCGGACCACTGGACTATGTCATTTAGCTGAGGGCGCAATAATGCGTTTTCACCATCCGTAAACAAGCTGGTTTGACTAACTGTGCGACTAATCTGTTCAGCTGACTCAATGATAATGTCAATTGATGCCAGCAAGCTGGCACGATTGGGATTGCTGGCATCAAATGCACCAACGCGAATGAGCGATTCCATGACACGTCGATTGACAATACGTCTGTCTACCCGACAACAAAAATCGAATAAATCAGTAAATAACCCATTCTGATCGCGTTCTTGGGTAATGCTTGCAATGGCTGTTTCACCTGTTCCCTTTACTGCTCCTAGGCCATATCTGATCGTGTTCTTATCGACGGGTATGAAGCGATAGCTGGACAGATTGATTTCTGGTGGGAGAATGATCAGTCCATTGGACAGGCTATCTTCAATGAATGTATGTACTTTGTCGGTATCATCCATATCAGCTGACAAAGAGGCGGCCATGAACTCGGCCAGATAATGTGTTTTAAGATAGGCAGTCTGGAATGCGATTAAGGCATAAGCGGCGGCATGAGATTTATTAAAGCCATAACCTGCAAATTTCTCCATCAAACCAAATAGTTCGATTGCTTTTTGTTCGGTTAGATCGTTAGTCATTGCACCTGAAACAAAGATATCGCGCTGTTGTGCCATTTCCTCAACTTTTTTCTTGCCCATTGCGCGGCGCAATAAATCGGCGCTGCCAAGGCTATAACCGCCGATTACCTGTGCGATCTGCATGACCTGTTCTTGATAAATCATCACTCCATAGGTTGGGCTCAGTATGGGTTGCAAACGAGGATCAAGATACTCAACTCGTTTTCCATGCTTGCGTTCTATAAATTCGGGAATGAGATCCATTGGTCCTGGGCGATATAATGCTACCAGCGCTATAATGTCCTCGAAACAATCCGGCTTTGCCTTCTGCAATAGATCTTTCATTCCACGTGATTCGAACTGAAAGACGCCAACGGCATTGCCTTGTCGCAGTAATGCATAAGTTGCGGCATCATTTAATGGCAGGTTTTCCAGTGTAAAAGGTTCCGTATGTGGTGTGAGGGTATGATGACGTATTGCTGAGTCTTGTTGCCTGATGTACGCGACTGCGCGATCCAGGATTGTCAGAGTGCGTAATCCAAGAAAGTCAAATTTTACCAAGCCAATTTTCTCAACATCATCCTTATCTAATTGGCTAACAACTGAGTCGCCTGATTCAGTGCAATATACAGGACAAAAATCGGTAATTTTACCTGGTGATATTAATACCCCTCCAGCATGCATGCCGACATTACGGGTGAGTCCTTCAAGATTTTCGGCGAGCTCGAGCAGATTACGCACATCTTCCTCTTCATGTGCGCGTTGATTTAATTGTGGCTCTACGGCACGTGCTTTTTTTAATGTCATGCCCAATTCAAACGGTACTAATTTTGCTAGCTGGTCGACAAAGTTATAAGGTAAATCGAGTACACGGCCCACATCACGGACCACTGCTTTTGCTGCCATGGTGCCAAATGTGACAATTTGTGAGACGCTTTCAGTGCCATAACGCTGCTTGACATATTCGATGACGTGTTCGCGTCTGTCTTGGCAAAAATCAATATCAAAATCTGGCATCGATACTCGTTCTGGATTGAGGAAACGTTCAAACAATAAATCGTAACGCAATGGATCAAGATCAGTAATGCCCAGAGAATAGGCAACCAGAGAGCCCGCTCCGGAACCTCTGCCAGGACCAACCGGCACATTATTCTTCTTAGCCCAATTGATGAAATCAGCCACAATCAGAAAATACCCGGCAAAGCCCATTTGTATAATTGTACTCACTTCAAAATCTGTTCTCGCGCGATATTTAGGCCACTGTGTGCTACGTTCATTAGCATCTGGAAAGCGGGCTTCGATGCGCTCTTTTAATCCGATTAGTACCTGGTCGCGCAAGTAGTGTTCCAGACTTTCATTATTAGGAGTGGGGAATAAAGGTAATTGATTAACACCTAGCTTCAGTACAAGATTGCAGCGTTTTGCGATCTCCACGCTATTGGCAAGTGCAGCGGGAATATCTGCGAATAAGGCAGCTATTTCTTCCTGTGTCTTGAAGTATTGTTGCTCAGTGAAATTCTTTGGACGCCGTCGATCCCCCAATACGTAACCCTCTGCGATGCATACGCGTGCTTCGTGTGCTCTATAGTCATTCGGATTTAAAAACTGTACTGATTGGGTTGCGACGACAGGTAAATCCAAGTTTGATGCCAGCATGAGCGAATGCTGCACGAGCGTTTCTTCATTGAGGTAGCCATCTCTTTGTATTTCAATATAGAAGCGCCCGGGAAATAAATCTGCCCACTGTTGGGCCTGTTCTGCAGCTTGTAACAGGTTGTTCTGCATTAGAAGCTGGCCGGTATCACCAAAACGTGCACCTGATAAGGCAATCAGTCCATCGGTTCCATGTTCATTCTGATCAAACCATGATTGCCTGATTTCAGCTCTCCCACGATATTGGTTTGTGCGATAAGCATTGGATAACAAGCGACATAGCAATAGATATCCGGAATAGGACTGACAAAGAAGCAAAAGACGTGCAGGTTTATCGCGATTCACTTCATTGCTAATCCAGACATCGCATCCAATAATCGGCTTTATCCCTTTTCTACAGGCACTCTGGTAGAATTTTACGAGACCAAATAGATTGGAGAGATCAGTCAGCGCCAGTGCTGGCATACTGTCCGCGGCTGCTTTTGAGACAGCTTCATCAATACGGATAGTGCTGTCCAAAATAGAGTATTCGCTGTGTAATCGTAAATGAATAAAAACAGGATTGATAGACATGATGTTACAATTCAAAATGGAGTGGTTGATTTTCTGTATGTTGCAGCAAACAAGATGCGGTTATTTTGATATCGCATCACTGTCGGCTTATAGACTGTTCATTACTCAAATTTCCTGAAAACCAATACCAATTCTACACCATGTTGAAAGCCCCTGAACTTTTACTACCTGCTGGCTCATTAGAGAAAATGCGTGCTGCTTTTGCTTTTGGCGCGGATGCTGTTTATGCGGGTCAACCACGTTATTCCATGCGCGCTCGTAATAACGAATTTGATCTGAAAGGACTTGAAATAGGCATTGCTGAAGCGCATGCGATGAATAAAAAGTTTCATGTCGCCAGTAACATCATGCCACATAACGCAAAGATTAAAACTTATGTGGCAGATATGACGCCGGTGATTGCCTTGAAGCCGGACGCACTGATTATGGCTGATCCAGGATTGATTTTACTTGTGCGAGAAAAATGGCCCGAGATTCCTATTCATTTGTCTGTTCAAGCGAATACGGTTAATTATATGGGTGTAAAATTCTGGCAAAAAATAGGTTTGACACGCGTGATTTTGTCACGAGAACTCTCACTTGATGAAATCGCACAAATTCGAGATCTCTGCCCGGATATGGAGATAGAGGTATTTGTTCATGGTGCTCTGTGCATTGCTTATTCTGGACGTTGCTTACTATCCGGTTACTTTAATCACCGGGATCCTAATCAGGGAACTTGTACTAATTCATGTCGCTGGGATTATAAAGTTAAATCAGCCGAGGAAAATGCAAGCGGTGATATCCAGCCGACGGAAAAAATCGATTTTGATTTTAACCAGGCACTCATGCAATCGAACAGCCAGTCAGATTTTACAAATCAGGCCACTGGACGTGAAACATTTCAACGTCATCCTGCTGCTGATCAGGTCTATCTGATAGAAGAAAAGGAGCGGCCTGGTCAGTTGATGCCTATTCTGGAGGATGAACACGGCACTTATATTATGAATTCCAAAGATCTACGGGCAGTAGAACATGTTGAGCGACTGGTCAGTATCGGTATAGATTCACTCAAAATCGAAGGTCGTACCAAATCGCTATATTATGTTGCACGCACTGCACAGGTTTATCGTCAGGCTATCGATGATGCGCTGGCAAAGCGACCATTCGATCCATCATTGCTGGGTGAGTTGGAAGGACTGGCAAATCGTGGCTATACCGATGGCTTTTATCAGCGACACCATACCAATGAGATGCAAAACTATCTGCGTGGACATTCGGAATCAAACCGCAGTCAGTATGTCGGTAATATCACGGGTTTTGATAAAATCAGTGGTATGGCTGATGTATTGGTAAAAAATCGTTTTGAGGTGGGTGACCGCTTAGAAATTGTTCATCCTTCCGGCAACCAGATTATTGAATTATCACACATGCAAGATAGCAATGGTAATGCGGTTAGAGTAGCGCCTGGAAGTGGCCACCGAGTCAAAATTCCCTTGCCCGGTCAGATGGACAACGCATTTGTGGTTAAATTCTTATGATGAGTAGAAAGGTTAATTCTCTTGATAGCAATAGTTTATTATTTTAATCGGATTTGTTTTTGATTTTCAAAGCGGCTCCGCATTCATGGTAAAAGAAACTCATAACACGTTTAGGTAACCAGGTGAGTTTGCCAGGGAAGGGTGCATTCATGAAACCAGCGTGTCCTCCTTCTTCAGGAAACTCTAATGTTACAGCAGAAGAAACATCTTTCTGTGTGGGCAATACGGAAGCGGGCATAAATGGATCATTACGCGCATTAATAACGAGTGTGGGTACTCGAATGTGTTCGAGCCATGGCTTGCTGCTGGATTGTCGCCAGTAATCTTCTGTATTACGGAAACCATGTAATGGTGCCGTGACGGAGTTGTCGAATTGATGCAATGTGGAACAGGACAATATCGCATTGGCATCAAGCAGCCCAGGGAAGCGATCCAGTTTTTCCAATGCTTTATATTTTAAAGTGCTGAGAAAATGGCGTGTATATAACTGATTAAATCCTGAATCCAGCGCGGAGCCGGCCGCAGTGAGATCCAGGGGAACGGAAATTGTGACTGCGCCTGCTACTAGTTTATTTGCGTATTCACCTTGTTCCCCCAACCACTTCAACAAGACATTGCCGCCTAAAGATACGCCGATTGTATACAGTGGTTGATTTGAATCGAATAGAGCATTTTGCTGCACAATACGTTTTAGTATCCAGTCAACTTCAGCGGAATCCCCAGCATGATAGGCACGCGGTAATCGATTAGGTACTCCGGAGCAACCACGAAAGTGTATGACGATACCATGCCAGCCCAATTCTTGTAGTGTGCGCATAATGTTTATCGCGTAGTGACTGCATGATCCCCCCTCAAGCCCATGAAAAAAAACAACGAATGGATTGCCAGTGGTCCCATCTACCCAGTCAACATCTATAAAGTCACCATCATTGAGTTCCCAGCGTTCTCTTCTATAAGTAACTGTTCTTGCTGGTCTAATTAAATATGGATAAATTGTTTGTGCGTTTCCTCCAGGTAGCCAAGTTGGTGCAATATAAGGTTCGGTGTGTAATGGATATGGCGTTATTTTCATATGAATTCTGGGAGATATAATGGGGTTAAGTTATCTTAAGTCTGTTGGCCACGAATGCTAGTATAATCTATTGATTTTCCTTGATATTGAAAAATATTGACTATCTTGATAGATTGTAGATTGTTTAAGTATGTCTTAGGCATACTGATTCATTAAATATATTAGAAACTGTGATTCAATCGATTATTTTAGAATTATAGGTGCTTTGTTATTTCATGTGGGCCTTAAATCCTGACTACCAGCAATATAGTAATTGGGGCCGCGTCAAATGAATTTGATTAAATAGGTTTGCTACCTTCTATTTTTACCTAATCGATTGGAAGTAAATGTTGACAAGGAGTCTCTTCAATACGATTGAAACGATACCGGTTGGGGAAATCTTCTGAGGATGTGCGGAAAGAATATGGTGGAGACGTACCTGGTTGGAATAAAGTAGGCGTCGCAATGTTGCCTTGTATTGTTTGTCTGATCGTGTAATCCTCTGCAGCCTGTTTTTATACGGACTGCAGAGAATAAGTGGCTATAACTATCTGATTAAGGAACAATTCGGTTATTGAGAATTTCCTTGCTCTGGTTATTCCAAACAACGTCTGTCAGGTTGGAATAACGCGTGATGATCTGTGCTGCAATGCCTCCTGCAAACAATCCAGCCCAGCCTAATATCACAAAACCCCAGTGTAGCGGTGCACTGAACAATTCCTCCATAAACCAGAAGGCATGGCCCCACTCATTAAGCCCTACGTTTGGCAAGATCATAAGTGGCCCCGCAATTGCCATAACCAGCGGAAATGATGTACCACGACTATATAGTGGCAGACGGGTCATTGCGTATAGATATGAAGCGACACCACAGACAATGTACATCGGGAATGAGCCATAAAACACGACTACATGACTTGGGGTAAAGCTAGTATCACGGATAATGACTTGGTGCCAGGATGCATCTTGTTCAGTAAAGAAGCTACCACCCCAATAAACACCAAAAAGGTATACACCCAACCACATCATCCAATAAAAATATCGTTTGATCTCCAGCTTTGGATCCAGATTATCTAACTGTTCCTTGGTATCACGGGTTTTCCAGATCCAGCCCCAGGTTACCAATGCAAATAGCGGCATGATAGTCATATGGACACGCCACAATCCCATCCAGACGCGTTCGAACTCCGGTTCCATTGAATCCATGCCATGTGAATAAGCAAATGTACGCTGGTACCAAATCCAGAAAGTCGCTACACAAAGCATTACTACTAAGCCGATTTTATAGTACTTAGAGTCGTACCACTCCGACATGTCATAGCTACCCTTCGCGCTTGACGCGCTCCTTGTTTCTGTTGTTGTTGCCATTTTACTGTCTCCTCTAGTCAATTTAATTGAAAATCGAGAGATGTGTTCAAACTCAGAACTCGTAAATAATTCGGCTAAACACACAAACTGAGAGATTTGTTTTAAGGGAAAGTTCCGATTATTTTCAAATTAGATTAAATAAATAGGTAAGCCTGAAGATCAGAAAATTTTTCTGTTGTACAGGGATAAAATATAATATTTTTAATTAAATTGTTTAATTAGCTCTGGCAGCTTATTTGGATTGGGTAAATAGAATCTAGAATCGGCTCGAGTTTGGTAGCAAAAGACATCAGAAAGGATGCGGATTGATGAGATCATGCATTGCTGGAGTGGGTATAAGATGCTCGGACAATTCCAGTGCGGGGATTAAAAATATTTTAGATAAGGGAAAAATATCTGAAAAGAAAGCCGCCTGAGTTTTTTCATGAAAATAATGAGGACAACGCTAAGTGTATAATTGTTTTTTTGTCTTATGAGTGTTTATAAAAATGCCTAGAACGGGTGCGTTACTTCCATTATCGCGTGAACATCATACTTCGTTAGTGTTAGCACGTACTGCCCGACGTGCGGCGGATAGTAGAAATATGACGGCCTGCTCGGCAGCAATGATTGAGGTAGAAAACCATTGGCATACGCTGCTGGTCACACATTTTGAGCAAGAAGAACGATTAATGCGGCTTGCGGTAGATGTTCTCGATTCTGAGTCAGTTCTGCGTATTTTCGCTGAGCACGCTGAGCTTCGTATGCTTTCCTGCGGGCCCTGCCAGCTTGAGCCTGTTGCGCGTTTGCATCGATTTTCTGATCTTATTGTGACCCATGTGCGTTATGAGGAACGCACGCTATTTCCACAGTTGCAGTTATTTTTTGGAAAAAACGAGAGATGATGCACAAGCTAATGATTTCGGTGAGACAGCAGTCAGGCTTTCTTTACGCTGGTATTGGCTGGTTTTGAGTTGCAGCTACCCAGAATAGGTGCGAATGAGGTAAAGGCCGAACGAATATGGTTTGATAAAGACATTATAGCCTCATGTGCCGTGTACCTGAAGCATCATGCAGTATATTTGAGAGCCGCCTGCATCCAGGGAACTCCTCTATTCATTTCATGATTGTGCAAAAATGAAATGTGCTCATGCTTGTGTGTACAAAGTGTAATAACTGCATTAATAATATATTTGTATATCCATGCCATGAATATGGCAGAGCATGTTAAGTGTGCGATGATGGAAGAAATCAGGGCGAATACAAGCTATCCTTTATTGTTGCACGATTAAACTTATTTTTATCATAAAATAATCATATCTTCTATCTTCTGTTAATCACCTTCTAGCGCCCAGAGGGTTTGAAAAGATGACTATTTTAGTGTAGGGTATTGATTATTCATGGTATTAAAATAAGTGGAATCAAATAGACAGAATCGTGTTTGTATGTAATTCTCTGATCGATAGAAATATGGATTAATATTATTATTAGATTTTAGAGTAAATAGATATTTATGAAATTAGAAAAAATTATGAAGAATTTTATTTTTATTTTATTGGGTGTCGCAGTATCTACCGTGATATCAGCTCATTTTGTTAAAGATAAATCAGTTTACGGCTATATAGAGCCGGTTACGCTGTTGCCGGATGCGATTCCTGTCATGGCAAAGTTAGATACCGGTGCTGTTACAGCTTCCATTTCTGCAAAAGATATTCATATTTATAAAAAAAATGATAAAGAATATGTAAAGTTCGAAGTTTCCCATCCGGATATTCAGCAGACGCCGGTTTACAACCTTCCTGTTGTCGGTTTTTCTAAAATTAAGAATCGTGCAAGTGAGGGAACCATGGAAGAAGGAGGGTCGGAAAGTTATGATTTGCGTCCAATTGTAAAAATGTCGATTTATTTTGACGGAAAACCGCATAATGTGAAGGTTAACCTGATTGATCGCTCACATTTCTCAACCCCTATGCTGCTGGGTAGAAAGATCTTGGAAAAACTGAATGTGGTTGTGGACGGCGCTATAGAGAACTCGATCTGATTGAACCAAAATAGCCTGAATCCGCTATGATATATTTTATGGCTTAAGATGATCAGATCGTGACTTGAAAAAGCATGCCGATATTTTGTTGTCAGTGTTATCGAGTATATTTTTGACATGTGTTAACACCGTATTTCTCTCCAGACTACTCGTAGTCGTCTGAAAGTTATTTTAATTCTAGGGTTATTCATTCGTGGCAGCTATTATTTCTCCTGTATCCATACTCGGCTCACAGTCACCCCGATTAAAAGCACTGCCGCCTCTGAGCCTTTATATTCATATTCCCTGGTGTTTAAAGAAATGTCCTTATTGTGATTTTAACTCTCATGAAGTTCGTGGTGGAGATAGTGAAATACCGGAAGATGAATATATCGCTGCGCTGATTCATGATCTAGAAGCCGCTTTGCCAGATATCTGGGGACGTAGTATAACCAGTATATTTTTAGGTGGAGGGACGCCGAGCTTATTGAGTGCTCAATCTATCGATACATTACTGACTGCGGTAAGAACATTACTGCCATTGGAGCATTTTGCTGAAATTACAATGGAAGCTAATCCGGGCACATTTGAGGCAAAAAAATTTGCAGATTTTCGTGCGGCGGGCATCAATCGCCTTTCCATTGGTATTCAGAGCTTCAATCCTGGACACCTGCGCAAATTAGGGCGCGTGCATAATGATCTTGAAGCGTATCGCGCTGTTGATATCGCATTGAGAAATTTTGATAATGTGAATCTTGATCTGATGTATGCATTGCCTGACCAGACTCTGGAAGAAGCGCGATCGGATATTGAAACTGCCTGTACCTTGGGTGTTTCTCATATTTCTGCCTATCATCTGACACTGGAGCCGAATACCTTGTTTCATCGCTATCCTCCATCGTTGCCAGATGATGAATTGTCAGCATCGATGCAGGCGACGATTGAGCAATTAACCGCAGACAGTCGCTATATTAACTATGAAACATCTGCGTTCGCGCAACCGGGACAGGAATCACGTCATAATATGAATTATTGGTTATTTGGAGATTATCTGGGCATTGGAGCGGGTGCGCATAGTAAAATTAGTTTTGCAGATAAAATCGTGCGGCAAATGCGTTTTAAGCAGCCCAAGGAATATCTTGCCAAAGCAGGACGAATGAATGCGATTGAAGATCCACCCATACAAACCCAGCATGAGCTAAATCGTGCTGATCGGGGATTCGAGTTTATGATGAATGCATTGCGATTAACCACGGGCTTTGAAACAGAGATATTTTATGAGCGGACAGGCCTGCCAATCACAACGATACAACGGCAGCTTATGGAAGCCGAGCGGCGTGAGCTAATTTTACGGGATCACCAGCGCATTGTTCCCACTATGAGGGGCCGGCGATTTTTGAATGATTTATTGCAGATTTTTTTGCCAGAGGAAGGCTAATAGAAAAATGGTAATAAATTGCTTGTTGTAGAGTTAAGAAAAATAAAAGTATTGTCTGGAAACCATATTTCTGATATTTCGGCTAATAGTAATCAGCCGTCCGTAAAATAAAAAAATCCAATTTACAGGTGTTTTGGTGCAATTCTATGTATACGCGGTCTGCTAAGAAATAAGCACGGTTTACGTCCCGATTAGATGGAGTAAGATATGGTTAGCATGGCTATCTAATTTTTCTGGAAGACCAAATCCCATACATTATGTCCTAGCCGTAAGCCCCGTTGCTCGAACTTGGTCAGCGGCCGGTAACCTGGTCGAGGTGCGTAGCCTGTAACCGTGTTAGTGAGTTGTGCCTCACTCCTTAACACTGTGAGTATTTGTTCGGCATAATGTTCCCAGTCAGTTGCGATGTGGATATAACCACCGTGTTTTAAGCGTTGGCATAAGAGCGATATAAACTTAGGCTGTATCAGACGACGTTTGTGATGTTTTGCCTTTGGCCATGGATCAGGGAAAAAAATATGGATTCCATTCAAGCAGTTGCCCGGTAACATGTGTTGTAATACAGCAACCGCATCATGCTGTATGATACGAAGATTATTCAATCTAAACGTCTCGATTTGGTTGAGCAGGCTGCCTACGCCTGGAGTATGGACTTCGACAGCAAGATAGTCATTGTCAGAATGAGTCTGAGCAATAACAGCGGTACTTTCTCCCATCCCAAATCCAATTTCCAATATTTTAGGCGCGTTTCGACCAAAAATTTGATCAAGATCGATTAAGTTTTCCGCAAATAAAACACCGTATTGGGGCAGTAAAACTTCACAAGCACGGCGCTGTGCATTGGAAATACGACCCTGACGAAGAACGAAGCTGCGAATAGATTGCGTCATGGATAAATAAAATGACAGAGTAGGCGTAAGAAAAATTAAACTGTTTTGTCTGCTGCTTGGGCAATAACCCCATCGATTGGTGAGCTGGGACTGGCGCTATAAAGCTTCTTGGCCATGCGTCCTGCCCGATAAGCCTCGCGTCCTGCTTCGACCGCCTTGCGCATGGCTGAAGCCATCAAAACCGGATGTTGCGCGGCCGCGATGGCGGTATTCATCAATACACCGTCACAACCTAGTTCCATCGCAATCGTTGCATCTGATGCTGTGCCCACGCCAGCATCGACTAGCACGGGAACCTTTGCATTATCAATAATAATCTGTAGATTCCATGGGTTTAAAATGCCCATGCCAGAGCCAATTAATGAGGCCAACGGCATAATTGCGACACAACCGATTTCTTCCAGTTGTTTAGCAATTATCGGATCATCCGAGGTATAAACCATCACTTGAAAATTCTCTTTTATTAGAATCTCCGCAGCTTTAATGGTTTCTACCATATTTGGATAAAGGGTCTTGGGATCACCCAGTACTTCCAGTTTTACCAGACTGTGGCCATCTAGCAGTTCACGTGCCAATCGTAGCGTGCGAACAGCATCTTCCACAGTGTAGCAGCCGGCGGTATTGGGTAATAATGTATATTTTGAGGGGGGTAATATGTCAAGTAGATTAGGTTCGTTGGCGTGCTGACCAATATTGGTACGACGGATTGCTACCGTAATAATTTGTGCACCACTGGCATCAACAGCTGCGCGAGTCTCGGTAAAATCTTTGTATTTGCCAGTACCGACCAGCAGCCGGGAAGTGTATACCTTATCAGCAATAATGAGATTATCCATGAAATCCTGTAAAAAAATCGAAAGTATTATCTGCTAGAACTTTATGATTAAACAACGTAAGTTAGCCCCCTCCGACCGCAATTACAACTTCGAGCTGATCACCATCAGCCAGCAACTGTTCGGAGAATTTGCTGCGCGGAATTATTTCTCCGTTACACTCAATAGCAATCCGCTTATCGCGCAATGCTAACTGTTCAATTAATTGAGTGACGCTTATGGGGGCGGTAAAATGCTGAGACTGACCGTTAATAATGAGCTGTATCATTTTTAAAATATACCTTGAGTCGGGTAAACTACGAAGTGCTAATGATTCTGATGGATTAATTTTATCATGCGAGTGTAGCTCAATGGTAGAGCAGAACTTTTTCAAGCTTAAAAGGAAGGTTCGATTCCCTTCATCCGCTCCATTCTTTTAATTTTAATTTCAGATCGCATAGCAAGATTGTTCACGATAAAATAAAGTTATTAAAGTTATGAGTTAGTTGTGTCATGCGATATAACAGATTACACTGCTATTCCAGTTTGGAACTTTGCACCCCGGCTTTATAATCTTTTATCCTAATAGAGTCTCGCCGCATGGAAGCGAAATTACAAAATAAACGCCCCAAACATCTAAACCTCTTTAAGATTAGGCAGCCTTTGCCTGCTGTTATTTCAATCCTGCATCGTGTCAGCGGTATCCTGCTTTTTTTCCCAGGCATCCCGCTATTACTTTATGGTTTACAGATGATGCTGGATTCCCGGCACTCTTATGAGATTTTAATAAGCTATTTGTATAGTCCGGTTATTAAAGGTGTACTGATTTTTTTATTATGGTTTTTTCTACATCATTTGTGTGCCGGTATTCGCTTTCTGGCGCTGGATTTACATTATGGCGTTATGTTGGAGCGGGCACGTACGAGTAGCAAGCTGGTATTAGTGTTTGGCATCATTCTTACCTTGTTGATAGGGTTCGCAATATGGTGAAGCATGCAAGTCGTATCGTAACGGGGGCACATTATGGTTCAAAAGACTGGTTGGTACAGCGTGTGTCTGCTGTATTAATGATAGCCTATTTGCTGTTGTTGGGAGTGGTCGTAATAGTGGCATCTCCGCATGATTATACGACATGGAAGGCTGTATTTAATAACCAGTGGATGCGTATCGCCACCTTTCTCTTTTTTGCTTGTCTTTTCTGGCATGCCTGGATTGGTATTCGTAATATCCTGATGGATTACGTACATATTACGGCTATGCGTTTGACTTTGCAGATATTAACTATTCTGTTATTGCTATTTTATCTGGTATGGTCTGCTGAAATCTTATGGGGTTGATGTGACAATAACAAAAAGAAAATTTGATGTGATTATTGTTGGTGCTGGTGGAGCAGGCATGCGCGCCGCGTTACAGCTGTCAGAAGCCGGGCTTAAGGTAGCGGTGCTATCCAAGGTGTTTCCAACACGTTCACATACGGTTGCGGCACAGGGAGGAATTGCGGCTCCGCTGGGGAATGTTACGGAGGACAACTGGCATTGGCACATGTATGACACGGTCAAGGGTTCCGATTATCTGGGTGATCAGGATGCTATCGAGTTTATGTGCCGTCACGCGAGTGAAGTGGTTTATGAACTGGAACATTTTGGTATGCCATTTGATCGTTTGGAGAACGGTAAAATTTATCAACGTCCTTTCGGCGGGCAGTCTCAGAATTTTGGCGGTGCACAGGCAACACGTTCTTGTGCAGCGGCTGATCGGACAGGGCACGCCCTGCTACATACACTTTATCAACGTAATGTAAATGCAAACACTCAGTTTTTTGTTGAATGGATGGGACTGGATCTGATTCGTAATGAGCAAGGTGATGTATTGGGCGTTACGGCGTTGGAGATGGAAACGGGTGAAGTAATGATTTTGCAGGCCAGGGCTACGCTGTTTGCGACCGGTGGTGGGGGGCGTATTTTTCAGGCCAGTACCAATGCATTCATTAATACAGGCGATGGTTTAGGGATGTCGGCACGTGCGGGCATTCCACTGGAGGATATGGAGTTCTGGCAATTTCATCCGACCGGTGTGCATGGTGTAGGCGTATTAATTAGCGAGGCCGTACGTGGTGAAGGCGGTTATCTGCTGAACAAAAATGGCGAGCGTTTTATGGAGCGCTATGCGCCTCATGTTATGGATTTAGCCAGCCGCGATGTGGTTTCGCGCGCATTAACCATGGAAATCAAGGAGGGGCGTGGTTGTGGTGAGGATGCTGATCATCTGCTGCTGAAACTGGATCATTTGGGTGCAGATGTAATCAAAACACGCTTGCCGGGTATTCGTGAGATCGCTATGAAATTTGCTCATATAGATCCTATTTACGACCCTATTCCGGTGGCACCGACTGTTCATTATATGATGGGAGGGATTCCGACTAATTTTCATGGTCAGGTTGTTATTCCTTATAAGACCGGACCCGAGGAGGTGGTGTCCGGTTTTTATGCGGTTGGGGAGTGCGCCTGTGTTTCTGTACATGGTGCCAATCGTTTAGGAACAAATTCATTGCTGGATATTGTGGTATTTGGGCGAGCAACTGGCAATCAGATCATTGAGGATCTTAGAAAGAACCCTCATCATCAACAATTGCCAGCAGATGCGGCTGATCAGACACTCGCTCGTTTGACACGCCTGAATCATCAGAAAGACGGTGAAAATGTCGCGCAGGTGGGCGAGGCATTACGTAAAACCATGCAAATGTATTGTGGTGTCTTTCGTTTTGCTGATATGTTGGCACAAGGTGTGACAAAAATTAATGAAATAGCAGAGCGCATTGCAAGTGTGGAGATCAAAGATAAGAGTCAAGTGTTTAATACGGCTCGTATAGAAGCACTGGAGCTGGATAATATGAAGGAAGTTGCAATGGCAACTATGATTTCAGCTGAAGGGCGTCGTGAAAGTCGTGGCGCTCACGCTCGTGATGATTTTCCACAACGAGATGATAATAAATGGCTTAAACACACACTGTATTTTAGTGAGGATAAGAGACTGGATTATAAACCAGTACGATTGAAGCCGTTAACTGTTGAATCCTTTCCACCTAAAGCTAGAATTTACTAATGGAGATTTTTATCGTTTTATGTCCATAACGTTGAATCATACGATCGTGCCTGTATTCGATAAGGTTGAATCTGCCAGATTTTATTCAAGAATATTTGATTTTGAATATATTGGTGAATTCGGACACTTTATTGTGGTGCGTGTGAACGATACGCTTACTTTAGATTTTTCCTGTAAGGAACAGTTTGATTCACACCATTATGCGTTTAAAGTGACTGAGGAAGAATTTGACAGAATTTTTCATCGTCTTGAAAATGAAGATATTAAGTACGGGAGTAGCCCATATGAACCTGAAAATATGAAGATTAATCATAATTATGGTGGCCGCGGCGTTTATTTTCGTGATAGTAATGGGCACTTGCTCGAGATTCTGACTGTTGATTATGAAATTCCCTGATAAATTTCCGCTTCTTTAGTATTGTCTGATTAATATCTCTGCATATTGAGTAATACGATTAAGAAGGTAGTTGCCTTCCCGAAGTATTTGTTCTTTTCCTGTTTTGTTTAATTTGGCTTTTAGTAATCAAAATTAATGAAATCAAATATCTCAGCACCATTACGGATTGGATTGATTGGCTTGTTTTTGTGCTTATCATTAGTGGTGGAGGCAGAGACGCGCTATGTCAGTGATCAATTTGAAATTACGCTAAGAAGTGGACCGAGCGGTAAGCATGCTATACAACGTATGATCCAAAGCGGAGCCGCTCTGGAAATAATGGAACAGACTCCTGAAAAAGATTATACCAGGGTAAAGACAAGTGGTGGCACGGAAGGATGGGTGCTGAGCCGGTATTTAATGACTAGACCCGCAGCAAGAGATCAATTAGAAGAACTGACGAGCCAATTGACAAATAGTGCCGCTAAGAGTAGCAGTATGCATGCTCAGCTAACGACTGTGAAGAATGATTATGATAGTGCGACGACGCGCATTAGCGGTCTCGAACGAGAAAATAAACGATTAGAAAATGAACTGGCAGAGATAAGAAAAACAGCTGCAAATACTCTTGAAATAGAAATGAGAAATAAAGAACTGGGTAAGCAGTTGATAGCAGCGAAAGCTCATGGCAATACTTTGCAGCGGGAGAATAGCGAGTTGAGTAGTCGTCAAGAAAGAGATTGGTTCATTGCCGGTGCGCTGGTGTTATTCGTGGGCTTGCTGCTTGGTTTAATTCTTCCTCGGATTCGCTGGCAAAAACGCTCTCGATATAGCAATTTTTAGGAAATCGTGTCTCATTCATCGAAATAGAATTGCACTGGGGTGATGAATACGTATTGAATAGTGATCTTTCTTTCGTGATACCCAGCCACGGATTTCTAGTGATTTTCCCAGATAAGTTGTTAACTCAGGAAATAATGTAAGGCTGTCATTGGCAATACGAATATCCATTTTGTGATTAAATATGAGCCGACTATATTTTCGGCTGCGCTTTATTGATTTTACTATACCGGTATAGCGTTGCCAGCCATTGGTTTTTTCTGAGATTTGAGTAAGCGGACGAGGTTTGTATTCTGAGATGGACCAGATTCCCAAACCCAGCTGCTCTGCTTGTTGTTGTGCTTTAAGCATGATTTCGGCATGACGCAAATTGGGTGGAATCAGATTTAATACCGCTAACCCGTTTTCCACTAATGCGGTATTAAGATGTTGGCCATTGGGTAGATACACATGTGCGAGTAGTCGTTTGTATCGGTCGTATTTTTCTTGATCAAATTCCAGATACACTTTTTTGTTGCGTAATTGTCTTTGCAGCCATTTTTTTGCAGCAATCCCACCTGGTTCGCTTCTCCTGTGCCGGCTTTCAATTTCGGGAGTATTGATGCCCAGTAGGCGCACTCGTTGACCATTTTCAAGTACAATCGTGTCCCCATCATATACCTTAGTAACTTTATGCAGATACCGATATGTTTGGGGGGGTAGTTTGATTTGTTTTGATTTAGTTGTTGCTATATCAGAATAAGTAATCCTGCCTTGAGAATCTTCGTTACGATAAATATCTCTAGTAAAAGCAATCTGTGGCATGAGACCGCAAATGATAGTGCCTATTACAAAATATTTTTTTATAAAAAGCATAAAATTTTCCTTGTTGAGCCATTATTTTTCTACACTGAGAAAGCGAGTATCCTGAGCAAGAAAGCTAATAGATGATTGTATAAAATGCTTGTCGAAGAAAAGTATGGCAAAATGATACTGTTGGTGATTTTAAAAAATGTTCGAAAATTGTAGCAAGCTTTATATCGCTTATTATTAAATTCGGTCGAGTTTAGAAGTCGTAGTTGGTAGATTTGAGCATATTTTTTCTGATGACAGAGCAGATATTTGCATATTTTGAAATGGAATTATTATTCTGATAATGGTTTCAGTGCATCCTGTATCCCAAAAATAGCAATCCATCATCTGATGAATTGACCAATCATGTAAGCTGCTCATTTATGAACTTGTTTATGGCTTCAGTATAAAAACTAATAAATAAAATCCTGTGGCTTGAAACAGCTGTATGGCCTGAGCGGAAATAGAAAAGAATATTTTCTGGAATAAATTAGATTAAGTCTGCACAAACCGTTTTTGTTCGCATTCTGTTTAAGTGAAAATAGGTATTGTGCAAAGGGGAGTTATTTTTAATGGAAATCGATAACATAATCGACGCGGCCTTTGAGCCAATCTCAAATGCAGTAGCTTCTGTTATTTTTTATAGTATCTCGATAATGGGCCTGGAGATTCAGCTGATTCTGGTGTGGCTGGTTGTAGCTGCACTTTTTTTTACGCTGTATTTTAATGCAGTCAATCTGCGCTATTTCAAGCATGCCATCGATGTTTTACGAGGGAAATACGATCATAAAAATGACGATGGAGAGATTAATCGTTTCCAGGCATTAATGACTTCCCTTTCGGGGACAGTGGGGCTGGGAAATATTGCCGGTGTTGCAGTAGCTATTTCTGTCGGTGGACCTGGTGCCGCATTTTGGATGGCTGCCATGGGTTTGTTTGGTATGTCTACTAAGTTTGTCGAGGTGACATTGGGTGTAAAATATCGCTTGCATGCTTCCAAGGATCATCCAGAAGCGATTTCAGGCGGACCCATGTATTACCTGCGTCATGCTTTCGAGCAGTACCATAGCCCATATCTGGGCAAGTTTATGGCCGGATTGTTTGCGATATGTTGTATTGGCGGCACAGTGGGGGCAGGTGCCTTGTTTCAGGCGAATCAAGCTTATCAGCAGGCGTTGATTGTAACGGGCGGAGATGCTAGCTTGTTGTTAGATAAAGGCTGGTTATTTGGCTTATTCATGGCAATGCTGGTTGGATTGGTCATTATTGGCGGAATTCGCTGGATTGCAGCGGTCGCGAGCCGGGTTGTTCCCGCTATGGCAGCTATTTACATTGTCGCTGGCTTTGTGGTTATCGGATTTCACTATACGGCTATTCCTGATGCGTTGCAGACTATTTTTGAAATGGCACTTTATCCAGAAGCTGGACTGGGAGCAATGATGGGCGCTTTATTAATGGGTGTGCAGCGTGCTTCGTTCTCTAATGAAGCTGGCCTGGGCTCAGCGGCTATTGCGCATAGTGCGGTCAAAACGAATGAACCGATTAGCCAAGGCATGGTTGGGATGCTTGGACCATTTATTGATACCGTCATCATTTGTATGGTAACAGCACTTGTTATTGTTATTTCTGGAACCTACGTCGAAGGTGGTGGAATAGAAGGTGTGGAATTGACATCTCGTGCGTTTGCTACAGGCCTTTCATGGTTTCCCTATGTTTTATCACTGACAGTGTTTTTGTTTGCTTATTCGACTATGATTTCATGGTCTTATTATGGATTAAAATGTGCGACCTATCTTTTTGGTGAGCGAGACGTTGTGGAAGGCATCTATAAGATCATGTTTTGTCTGTTTATTGTTGTTGGCGCTTCAGCTCAGCTATCAAATATTATTTTATTTACTGATTCGATGATTTTTGCTATGGCCATTCCTAATATCATTGGGTTGTATATGCTTGCGCCTGAGATCAAGAAAGATCTAAAAGCTTATTTGCTGAATATTAAAATAAGATAAAGGAAGTATTGATAGACGTTTGCTGCAAGATAGGCTGAATTCGATTAAAACCTTATTAAATTAATCATTAACTCCCATAAAAGAATGACTCATGAAACTTCGGTTGAGGTTAGAAACCTGAACTTTTCTTATGGCTCACGTGCCATTTTAAAGGGTGCGAATATGACTATGTCGCGTGGTCAGGTTATTGCCATTATGGGTGGTAGCGGTTCCGGTAAGACGACATTATTGCGTTTGATTAGTGGCGCGGTGAAGCCGACTGCAGGCTATGTCAAATTTGACAACCAGATCGTACATACGCTCAACAGAAACGCACTGTTTGAATTACGCCGCAAGATGGGGATGTTGTTTCAGTTTGGCGCATTATTTACTGATTTATCCGTATTTGATAATGTGGCTTTTCAAATGCGAGAACATACCAATTTACCTGAGTCTATGATTCGTGATCTGGTACTAATGAAACTGCACGCGGTGGGTTTGCGTGGGGCGCAGGATTTGATGCCGGTTGAGCTCTCAGGCGGTATGGCAAGACGTGTGGCATTAGCACGTTCAATTGCACTGGATCCGATGTTGATTATGTACGATGAGCCATTTACAGGTCTTGATCCGATTTCTTTGAGTGTCATCGGAAACCTGATTCGGCGTTTGACCGATGCACTGGGCATGACATCGATTATCGTGACGCATGACGTGCAAGAATCTTTAAAAATAGTTGATTATGTGTATTTTATAGCAGATGGTGTGATTGCTGCAGAGGGAACGCCTAAAGAAGTCAGCGAGTCAGTTATTCCTTTTGTACATCAGTTTATACATGGCGAAGAAGATGGGCCAGTGCCCTTTCATTATCCGGCGCAGGCATACAAAAAGGACTTGGATTTGGGAGAGTATTTTGCCTAGACGTATTATTTCCGGCATTCAGAATTTTGGCCACCATGTCATAGAGAGTACCTGGAGGCTAGGCTATGCTAGTCGTTTTTTCTTACTGGTGCTATTAAAATCTTCTACCAGCGTCCGCCGTTTTGGTTTAGTTGTGCGCGAACTTTATTTCACGGGCGTATTGTCACTCATTATCATACTTGTGTCAGGCTTGTTTGTAGGTATGGTACTGGGTTTGCAAGGCTATGAAACATTACAGAAGTTTGGTTCTGAAACTGCAGTCGGTTCATTAATAGCATTATCTTTGGTACGCGAGCTCGGACCAGTAGTCGCTGCACTCTTGTTTGCCAGCCGTGCGGGTTCTGCGATTACAGCGGAAGTGGGTCTGATGAAAGCAACCGAGCAATTGGCAGCGATGGGTATGATGGCAGTGGACCCCATCGCGCGGATTGTTGCTCCTCGTTTCTGGGCTGGTGTGATTTCAATGCCGCTTCTGGCTGCGATGTTCTCTGTCATGGGTGTATTTGGTGGTTATTTAGTTACGGTGGTCTTTATCGGCGTGGATGAAGGGTCATTCTGGTCACAAATGCAAAATGCGGTAGATTTTAGGTTTGACGTAATAAACGGCGTCATTAAGAGCTGCTGCTTTGGTATAGCAGTGACAGCCATTGCAGTTTTTGAAGGATATGATGCGCCGCCTACAGCAGAAGGGGTATCGGGTGCAACTACGCGTACTGTGGTTACTTCATCATTGGCAATTCTAGGACTTGATTTTATTTTGACTGCTTTCATGTTTAGAGGAGTTAACTGATGCAGCGGGCGACCATGGATTTATGGGTGGGATTGTTTGTTCTTTCTGGAATAGGTGCATTATTAATATTGGGCCTAAAGGTAGGAAATTTGGGTACTTATGGTACCGGGCAGGGTTATACGTTAACAGGGAATTTTGAAAATATCGGTGGACTGAAAAACAGAGCGCCAGTGAAAAGCTCAGGTGTTGTCGTAGGGCGTGTAACTGCTATCCAGTTTAGTCTTGAGACTTATGATGCACTGGTGACGATGACTATAGATAGCCACTATCGATTTCCCAGAGATACCTTTGCGAGTATATTAACATCGGGCCTGTTGGGTGAACAGTATATTGGTTTATCACCCGGTGGTGATGAAGTGATGCTGGCAGATGGTGATAAGATTATGAAAACCAACTCGGCAATTGTATTGGAAGAAATGATTGGTCGATTTCTATTTGATAAAGCGACCGAGGATAATGCTTTTTGATGAAGAGCATGAACATCCAGTATTAACTGGTTATTTTTAATTTGCGGCATGATACTGAAAAGAACTGATGAGTGAACTATGAAAAAATACTTTGGGATAGCTGTGTTGGCAGTTGTTTTTTTATTAGTATTTCCAGCATGGGCGAAAGAAGCGGTGGCTCCTGATATACTGGTGGATAAAACTGTACAAGAAGTGATGGATATTATTAAGCAGGATAGTGATATTAAATCTGGAAATAAAAATAAAATTCTTGATTTAGTGGAAAATAAAATACTTCCTCATTTCAATTTCACGCGCATGACTCAGCTGGCTATGGGAAAGAACTGGGTCGCTGCTGCGCCTAATCAACAAAGTCAGCTGATTGAAGAATTTCGCACCTTATTGGTCCGGACTTATTCCAACTCGTTATCGGGCTATCAGGACGAGATTATTACGGTTAATCCGATTAATGATTTGGGCAATAAAACAGATACGATGGTGAAAACCCGGGTAAATCAAGGTAAAGGTAGACAGCCTGTGCCGATTAATTACAGTATGGAGAAAACGGCTGAAGGCTGGAAAGTTTATGATGTGACTGTGGCAGGAGTCAGCCTGGTTACGAATTACCGTGGTTCTTTTAATAGTCAGATTAGAAAAGGCGGCGTTGAAGGATTGATTAAAACATTAACAGAAAAGAACCGTTCGTTGGAAAGCAAATAGAGGATGGTTATCACCTGAGGCGGCCTGTAATAACTTAAAATGATTCTATGTGAAGATAATAAAATTAAAATCAAAGGACCGGTAACGATAAACAATGTGATTGTTTTGAAAGAGGAGGTCATTTCCTTATTCGTTGATAGTAGTCATTTGGTTGTGGATCTGGAGAATATCCTTGAAGTAGATTCATCTGTCGTCAGTATGTTATTGGAGTGGCTGCGTGAATCCAATCGACGGAAATGCCGGTTACACTTTGTTAATGTACCAGAAAATATAACAAGTCTTATTCAACTGTATGGTGTTTCAGAATTCTTGCCATTGGGTCTCAATAATAAATTGACCGATTAATTAACCCCATATATCTAATTATGGAAGCGTATAACTAAAGCTTTTTCTATTTCTTCGTGTCATGATTCCAGCAATTGAAGTCAAACAGGTATATAAGCACTTTGATACGGTATGTGCACTGTCAGATATTCATCTTGAAATTAAAAAAGGTGAATTTTTTGCTTTGCTGGGCCCAAACGGTGCAGGAAAAACGACGCTGATTAGCATTATTTCGGGACTATCGCTGGCGAGTAGTGGAGCTGTCAGTGTAATGGGATATGATGTTGTTACCGAGTATCGTGAGGCCCGGCGTATGCTGGGCGTTGTTCCTCAGGAACTGGTGTTTGATCCTTTTTTTACGGTACGTGAAGCATTGGTTATTCAATCTGGTTATTATGGCATTAAGCATAACGATGATTGGATTGATGCAATCATTCATAACCTGGATTTGACTGATAAAGCGAATACGAATATGCGAGCGCTGTCAGGGGGTATGAAGCGCCGTGTGCTGGTTGCCCAGGCGCTAGTACATAAGCCGCCTGTTATTATACTGGATGAACCCACTGCGGGTGTAGACGTCGAATTACGTCAGACACTCTGGAATTTCATTAAACAGTTAAACCAGGAGGGTCATACAATCGTATTAACCACGCATTACCTGGAAGAAGCGGAAGCACTGTGTCATCGCGTAGCAATGCTGAAGGAGGGGAAAATTGTAACACTAGACAGTGTGCAAAATCTGATCAGTCATACGGCTCGTGATAATCCCGGATATTCTGTGCGTTTGAGATTATCACCCGATATACTGCCGCCAAAACTAGAGAAACAAGTGATCAGTTGTATCGATGGCTGCTATATCCTTAAGATTGAAGATTATTTTCAGATTGAGCCACTATTAGTGTTATTACGTGAAATGAATATACAGATATTGGAAATGCAGTTGTTACAACCCGATCTAGAGGAAGTTTTTGTTAATATAATGAGAAAGAACGAACCTGAATTAAGATGATTGGCTTTTTCACACTTTTGAATAAAGAGCTGCTTCGTTTTTGGAAGGTCGGTTTTCAAACGATACTAGCACCGATAGTATCCACCTTACTTTATCTATTGATTTTTTTTCATGTGCTGGAAGCACGCATAGAGATTTATCCCGGTGTGGCTTATACCCTATTTTTGATTCCTGGTTTGATTATGATGTCTGTGTTACAAAATGCTTTTGCCAACTCATCATCGAGCCTGATTCAATCAAAAATCAGCGGTAATATTGTTTTCGTCTTATTATCACCCCTATCTTATCGGGAAATATTCTTTGCATATATATTAGCGTCGGTCGTGCGAGGCCTGATGGTGGGTACAGGTGTTTATTTAATAACGTTGGTTTTTTTTGACCTCCCATTGTATCTGCCATTGTGGATATTATTGTTTGTGATAATGGGCAGTGCTTTGCTAGGTGCATTAGGCGTCATTGCCGGCATCTGGGCAGAAAAATTTGATCAGCTTGCCGCTTTCCAGAACTTTATTATTATGCCACTGACATTTTTATCGGGTGTATTTTATACGATTCATTCATTACCACCTGTCTGGCAACATTTATCACATCTTAATCCATTCTTCTATATGATTGATGGATTTCGCTATGGTTTTTTTGGTGTTTCGGATATTTCACCTTATTTTAGTTTAATGATTGTAACAGCGTGTTTTGTAGCGATATCGGCTCTGGCGATACAAATACTAAAAACAGGCTATAAGTTGCGACATTAAGTTCTGTTTTTTAAACTGGTATATCAAAATGACATGCTGAGAGGTCTATGCATGAAGGAGATTGAATGATTACAGCTGAAGATATTAAACATTATATTGAGACGTCTTTACCATGTGAGTTGGTGAAAGTGGAAGGAGACGATGGTCACCACTTCAATGCAATTATTGTAAGCGCCGAATTTCGTGGTAAAAGTGTAATTCAACAGCATCAGCTTGTATACACTTCGCTTGGGGATAGAATGAAACAGGAAATTCATGCATTGTCAATGAAAACACTGACACCTGAGCAATGGTCGGAAAATATTGAGAATGGTTAACAACAGGATGATACTTTTGAATTCATAACGCATAAATCCAACAGATGGTTTCCTGTTGTTCCCAGAAATCCATCTGTTGTTAAATGAGCGACTAATAATATTAATCGGTATGTTAGTACATTATTGAATCTGTTTTAATAATGCCTGAGCATCTTTAAATCCTGGGGAAGTCTTATCTGAGGCCAGTAATTTTTCGAGAATATCCCGCGCCTTAGTTTTGTCGCCTGATTTTATTAATCCGAATGCATGATGGTATTGAATTTCGTTTACTTCTGGCGCCAGGAAAGCTGCTTTTTCTAAGAGTGGTAATGCCTGTGTTATATTTCCTTCTCCTACCAGAATCCATCCTAGGGTGTCTAGAATTGCCGGTGAATTAGGGGCTTGTTTATAGGCTCTTTCTGCATACGCTAATGCACGCGGATCTTTCTCCTGCTGATAGAGCCATGCTAAATTATTGAGTGTTGCTGTATGCTCTGGGTGTTGTTTTAGAATAGCTTGATATTCCTGAGCTGCTGCATCAAATTGTTGCTTTTCCAGATAATTCTCTGCGAGATATAAACGAACAATCGAATCGCCTGGATATTTATTTAACCATTGGTCCAGTCTGGAATTGGCTTCCTTCTCTTTCCCTGTTTGATTTAATGTTGCGTGTAGCTTGACAATTAATGGACTGCTTGGAGCGATAAGAAATGCCTGTTCATACGCCTTCAAAGCGTGTTCAGGTTTTTCCTGTTTCATTAGCAAGTCACCTTCGAGTATATAGCCGATGGGCAGCTGATTATGCTGTTTCTGTATTTTCTGGGCTATGGCGAAGGCTTCATTTTCATTTTTATTTTGCACAGCAAGTCTAAATTGCAGCACCTGTGCATCCAGGTAATCAGGTTGTATTTTTAAAGCTTTCTTCAGGGCAATTGAAGCGGCCGATTGATTCTGCATAGCAGCGTGAATGGTGGCTATCTGTAGCTGAGCAGCCGCCGATTTTGGTAGATTGACAGCGAGCCTTTCGTAGCTTTCCAGTGCTGCAGGCTGATTGCCATTGGCAAATTGTGCTTGCCCCAGAATTTCCAGGACACCGGGCTGATTTGGATAAGTCCCATATAATTTCTGGGCAAGGGTCAGTGATTTTTTCTTTTCACCTAGTTGTAGATAATGTGTGGCAAGTTGTATAGCCGGTTCCATAGTATCTGGATTCTTGCTGCTTGCCAGTTCCAGCCAGTTCGTTGCCTCGTTAAGATTACCTTGGGATTGAGCAAGGTTAGCTAATGCATTCATGGCCTGGATATTTTTTTCATCCTTCTTCAGAATCGCTTCAAAACGTTTCCTGGCAGCATCCGGATTCTTTTCCTGGATATCCAGCCGTGCAAGATTTGTGATTGCAGGGAAATAGTCCGATTGAATTGAGAGTGCTCGATTAAAGCTGAGGCGTGCATTGGAGAAGTCTTGCTTACCTAAATAAACACCCCCCTTTAGATTCTGATAAAGAGGATTATTGGGTTCTTCTTTTTCAAGTGTTTTTATTGTAGATAAGGCTTTATCAAACTCTTTCAAGCGAAGATGGGTTAGAGTCAGCAGAATACCGGCCCTGGGAGAGGCTGTATCTAAATTTTTTGCGAGTTCCAGTTCTGCAATAGCGTGGTTACTATCTCCCAGGGCTAATTTACTCATACCGAGGGCCGTGTGGAGTGTTGCATTATTCGGCGCAAGTTCACTTGCCTTTTCGAGGTATGCGGTCGCTTTTGTAAAATCTCGGGCCTGCATATAGGCTTCTCCAGCCAGAGCTAATAATTGAGGGTCTTCCTGCACGCTATCAAGCGTTGGAGTCAAAATATTAATTGCTTGTTGTGTTTGGCCGCTTTTTAGTAGGATGGCTATCATTAATTTGCGCGCATATACATTACCCGGGATTCTTTTTAAATATTTTTCCAGATATTGTTCTGCCTGTAATAGCGACCCTAAAGAGAACTGCACTGCGCCGGCAAGTAATATGCTGGGTAAATGCTCTGGTGCGACATTGAGTATTTGTTGTGTTGATGCGAGTGCATCAGATTGCCTTCCCTGGCTAAAATCCAGAAGTGCTTGAGTATAAATGACCGATAATGCATTGGATGATATCTTGCGCGCTGCATCAATATTTTTTTTTGCCGCATCAAATTCTCTTGTACCAATTTCTATGATGGCCCGGTTAATATAAGCCGAGAAATAACCCGGCTCTAATTGAATAACCTGATTGTAAGCTGCCAAGGCTTGTTCGATTTTGCCTTGAGCACGTAATAGATCAGCTTTGAAAAACCATGCATCCGCGTTGCCCGGATTTTTAGCTATCGCTTGTTCAGAAAATTTTATCGTCATTTCTAGATTTTTCTCAGAAAGCGAATAATTAGCGAGTCCGATTAGTGCACCGGGAGAGTCAGGTTCTTTTTTAAGTACCTGTTCAAAAACATTCCTGGCATCCTGATATTGACCCAATGCCAAGAATGCATTGCCACGTAATAGTAATAATTCGGTTGAGTTACTCGTGGCTGAAAGCATTTCTGTTTTATCCAGCAATTGCTGGAATTCACCAAGATTAAATAACACTTTGCCCAAGTCAGGTAATACCTTGCCAGGGTCGCTTCCCAGTTTCAGCGCTCTCTCTAATTCCTTTTCTGCTGCTTTATGATCGCCTGTTTGGTTATAGATAGTGCCGAGAAGATAACGTGCTTCTGAATTATCGGGATCTTGTTGTAAGGCATTTTTAAGCTGAATGATGGCTGCTTTATCGTTTCCGCTCTGTTGGTATTGTGTAGCTTCTGAGATTAGTATCTGGGTATCTTTGGTCTCACTACAGGCGGCTAGACTTCCACCAATGAGTAGAATCGAAATCAAGATAGTGAGTAAATTTTTCTTAAAAATGCTAATGTTGATGTGATGCATATAAATACCTCTCTTTTTGTCTATGCTATGAACTTTATAGATTCAGATAATTCGAGTACTCATGAGTGTCGTTATCTATCTTTTTTTTGATAACTCTGCTATTTATAGCACATAAAAATGATATTTCATTTTAGATATCATTGCTTAATAACACGTTAATTATCAATAATCAGCTATCTTGGCAATGGTAAGTTGATAGAGTCAGCGTGAGAGCTGTTTTCATTACAGTATCCATTGATATCGTTTCGGATTTATATTAAAAAAGTGTATTTGTGAAAAATGTATACGAAAAATTAACGGAGAAAGCAAATAGATATGGATACAGTCGCAGTTGTTGGGTTGGGTTATGTGGGGCTGCCTCTTGCAGTTGAATTTGGAAAGAAACAGCAAACAATCGGTTACGATTTTTCTATTAGTAAGATCGAGAGCTATCAGCAACATATCGATCCAACCGGTGAGGTTGCATCGGCGGATTTACAGCAAGCAAGCAGGTTGGTTGTAACGTCTAGTCCAACCGCATTATCTCAGGCAGACTATATTATTATCGCGGTACCTACACCTGTAGATCTTTCCCATCAGCCTGATTTCAGAGCGCTTATCAGTGCCAGTGAGAGTGTTGGGAAAAATATGAAGCGGGGTGCTGTTATTGTCTACGAATCTACTGTTTATCCTGGTGTGACTGAGGAAATTTGTATCCCGGTACTGGAACGGTGTTCAGGTATGACATGGAAGGAAGATTTTCACGTGGGCTATTCTCCGGAGCGGATTAATCCTGGCGATAAACAACATACCTTGACTACTATTCTCAAGGTTGTGGCAGGCGACAGTGAAGATACACTAGAGAAGATAGCACGGTTATATGAGCGCATTGTGACTGCCGGAGTGTACCGTGCATCCAGTATCAGAGTTGCGGAAGCCGCCAAAGTGATTGAGAATACGCAGCGTGATTTAAATATCGCGCTGATGAATGAGTTAGCGATTATTTTTGATAAGTTGGGAATTGATACATTAGAAATCTTAGAGGCAGCGGGGACTAAATGGAATTTTCTTCCTTTCCGTCCCGGTCTGGTTGGTGGGCACTGTATCGGGGTAGATCCCTATTACTTAACGCATAAAGCAGAAATGGTCGGTTATATTCCTCAGGTAATATTAGCTGGACGCCGTATTAATGACAACATGGCAAAATTTATTGCAGAGCAAACGATCAAGCAGATTATCAAGGCGGGTTTCAATGTTCTGGGAGCTAAA
This sequence comes from uncultured Nitrosomonas sp., assembly GCA_965369175.1. GTDB lineage: Bacteria > Pseudomonadota > Gammaproteobacteria > Burkholderiales > Nitrosomonadaceae > Nitrosomonas. The sequence goes on from CBDUPR010000001.1 coordinate 112,362, forward strand.
GTAAATATACTTGGACTGACTTTTAAGGAAAACTGTCCGGATTTAAGAAATTCTAAAGTTATTGATGTGATTCATGAGCTTCAGGATTATGGCGTTGAAATTCACATCCATGACCCTGTCGCAAATTTTAATGAAGCTTTGCATGAATACACGATGGAAATTGAGTCATGGGAAAGCCTTCCGCAGGCTGAAGCGATGATTGTTGCAGTTTCTCATCGGGAATTTACCATGAAAGCTGTTACAGATCTCCAGTCTAAGCTTGTTCAGAATGGCTGTTTCATTGACGTTAAATCACAGTTTGATCAGACAGCATTTCGTGCGGCAGGTTTTAATGTTTGGCGACTCTAATTTGATATGATCGGGAATTGGCTAGGTATGACACGGTATCAAAATATTCAGCGACGCTTGTGTGAAAATCAGTATTGCTGGTTAATCACGGGTGTTGCCGGTTTTATTGGCTCTAATTTGTTAGAAACGCTGTTGAAACTGAATCAGAGAGTGATTGGGTTAGATAATTTTTCAACGGGTTATCAATATAATCTGGATCAGGTTGAAAGTCTGGTTGGAGCAGCCGCCTGGGCTAATTTTAGTTTTTCGAAAGGGGATATTCGTTATTTGGAAGATTGTAACAAGGTCTGTCAAAATGTTGACTTTGTGCTACATCAAGCTGCCCTGGGATCTGTTCCGCGTTCAATTGAAGACCCAATCTTAACGAATGAAAATAATATTTCTGGATTTCTGAATATGCTGGTGGCTTCTCGGGATGCTTCAGTGAAACGTTTTGTTTATGCTGCATCCAGCTCAACTTATGGTGATCATCCTGATTTACCAAAGGTAGAATCGGTGATTGGACAGCCGCTTTCACCGTATGCAGTGACCAAATATGTTAATGAGCTTTATGCAAATGTGTTTACACGTTGTTATGGCACTGAATCTATCGGATTACGTTACTTTAATGTATTTGGCCCAAGACAGGATCCAAATGGTGCTTATGCTGCCGTAATCCCGCAATGGATTGCCGCACTGATAAAAAATAAAACGCTGTATATTAATGGGGATGGTGAAACCAGTCGGGATTTTTGTTTTATCGATAATGTGGTCCAGGCTAATTTGCTTGCAGCATTGGCTGATAACTCGGAATCGGTTAATCAAATCTATAATGTGGCGCTCAGTGAACGCACGACACTGAATCAGCTTTATGAAATGATGCGTTCAATACTGGTTGAGCGCTTTCCCCACCTTCGTGATCATCGACCCCAATATGTTGCTTTTCGAGAGGGTGATGTTCGTCATTCCCAGGCCAGTATTACCAAGGCTCAGGATTTGCTGGGCTTTGAGCCGACCCATCCCATTGATGACGGGCTCAAACATGCTATGGATTGGTATACTGCTAATCTTTCATAGATCCCGCAGATTTATATTGCCTGATTATATTCAGGGAGGCCTTACCGGTTGGACTTATGGTTACCCTGGCTTAATCCTGCTGATAGGAGTCATCGTCAGGCGGCTTTTCGAAAAATTATTCTTATTCTCATGGGCAAGCGGACTCAGGTGAAAGGAAATTTCGGAAAACGAAATTTTACTGCCGAGCAGTTTATAGTGAAGCCGGATATATCTTCTGAACACAGGTTGCAGGCCATCGTGCTGATTGTAAATTAATGAATCAGAATGTTTCGAGAGAAATGATGCTGGTTATAACTGAACAGACTAAAGAAATAAAAATACAAATTACTGATGATCTAATTAAAAGAAATGAAGAATAAATTCGATCTTCAGTATTAGCCTTATATTAATCTATAATTTCACCATGAAACCTTTGCTGTATACATTTCGCCGTTGCCCATATGCTATTCGTGCCAGATTGGCAATCAAGATCAGTGGTATTGAAGTAGAGATGCAAGAAGTCAGTTTACGTAACAAACCCAAAGCATTGCTGGATTGTTCTCCGAAAGGAACCGTGCCAGTCTTGAGGCTTGCTGATGGGCGTATTATTGAAGAAAGTCTGGATATCATGCAATGGGCGTTATCGATTCATGATCCAGAAAACTGGATGGATAGCAGTGATAGCCTGTCTGCAGAAGCAAGCTCTCTGATTGATCAGAACGATGGATCTTTTAAATATTTTCTTGATCGCTATAAGTACGCAGACCGGTTTCCAGAAAACCCTGTGAGCTATTATCGTGAACAAGCAGAGAGATTTTTGATGACACTGAATACCCGCCTAAGTCAGCATTGCTATTTAATGGGCAATCACCCGAGACTTCCCGATATGGCTATATTCCCATTTGTTCGCCAGTTTGCTCATGTTGATCATGACTGGTTCTACGCATCCAATTACAACTATTTGATTAATTGGTTAGACACCTTGTTGGAATCAACGCTATTTAATACAGTTATGCAGAAATAAATAAAGATCCTGTTTGATAAGAATAGGCTCATATCGGGTCAGGTAATGGCCTGGCTCTTTAATCGTTAAGCGACTGGATTATTTATCGTCCAATATATCCTGTTGTGTCCCTTCTTGGTTTGTTTGTACTGTGCTGCATTATTGATTCATAAATTGGTATCATGAAAAAAGTTTCTCCCGCAGATTTAACGCGACGTCTTGTTAACCTTCCCAAGCCGACCTATCCAGAAGATCTTCCGGTAATTGCGCGCCGGCAGGAGATAATGGACGCGATTAAAGAAAATCAGGTCGTTATTGTTTGTGGGGAAACAGGTTCAGGTAAGACAACCCAATTACCGAAAATCTGTCTTGAGCTCAAGCGGGGTATTACGGGACTAATCGGCCATACGCAACCACGGCGTATTGCAGCCCGTACGGTAGCAAAGCGAATTGCTGCTGAACTGAATAGCCCGCTTGGTCATGCGGTTGGTTATAAGGTACGGTTCTCCGACAAAGTCAGTGCGAATACGTATATTAAACTCATGACGGATGGGATTTTACTGGCTGAAACGCAAGGCGATCCTCTGTTACAGGCTTATGACACCTTGATCATTGATGAGGCGCATGAGCGTAGCTTGAATATTGATTTTCTGCTTGGATATCTTAAACAGTTATTGTTGAGGCGCCCGGATTTAAAACTTGTCGTAACTTCTGCAACGATTGATGCACAACGTTTTTCCAGACACTTTAATGATGCGCCAGTGATTGAAGTAACTGGGCGGATGTATCCGGTAGCCGTGCATTATCGCCCTGTTACTGCTGAAGATGATGAAGACTCGGATAGCCAGCAGGCCATTCTTGATGCGATAGCTGAGGTGATGCAAATTGGCTCGGGAGATATACTGGTGTTTCTTCCGGGAGAGCGAGAAATCAGAGAAACTACCGAAGCATTACGTAAACATCATTTTGGCAGAATGAAGCTGGGTCCGGCTGATATATCAATCTTGCCATTATTTGCTCGCTTATCATTTTCTGAGCAAGAGCGGGTATTCAAGACGGAAGCGGTACGCCGCATTATATTGGCGACCAATGTGGCAGAGACTTCATTGACTGTTCCTGGTATCCGTTATGTGATTGATACAGGCTGGGCGCGCGTCAATCGCTATAGCTATCGCAATAAGGTAGTACAACTACAATTAGAGAAAATCTCCCGTGCTTCCGCTAACCAGAGAGCCGGGCGTTGTGGACGGATAGCAAGCGGTGTGTGTATTCGTTTGTATGCAGAAGAAGATTATCTTGCTCGAGTAGAATTTACCGATCCCGAAATTCTCCGTTCTTCATTGGCTGCAGTGATTCTGCGTATGAAATCACTAAAAATTGGGGATGTCGAGAGTTTTCCGTTTATCGAGCCTCCCTCATCGCGCATGATTGCGGATGGTTATCGATTATTGGCCGAACTGGGTGCGGTAGATGATAACCGACAATTGACACGTATCGGCTGGCAGCTGGCCAGATTTCCGATTGATCCGAGAATTGCCCGTATGATATTGGCGGCAAAAGATGAGAATTCTCTGAATGAAGTGCTTATTATTGCATCCGCATTGAGTTTGCAAGATCCGCGTGACAGGCCATTTGAACGACAGGATGCTGCTGACAGGGCGCATCAGTGTTTTCAAGATGAGCGTTCTGATTTCTTGAGTTATCTAAAATTATGGGTGTTTTTTGAAGACTTATTGCGAGATAAGAAATCTAATCGTAAGCTGGTTGCGCAGTGTCAAGAAAAATTTTTATCCTATCGCAGAATGCGTGAATGGCGTGAGATTCACGCTCAATTGCATGGATTAGTCATGGATTTAGGTCTTAAACCCAATCAGGTTCCAGCTGATTATGCTGAAATTCATCGTGCATTGCTGGCTGGGTTATTGGGTAATATCGGCTTTAAAACCGAGAAAGAAAGTGAATATCTTGGTGCCAGAGGAATTAAATTTTCTATTTTTCCAGGCTCGGTATTAAAGAAAGGAAAGTCAAAATGGATTGTCGTTGCTGAACTGATTGAAACGACAAAACTTTATGGACGTTGTGTTGCAAAAATTGATCCGATATGGCTGGAAGGTATCGCAGGTTGTTTGTGTAAGCAACATTATTCTGATCCTCACTGGGAAAAGCAACCGGCGCAAGTGATTGCTTATGAGCGTGTGACGCTTTATGGCCTCACCATTGTGCCAAAAAGGCAAATACATTATGGGAAGATCAATGCACAGGAATCACGAGAGATCTTTATCCGGGGGGCCTTGGTAGCGGGTGAGTATGTGACCTCAGCATCGTTCTTTGAGCATAATCGGAAGCGTATTAGTGAGATAGAAGGATTGGAACATAAAGCACGGCGCCAAGATGTATTGGTAGATGAGCAGGCTATCTTTGCTTTTTACGATGCAATTATCCCGATGGGGATCTATAACGGCGCAGGATTTGAAAAATGGCGCAAGCAGGCTGAGCGGGAGAATCCACAGTTGCTTTATCTTAGCCGCGCATATTTGATGCGTCATGAAGCCGATCGTGTTACTGAAGAACAGTTTCCGGAAAATATGCAGCTGGATGGTAAAGACGAATTACCGCTGAGCTATCGTTTCGAGCCCGGGCATGTGCTGGATGGTGTGACGGTTAGTGTCCCGCTGCCACTACTTAATCAGCTCGATGTGAAGCAATTTGACTATCTGGTGCCGGGATTGATTCGTGAGAAGATCACTTGGCATTTTAAGGCGCTGCCAAAACAGATACGCCGTTATTTAATACCCTTGCCAGAGTCGGTTACCCAATTCCTGCAAAGCCTGCAAGTCGGTGTCAATGCCAGTGCACTCAGTGATTTACTGGCAACCTTCATTTTAAGAAAGGCCGGTACTTCAGTTCCAGTGGATGTCTGGACTGATAAGGATCTGCCGCCACATTTATTAATGAATTTCAAGGTGGTAGATGATGCGGGGGAAGAACTGGCAATGAGTCGTAATCTTGTACAATTACAAGCGCAGCTCGGTCAGGCGGCACAATTAACCTTTTCTCAGCCGGATTCCGGTGAACAGGTAAGTATTGAACGTGACAATGTGATGCGTTGGGATTTTGGTGATTTGCCTGTTGAAATAATTTTTACGCGAATGGGTAAACAATTGACTGGTTATCCGACACTACTGGATGAGGAAGACCGTGTTGCGATTCGCCTGCTCGATACAAGAGACGCTGCTGAGGAGTCTATGCGCGCTGGGATGCGGCGATTATTGTGCTTCGAACTTAAGGATAATTTAAAGCATCTGGAAAAAAAATTGTCTGGGTTAAAACAGGTAACGTTACAATTTACTGCTCTTATGAGTCCGGATGCACTCAAACAAGATATGTTAACCGCCATTGTTGATCGCGCCTTTATCGGGGGAGATGTATTGCCGCGCAGTGAGCACCTGTTTATAGCGCAGAAACAACGTGCGCGTGCGCGTTTGCCCGTTGTAACTGAGGCATTAATTCACTTAATGCAAAATATCGGCAATGAATATCAATCATTCAGAGAGCGTTTATCGGGGGTAGGAAGGAATCATCAGAGATTAAAAAGTGAATTAAGTATCCAGTTGGAAAATCTTATTTATCCCGGATTTCTCGGTGCTACACAATGGGAACGGTTGCAACATTTTCCGCGTTATTTAAAAGGAATGTCTATGCGCCTGGATAAATTCTCTCTAAATCCAGAGCGAGATGAACGTCATGAATCCGATATTGTATTGTTATGGAAGCAATATACACAACGTCTGGAGAAACACCGTAAGATTGGGATCAACGATACCAGTTTGACTGAATTTCGTTGGCAGATTGAGGAGCTGCGCATTTCTTTGTTCGCCCAGGAATTAAAAACGCCTTATCCGGTATCGGCTAAACGATTACAGAAACTATGGGAAAAAGTCAGAGAATAGATACTAAATGCCGTACAAACGTTGTTTGTTTAGATCAGCTGTTTTTTTATGAATTGCGGGACCCTATGCTTAATGATGATAAATAATGCAACCTACTGTACTGATTGATCAACATCGCCATACAGCGATCATTGTGGCGACAAATCGCAAAAAACAGCTTGTGATTAAGTTGGGAAAAGGCAAACTTACCGTGTCATCTCTTTCAACGAAAGAAATTAAGGCACAAGGTTATACTGTGAGCGATTATCCACCTAAGCTGGCAGCACAGTCTTATTTGTATCATGGTGCAGGTGTGAGCGACCGTGCCAAACGCTACCTCGAAGAAATTGCTAATGGAGAATTTTCGGGCATGCTGATATTGGCATAAGTTATTTCTGCTGGATTAGATAGAATCTTTAATAAGGTATCGGTCGGTAAATAAACGGAGAAATAGCGCGTTATTTTATAATGTGAGCAACCCCTTTTTATTCTACACTTTCACTCTTGCTTTAAGTAATGTCTATCCGTAACCTTCTAAAAAATGATTCCAGTCGTTTTAATTTATTGATTTATAAAGATTAATGGTTTGTAACGCCGGTTTTGTGAGAATGCTATCCTTATTTTATAGGGGTATATCAAAACGCAAGTAGATGATAGAGCAAATTGTTATCTTCCAAGAAGGAGCCGGGAATAGAACAGCTGGTTTTTTTGTGTGTGAGGTTATCCGCTTGTCAGGAGAATCGGATCTGTCTCAGCAACTAATTAGAGGTTAATTGCTATGACCATGGATGTTTCAGCGTTGGTTATTGTTGCAGTACTGTGTATTGTGCTTGTTTATGGCGTTTTTATTTATAACAATCTGGTGCAGTTAAAACATAATGTATCCAAGGCCTGGGCAAATATCGATGTATTGCTGAAACAGCGTCATGATGAATTACCCAAGCTGGTTGAAACATGCAGGCAATATATGCATTACGAGAAAGATGCATTGGAGACGATTATCAAGGCTCGTTCCGCAGTTTCCACAGCTCGGCAAGATTCAGACATCAAGTCGCTGGGTGTGGCAGAGACTCAGCTACGTCTGGGTCTGGGTAATTTATTTGCACTGGCTGAGTCATATCCGGAGTTAAAGGCAAGCGAGTCATTTCGATATTTACAATCCCGCATTACAGGTTTAGAGCAAGGTATTGCTGATCGTCGGGAATTCTATAATGAATCAACCAATCTGAGCAATATTCGAATTGAACAATTTCCTGATGTGCTGGTTGCGCGCAAGATGGGATTCAAAGCTTTTGATTTGTTGGAGTTTTCGGAAGTGGAGAAAGCGGATATTGATATGAATATGCTATTCAGGTGAGTGTAAATTCATGGCTGGCTACGCTCAGCAGTGATGAAATCACATTATACTTGATGGCGGCATCTGCGATGATGTTGGCATGTCTTGCTCTGGTATTTTACTATTTAAAACGAGCACGCCTGATTGAAGATACGCCAACTTCAAGAATCCGTTCAGCTGCACAAGGTTATGTGGAATTAATTGGAACCGTGTCTCGTAGCGAAATGACAGAAATGGTCACACCGCTTTCTGGTACACCTTGTGTCTGGTTTGATTATAAGGTGCAACGGTATAGACAGGCCGGTAAAAGCGGTCATTGGCATACAATTACTCAGGGGACGAGTAAGCAATGGTTTCAGATTGATGATAAAACAGGCACTTGTAGCATTAATCCACAAGGTGCGGAAGTAATTACAGAACATTCGCGTACCTGGTATGGTGACAGCGAGATGCCCCGATATCGTGCCAAAAATGATCATCCTATATTTCGGATTCTGCGAGGACATCGCTATCGTTATATTGAAAAATTTATCTACATCCATGATGTGGTCTATGCACTTGGTCACTTTCAAAGCTCGGGAGGAGGTCGACAGATACCGAGTCACCACAAGCTAATGGGGGCAGTGATTCGAGAATGGAAACAGAACTATCAGCAGCTATTGCAGCGTTTTGACAGCGATAATAAGGGCGAAATAAATTTGCAGGAGTGGGAACAAGTAAGACAGGCAGCGAGTAAGGAAGCAGAAATCCGCCACCGTCGTTTATCTAACATGCCAACTGCCTATACGCTGAGTAATACAAAGAATAAGCAATACCCCTTTATTATTTCGACGCACAGTCAGAAAAAATTGTCTGAAAAATTTCGTTGCTATGCTGTGCTTGCCTTGATCACTAGCCTGCTTTCCGGTTATTTTCTAATCATATTAGTGAATCAGTTTTAACTTTTATAGAAAGCGCGAACCGTATCAGCAAGTCGGTCGAAAATGAACTGGCACATGATTTCGTGATTCACGGGTTGCATCATAAATGGGGTTGTCTCGTAATAGCATTTTCCAAAATTTCAGGTGTTAACAATCAATAAGTTGTATAGTAAAAAAACAGGCAAATCCTACATTACGAGACAGTCCCATGAATGACTTCCTGGTGATTCCCTCATTCCGGGTTTTGTTACGCCGGTTTTTAGCTATTTATGCCTGCAATAAGGTGTTGGACTAAATCGATATTTTCTTAGGAGACAGAGATGAGCTCAGTAAAATATATTGCCTGGTTTGATGAGCTACGTATGACTGATGCAAATAGTGTGGGAGGCAAGAATGCTTCACTGGGCGAAATGATTAGCCAGCTATCCGGGACCGGTGTGCGGGTGCCGGATGGTTTTGCTACTACAGCCCATGCGTACCGAGATTTTCTTGCACAAGATAATCTGGCTCAACGTATTGAAGAAATACTGGCACCATTAGATGTGAATGATGTTGCGCTATTGAGTCGAACGGGTACTCAGATTCGGAAATGGATTATGGAGATTTCCTTGCCACAGCGCCTGCAAGCAGAAATCAGTGCCGCTTATGAGAAAATGCTGATCAGCGCAGGAACACGCGATATTTCCGTAGCGGTGCGCTCGTCAGCTACTGCTGAAGACTTGGTGGATGCTTCGTTTGCAGGACAGCAAGAAACATTTCTGAATATTACTAGCCTGGATAGCTTATTGACAGCCGTTAAATCTGTATATGCTTCGCTCTATAATGATCGTGCGATTTCGTATCGTGTTCATCATGGATTTGCGCATGCTGACGTGGCACTATCGGCTGGGGTGCAACGGATGATTCGAAGCGATCTGGGTGCTTCAGGTGTTATGTTTACACTGGATACTGAATCCGGATTCGATCAAGTTGTTTTTATTACGGCATCCTATGGGCTTGGTGAGGCTGTTGTTCAAGGCATTGTAAACCCGGATGAATTCTATGTATATAAACCTACATTGAAACAAGGTAAGCCTGCCATACTTAAACGTAATCTGGGCACAAAGCTGATCCAAATACAATACGCCGAGAATGATGGCACGCAACGTACGGTGAGTACCCATGATGTGGAAGAAATCAGGCGTGCCCAGTTCTCGATCACGGACAAGGAAGTAGAAGAATTGGCCCGCCATGCGCTGGTTATCGAGGAACATTATCAAAGGCCGATGGATATTGAATGGGGAAAAGATGGCCTTGATGGCAAGCTTTATATTCTGCAGGCTCGACCGGAGACAGTACAGTCTCGAGCCAGCCTGGAACGGTTGGAGAGCTACCAGCTAAAAAATAAATCGGAAATTCTGGTCTCTGGATATGCGATTGGTCAGAAAATAGGGAGTGGGCGGGTACGCTTGATCTTGAATCCCGAGGAAATGTCGTGCGTAGAAGAAGGAGATACCCTGGTAACGGATATGACAGATCCGGATTGGGAGCCCGTAATGAAGCGCGCAGCAGCAATCGTTACGAATAGAGGCGGGCGTACTTGTCATGCGGCGATTATTGCGCGTGAGCTGGGTATTCCAGCTGTTGTCGGCTGTGGTAATGCGACCAGCGTGCTGGCTGAAGGGCGGATGGTTACTGTTTCTTGTGCAGAAGGGAATATAGGTAATATTTATGACGGTGCGTTAGAAGTTGAAATCACGGAACTGGTATTAGACTCCATGCCGCAATCGCCTGTCAAAATCAGCATGAATATTGGTAATCCAGGCCTGGCATTTGATCTACGACGGATGCCGAACGATGGCATCGGTTTAGCGCGGCTAGAGTTTATTATTGCCCGTATGATTGGGGTTCATCCCAAGGCTATACTCGCTTATCCTGATACTCCAATAGAGCTGAAGCAAGCCATCGAAAAATGTAGTATAGGATATAGTAATCCGGTGCGTTTTTATGTTGATAAGCTCACAGAATGTATTGCAACGCTGGCAGCTGCGTTCTTTCCGAAACCGGTGATTGTGCGCTTGTCAGATTTTAAATCCAATGAATATGCGAATCTTATTGGTGGAAAAGATTACGAACCCAGCGAAGAGAATCCGATGCTCGGTTTCCGAGGCGCTTCGCGTTATATTGCTGAAAGCTTTCGTGATTGTTTTAAATTGGAATGTGAGGCGCTTAAAAAAGTTCGTAATGAAATGGGTTTAACCAATGTGGAAATTATGATTCCATTCGTACGGACATTGGCTGAGGCCAGGCAGGTTATAGCATTGCTGGAAGAGAATGGTCTGAAACGGGGTGAACAGGGCTTACGTTTGATCATGATGTGTGAAGTTCCTTCCAATGCATTACTTGCTGACGAATTCTTGCAATATTTTGATGGCTTTTCAATCGGTTCAAACGATCTTACCCAGCTCACCCTTGGACTCGATCGCGATTCCGGTCTTGTCTCCGCATCTTTTGATGAGCGTGATCCAGCGGTCAAGATTCTGCTGCATCTGGCAATTCAAGCATGTTTAAAGGCCAATAAATATATTGGCGTTTGTGGACAAGGGCCATCGGATCATCCTGATTTGGCTAATTGGCTAATGGAGGAAGGCGTCCAGAATCTTTCGCTTAATCCTGATAGTGTTATGCAAACCTGGTTATATCTGGCTAATCAAGTCAATAAAAAAGATCACGCGAAGCGAATAGAATAATGGCCGATATTACTAAGACTCTTTACTGTTCAAAAGGCGGGTTTTTTGAGAAAAGCGGTACCCGCTGTTATCGGGACCCAGGACTTGTACTGCGTCCCAGGTGATTTCTCGATTTTGATTATCTGTTTTATGCTGCCATGTTACAAAACACCGGCCGCCATGAAAATTAGCAGGACTCCTCGTCCCTTAAGGACAGGAGGCGTGTCAAATGGAATCAGCGATAGAAAAGAATGCTTCAACTTCAGATAATTGTCGGGTGCGTTTCATTGGTGGCAAGCTTTGCCAGATCTGTTTGCCATAAGACTTGGTAGTGAGGCGCGGATCACAGATCATGAGCACCCCCCGATCATTTTCATCACGAATCAATCGTCCCGCACCCTGCTTCAGGTTGATGACAGCGCGGGGTAATTGATACTCCATAAAAGCGTTTCGCCCTTCACTATTAATTTTCTCAATACGTGCCGAAAGCACCGGGTCATCGGGTGAGGCAAAGGGTAACTTGTCAATGACAACCAGCGATAACGCTTCACCACGCACATCGACACCTTCCCAAAATGATTGGCTGCCAATTAGAATCGCATGATCTGTCTGCCGAAAACGCGCGAGCATGTCTGAACGGGAGCCTTGGCTTTGCAGTAATACAGGGAAGTCGCATTGTTCTTGTTTTAATGCGGCCAATAATAATTCATATACGCGTTGCATCGCCCTTAGACTCGTACATAAGAAAAAAGCACGACCCCGGCTGGCTCGCAAGACAGGCATAGCTGCTTTGACTACATAATCAGTATAGAGCTTGTTACTGGGTTCTGGCATATTGGGGGGGACATAAAGCAATGCCTGCTCGGAAAAATTAAAGGGACTATCCCAGCAAACGGATTGAGCCACTGCCAATCCCATTTCATCGTTATAATGAGAGAAATTCTTTTTAATGGATAAGGTAGCCGAAGTAAATATCCAGGCGCGTGGCGATGCAATTAATTGTTTATTGAAAATCTCTGCAATTGATAACGGTGTGGCATTAAACTGCAGTGTGTGACTGAATACCTCCAGCCAGCGAACAAACTCATCTGTTTCGACTTGACTGTTCCAGTGTTTGATACGGTTTAAGAGATCAGTTGCACGCTGCCAGCAGTTTTCTAGTCCTTCGGAACGTTCTGCCTGATTTTTTAGCATGCCTGTTAGCACCACCAGTTTATCCACCAGGATATCCAGCGCCTTACCAAAATCAGGATTTCGTATAACCGCAGCGAATGGGAGGCGCGTATTCTCATGCGTAATGGCCAGACGTAAATCACGCGCCGCTTTTTCCATTGAGGCAATGGCAATAGGTAGATCCGTAAAATCTCCGGCGCTTTGTAATGCTTCAACTTTAACATCTCGTGCAAGATCTAATAATTGGCCAGTACTAATCGATTCCCCGAAAAATAGGCGGGCTGTTTCCGGCAATTGATGTGCTTCATCAAAAATAACTGTATTGCAGGCGGGCAACAATTCTGATAAACCTTCGTCCCGCAGCATGACGTCGGCAAAAAACAAATGGTGATTAACCACAAGAATGTCTGCGGATAACGCTTTTTTACGTGCTTCCATTACGAAACATTTTTTGAAGCTCGGACAACTTGAATTAAGGCAGTTCTCTCGTGTAGAGGTTACCTGCTGCCAGATTTCTGCATTTTCCGGTATTTTGCTGAGACCGCTTTTGTCCCCATGTTTGCTGATATTTGCATAATCCGCTATTAAGCCCAGAAACCGTACCTCATCTCGGCTGGAGAAACGGACATCCTGGCTTTGTAAAGTTTTTTCAAGATGGTAATGACATATATAATTAGCCCGTCCTTTTAGCAGTGCAACAGTGACGGGTACCTTAAGTGCCGCCCGTATCGTTGGAAGATCACGGCTGAAAAGCTGGTCCTGTAGTGTTTTGGTTCCTGTAGAGATGATTACTTTGCCCCCGGCTAACAGGGCAGGCACCAGGTAAGCAAAGGTTTTACCTGTTCCTGTACCGGCTTCTGCGACAAGAACACGGTTGTTCGCTATGGTGTCCGCAATTGTCTGCGCCATTTGCAGTTGTTGTGTGCGTGGGCGATACCCTACTATACAGCGGGAAAGTACGCCACCGGCAGAAAAAATTGAATCAAGATTAAGCATAAAAAAATAGTAATGCTAAGAAAGCATGGTTCATGTATTTTGATTTTACAGTGTGATAGGGCTCGAACGAATCAATTCGGGCAGCAGTCGCCCTAACTGGGCAAGTCTGTCGTACTTGTACAGGAATAAGAAGCAGGATATTAAATCTATTATAGAACAGTTGGATATCACTTTTGAGTTGATTGTGTTTAGCGAAAAATGAACGATAGTGGTCTGGATGATATTGAGATAATATACCCGGATTCCAGATGCAATGTTTTTATGGATAATTTGGAACTATTTTTTTGTACTTTAAGCATTGTCTTAATGTGAAATATGAGCAGAGAAATAGTACAATAGCCTGTATTCATCATGTGTACCTGCAAATATATTTTCTCGAGAAGGTATCCACCATTTTAAAAATCCGTCGGATTCCAATCTGCATGTGAGGAATGAATACGGGTTAATGCGTCGGTGGACTACTATCATCTATATGATGACAAAAATTGAAACGATGGAAGCGATTCCTCTTGCTCGCGCGTCGTCTAATCTTGAGTTAGATAAACGCCTAATAATGATAAAAATCGGAATAATAAAACTGGAAATCGTGGGAATAATATTTTTGGATTGACCCCCTTGCTTCCAGAATTAACATGCTAATGATGAAAACACAACTATTCCGATCCGCATCGTTTCTTTTTATTTCTTTATTGATCTCATTAAATGTATTTGCTGATAAATCATCGCCTGAGCCAGGAAAAGAGCCGGACTCACTAACACCGATCACGACACCTCAGAGAAAGCCGATATTTATTGATGCGGATCGTATCCATGGTTACTATAAACAAGAAATAGAGGCTGTGGGAGATGCGAAATTGCGTCGTGGAGATCAGTCTATCTCAGCTGATCGTATGAAATATTTTCAGGATACCGAAGATACTGAGGCCGAAGGTCATGTCCGTCTTGAACGCGCTAGAGATACTTTGGAAGGAACAGATCTTCAGTTAAATTTAGAAACCGAGATAGGTCATCTATCTCAACCGATCTATCATATGAAAGACGGGAGTGGGCGCGGTACTGGTAGTCTCCTGTTATTTGAAGGAGATGATAATTATCGCTTAAAACAGGGTAGCTATACTACTTGTCCAGTGGGTAATGATGATTGGTATATACGAGCCGATGATCTGGAAATTAATAACGATGAGGAAGTTGGCACGGCCCGTAATGTCAGTGTTCGCTTCAAGGATGTGCCGATATTGTATTTGCCCTGGATGAACTTTTCATACAATGGCAAGCGAAAAACGGGCATGCTGGCGCCTATTTTTGGTAATACGGCAAGAAGCGGGGGTGATCTGGCTCTACCGTTTTATTGGAACATTGCGCCAAATATTGATGCAACTATTGCGCCGAGATTGATGACTAAACGTGGCATTATGGTGAATAACGAGCTGCGTTATATGGGCAATAGCTTTATGGGGCAAGTGCTGGCTGATGTCTTGCCGGATGATTTGGATACGAATCAAACTCGTTACGGTATTTCATTCATGCATTCTCAGTATCTGGGTAAAGGCTGGAGCAGTAACCTGAATTACAACAGCGTCTCAGATGACCTTTTTTTCCGGGATCTGGCTAACAATCTGGCACAAACCAGTCGAACGAACTTATTGCAGCAAGGTGTTGTATCCTACCATGGTGATCTTGGTGTGGGTGGGGTGCTTGGTTTTAGTGCGATGGTGCAACGCTTCCAGACACTTCAAGATCCGCGTGCAGTGATTATTTCTCCTTATAAGCGTTTACCACAGTTATCCTTGACTGCAATTAAGCGTAATGTGGCGGGCGTTGATTTTGACTTCAATAGTAGCTGGACGAATTTTTCTCACCCAACGCTGGTGGATGGTCAGCGCTTGACATTGTTTCCTAATGTCAGTGTTCCTTTGCGTAATGCATTCGGCTACCTTACACCCAAGATTGGATTGCACTATACGCGTTATAATCTGTCTTCTTCGACTGAATTAAGAGGTGAGAATACAGATCGAACTATTCCTATATTGAGTCTGGATAGTGGTGTTGTGTTTGATCGCGAAACAGCGTTTAGCGGCAAGACATTTATTCAAACCCTGGAACCCCGTGCTTTTTATGTCTACGTGCCCTTTAAGGATCAAAGTCAATTACCTAATTTTGATTCTGCTGAATCCGATTTCAGTTTTGCGCAAATGCTGACTGAAAACCGATTCAGTGGTAGTGACCGCATTAATGATGCCAATCAGATTACACTAGCACTGACATCCCGTTTACTTGAACCAGGAACAGGTATTGAGCGCTTACGTATCGCAATCGGTCAGCAGTTCCGTTTTATAGATCGCAATGTGACATTGAGCTCGCCACAGGTAACCAGCGGGCGTGCGGATTTTATTGCGGCTCTTTCAGGGCGTCTTACACCGGAAATCAGTGCTGATACGAATATACAGCTTGATGAAAATGAACTGCGTACCGAAAAAATACGGACTGGTTTGAGTTATCAGCCTGAATTAGGTAAGGTGGTGAATCTGGGTTATCGCTTTACACGTGATGTGTTGGAGCAAGTTGATGCTTCAACGCAATGGCCGATATCCGGCGGCTTGCACGGTGTGGCGGGTGTTAACTACTCTCTTCGGGATGATAAAATTCTGGCCGGACTGGCTGGATTGGAATACAATTCTTGTTGCTGGGCACTGCGTGTTGTGCTGCAGAGACTGACTACCGCTACACAAAAAACATCTACTGCGTTTTTCGTTCAACTTGAGTTAAAAGGCTTGATGGAAATCGGTACGAATCCATTACGTGTACTACAACAAAATATTCCCGGTTATAGCAGCATTCATTAATAAATAAAACAAAGGTAAGTTTGTGTCGATTGAATTAATTGAATTCAATGAAGACAAATTACTTTTGATGGATCACATAACGTGTTATTTGATTATTGATTGGCTTTATGCATATGAAATTGTTTCTCTATATTTTTGTCGTGGTGACTGTGTCCGCAATGACGAGTGTTGTTGCGCAAGAGGCAGACACGATTCGTGGCGTGGTTGCGATTGACCGGATTGTGGCGGTTGTGAACGAGGAGGTGATTACACAGCGGGAATTAGATGATGCTATTGAAGCCGGCATCAATCAGTTACTACAACAGGGTGTGCAACCGCCTGATCGTGATGTGCTTGCGGATCAGATTCTTGAAAGTGTGGTTGTCAAACGAATACAGCTGCAACGCGCCAAAGAGGTTGGCTTGTCAATTAATGAGAGTGAGCTCGATGAGACGATTCATCGGATCGCTGAGGAAAATAAATTATCTGTACAGGAATTTTATGACGTGCTCGAGCGTGACAAAATAGATTTCAGTAGATTCCGTCAAGAGGTTCGTGATGAAATGATTATGGTCAGACTGAAAGAACGTGAGATTAATAAACAGATAAATATTACTGAGAGAGAGGTTGATAATTTTATCCGTACGCAGGAAACGTCTGCTATTGATAATGAAGAATACCGAATTGCCCATATTCTGATACGTATTCCTGAGCGGATGGACCCGGCTCAGATTGAAAAAAGGCGAGAACGTGCAGAAATGGCACTGGGAAGATTAAAAGAGGGTGCCGAATTTGCGCAGGTTACCGCTGAATTTTCTGATGCCGCTGATGCCATGCAGGGCGGTATACTTGACTGGCGTCCGATTGCTCAGATGGGGCCAAAGTTTGCTGAATTACTGGCACCTTTGCAACCAGATGAGTTAACTCCAATCATTCAGAGTCCAGCGGGCTTTCATATTTTTAAACTGCTTGAGCGACGTGCGCAGGAGGTGCCTGTTGTTATTATCGATCAGACTCATGCACGTCATATACTGATAAAAGTCAGCGAATTGACTGCTAAAAGCGATGCGATGGAGCAGATCATTCAGCTTAAGAAGCGTATTGATAATGGAGCCAGTTTTTCAGAAATAGCGAAGCTTCACTCTGAAGATGCCAGTGCCTCATCAGGTGGTGATCTGGGCTGGATCTCGCCGGGCGATACGGTTCCTGCGTTTGAGCAAGCAATGAATGCATTGTTGCCGGGGCAAATCAGTGAACCAGTAGAGTCTCCTTTTGGATGGCACTTGATTCAAGTGATAGAGCGTCGTACTCAGGATGTGAGTACTGAACGACAGCGACAAACTGCACATCAGGCGATACGCGCGCGTAAAGCAGATGTTGTGATCCAGGATTGGTTGCAGCAATTACGCGATCAAGCCTATGTAGAGTATCGAATAGAAGATCACTGACCAAAATATGATGACAAAACTCCATTCTATTCCTACAATTATTCTGACTGCAGGTGAACCGGCTGGAATCGGGCCTGATTTGTGTGTGCAAATTGCACAGCAAGCATTACCTTGCCGATTAGTAGTCGTTGCGGATCACGAATTATTGCAGGCACGTGCCCGTTCATTGCAGCTGCCTCTGGATTTGGTTCAGGCTGAATCTTCCGCTGTCACGCCACATCAGGCTGGCAGTCTACAGATATTACATGTTCCATTAAGCCGACCCGTACAACCGGGTAAACTGGATCCAGCAAATGCCCGCTATGTCTTGGAAACACTTAAGTATGCCACTGAAGGCTGCTGTAGCGGTGAATTTGATGCACTGGTTACCGCACCGGTACATAAAGGCATTATCAATGATGCCGGTTTTGCTTTTACCGGACATACGGAATATTTAGCACAATTAACGGACAGTCGGGTAGTCATGATGCTGGTGGGAGGCAATATGCGTGTAGCATTAGCGACTACACATTTGCCACTTAGCACAGTTGCTGCAGCGATTACTTTTGAGAAATTGGAAAATCAGTTAGGCATTATTTATCATGATCTGATTAAACGCTTTATGATTGCTGATCCTTGTATCGCTGTAGCAGGATTGAATCCACATGCAGGTGAGTCAGGTCATCTGGGTCGTGAAGAAATCGATATCATCATTCCGGTACTGAATAAATTGCGCCAAGAGGGGATGAAGCTTGTTGGCCCCATGCCGGCTGATACATTATTCAATCCGCTACAACTCAGTAATTATGATTGTATTTTTGCTATGTATCATGATCAGGGTTTGCCGGTACTTAAATATGCCAGTTTTGGGACAGGTGTCAATGTCACATTGGGGCTGCCGATTATTCGAACTTCAGTGGATCATGGGACTGCGCTGGACCTGGCCGCAACCGGCCGGGCAGATTCAGGTAGCCTGCTGGCGGCTATTTCAATGGCAATTA
Organism: uncultured Nitrosomonas sp.; assembly: GCA_965369175.1. GTDB lineage: Bacteria > Pseudomonadota > Gammaproteobacteria > Burkholderiales > Nitrosomonadaceae > Nitrosomonas. The sequence goes on from CBDUPR010000001.1 coordinate 131,060, forward strand.
CATTAGCTGTGAATAAGAACATGCGGATGTCTATTTCATGAGAAAGATTCTTGACTAACTTGTGGTTTCTTTTGATGTTGGTTTGATGTTATCGTATATTGAACTCCGCCCCTTGCGAGGCGGAGGGCGGAGAACTACATTACTACGTTACAATTTCGATTTAAAAACATCATCAAGGATGACTCTGCTTTGCCCATTCCATTGCACATCCAAAAGATTGGAAAAACGAGCTATGATTTGGATGGCAACACCACCGGAAAACAAAGCCGCCCAAGCCAGTACCACGAAGCCCCAATGTAACGGTGCGCTGAAGAGTTCTTCCATGAACCAGAAGGCATGACCCCACTCGTTCAAACCGACGTTAGGCAGACTCATCACTGGCCCTGCTATGGCCATTACCAAGGGGAATGAGGTGCCCTTTGCATATAGCGGTAATCGTGTATTTGCATACAGATAGGTCGCTATGGCCATGATGATATACATCGGAAATGCGCCGTAGAACAATGGTATATGACTGGGAGTGAAACTAGTGTCACGAATGATCACCTGGTGCCATGAAGCATCCTGTTCGGTGAAGAAACTTGACCCCCAGTAAACAGCGAACAGATAGGTGCCTAACCACATGAGGAAATAAAAATACCGCTTTATCTCCTGTTTTACTGTCAGGCTGGCCAGCTGTTCCTCACTGTCGCGTGTTTTCCACACCCAGCCCCAGACGACAAGGGCTACGGTAGGCCAAAGTACCATGTGGAAACGCCAGAGACCCAACCAGATTCGGTCAAATTCGGGCTCCATTGAATCCATTCCATGCGAATAGGCATACGTACGCTGAAACCAGACCCAGAATATGGCTATTCCCAGTATAGGGAGAAGACCCAATTTATAATATTTGGAATCGTACCACTCTGACATATCATAGGTAGTGCTGCTGACCTCTGTCCGATCCAATGCTTTATTATCTACTTTATTTGTAAACACTTTAGTTGTAAACATAAAACCACTGACCTCCATCCGGTCCGATGCTTTAGTTGTATAAAACATGAAACCAGTTCCTTTTTGCAAATAATCAAGAATTTATGAGTAAACTCAAGAATTAGAGACAAAAAAATCACCAGTCCATTTATCTGGACTGACGAAACTTAAGACAGCCCCAGCTACTCGCTAAAAGTATCTAAAAAATTTAATAACCCTTAACAAGTACTGGTTTTCAAAGCTTTCATGGCTATTTTCCTCCCCCTCTCAAACAATAACAATTATCTGTTTTTTTACAGATACTTATTTGAGTTGTTTTATTCAAGAAAGTTCCTTTAAAAGATATCTGACATACTGTCATGATTTGCGTCAGCTTTTTTCAATTCGGCATTTTTTTGGGCAAGGGTGATGTATAACGCAGGCAGCGTGTGACGTTGCTTATTTTTACGACTGCGGTGATTAATGGTGGGCTACACGATAGTTTTATCGGACAAGATCAAGCGATGGTAGACTGCATGGTTGTAACAGAATTTCTGCTTGCTAGACAGGCGAGCAATATCCGGCATTGACAGAGTTTAATTGGAATCTAAGCAAATGACGCGTCATATCCCTCGTAAACGTTTCGGCCAGAATTTTCTGGTTGATACACAGATAATATCGAATATTATTGATGTCATTTATCCACAATCAGACGATCGACTGGTTGAAATTGGTCCCGGGCTCGGCGCATTGACTCGGCCATTATTACAGTTATTGGATCACTTGTATGTGATAGAGCTGGATCGTGATATTGTTGCTAGACTGGAGAGTGAATTTCTCCCGGATAGATTGACCATTTACTCAGCCGATGCCCTAAAATTTGACTTCTCTCTCTTGGGAAACAAGCTGCGTGTAGTAGGTAATTTGCCTTACAATATTTCGACACCTCTTCTTTTCCATCTGAGTCAGTATTCAAAATTCATTGCTGATATGCATTTCATGCTGCAAAAAGAGGTAGTAGCGCGCATGGTCGCTGAACCTGGTACATCGGAATATGGTCGGCTTTCAGTCATGTTGCAATATCGTTTTGAAATGGAGCAGGCTTTTATTGTTCCGCCCGAATCTTTTGATCCTGTACCCAAAGTAGAATCAGCGATTGTGCGTTTGCTTCCATTCCGACAGCCGGTTATGATGGCCGGAAACGAGACGCTCTTTGCCCAGGTAGTGGCGGCTGCATTCTCGCAAAGACGCAAAACGTTGCGCAATACCTTACATCATTATTTAAAGCCAGCCGATTTCGCGAAACTTGAAATTGACCCGGGATTACGTGCTGAGAATTTGTCGGTTAAACAATTCATTGCCATTACGCACTATTTAGCTCCACCGACAGATGATGTGCCGGTTACGCTCACAAGCGATCAATAACAACAAAGTGGTATGACGATGCGAATGTGGTTACGCACAGAATAACCGTGTAATCTGCGCTATCTATTTTCACTGGTGTACCAGGCTCATGCTAGGATGGCCTGGCACGGGTGTAAGGTTACTTACGGGTAAGTAGCCAGGTCATTCATCATGGCAGTATTTCCGCTGCTAAATTGAAACCGACTATATCCAGTCCTTGCCGATTAAAAAGTCAGTGTAGAGTTTATCTTCAGCACTACCGGCTTGCGGTTTCCAGTCATAACGCCACTTGACCGTGGGCGGTAGAGACATGAGAATGGATTCGGTTCGTCCACCGGATTGTAATCCGAATAGTGTTCCCCGGTCCCACACCAGGTTGAATTCAACATAACGTCCACGTCGATATGCCTGAAAATCATGCTCACGTTCGCCAAAAGGAATATTCAGGCGTCGCGTCAGTATGGGCGTATAAGCGACCAGTAAATGCTCGCCTACACTTTTGGTCAGATTGAAGCAGGTATTAAAGTCAGGTTGATTGAGATCATCAAAAAAGATGCCGCCAATTCCTCGTGGTTCCTGGCGATGTTTCAGATAAAAGTATTCATCGCACCATTTCTTATAACGTGGGTAGTAGTCATCTCCAAAAGGCTGGAGGGCGTTCTTGCACGTTTGATGAAAATGTATGGCATCTTCCGTATAGCCATAATAAGGCGTTAAATCCATGCCGCCCCCAAACCACCAGATAGAATCAGTGCCTGCTTTATGGGCCTCCAGAAAACGCACATTCATATGGACGGTGGGCGCGTATGGATTGCGTGGATGGAGTACCAGTGAGACCCCCATTGCTTCAAATGAACGTCCGGATAATTCAGGCCGTGCCGCTGTAGCAGATGCAGGTAATCCACCACCGAATACATAAGAGAAATTAACGCCGCCACGTTCAAAAACATTACCTTGTTCTATGACGCAGCTGATTCCGCCGCCGCCTTTTGAACGTTCCCACCGATCCTGGTAAAAAGATTTACCATCAATTTGTTCTAATTCCTTAACGATATTTTCCTGTAATTGCTTTAGAAATTCTTTTACATGCGCTGAATTCATTCAAACTCCAGATTTTGATGCGATATATTTTATGATGTGGAACGCGTCTGTCTGTTACTACAGACCGGTAATCTGCCAAGCGTTCGATTCATTAAAAGAGATTATGGCAATATTTATCTAAAATGCTTATGGCTTTTCTTGTTTGGTATAAAAGCGTATATTTTACCTATCGATGCAATTCTCTGAAAGAACTTCATTCAAAATACAGATTCGAGCATCAAGCCTGGGTTTGGACAGGATAAGGAAAAGCGCACGTTCATATGTTAGACTCACCAGATTAGCTTAATGAGAAAAAGAGTATGTCGGGTAATACGTTCGGTGAAATTTTTAGTGTCACTTCTTTCGGTGAATCTCACGGCCCTGCGATTGGTTGTGTAGTGGATGGCTGTCCGCCAGGACTGGAATTATCTGTTGAAGATATTCAGCTGGAACTGGATAGACGTAAACCCGGGACCTCTCGCCATGTGACACAGCGACGCGAATCCGATACGGTAGAGATTCTTTCTGGCATCTTCGAAGGCAGAACAACGGGCACGCCGATAGCGCTGTTGATTCGTAATGAAGATCAACGCAGTAAAGATTACAGTAAAATCATGGATGTTTTTCGCCCCGGGCATGCTGACTACGTTTATTGGCAGAAATATGGGATACGAGACTATCGTGGCGGCGGGCGATCTTCTGCTCGTGAAACGGCCGTGCGGGTAGCAGCAGCGGCGATTGCTAAAAAATGGCTATATGAAAAATTTGGCGTAAAAATACGCGGCTATATGGCACAGCTGGGACCTATTGTGATTCCATTTAGGCAATGGGATATGGTGAATCAGAATCCATTCTTTGCGGCTGATATCGATTGTGTCCCTGAATTGGAAGCGTTTATGGATAAGTTGCGTAAATCCGGCGATTCGGTGGGTGCAAAAATCAGTGTTGTCGCTGAAGGCGTCCCGGTGGGTTGGGGGGAACCAGTATATGACAGATTGGATGCAGAAATTGCCTATGCCATGATGACGATTAATGCAGTAAAAGGTGTGGAAATCGGTGCGGGATTTGCCTGTGTTATGCAAACAGGAACCGAACACTCAGATGAAATGACGCCAGCCGGGTTTTTGAGCAACAATGCGGGAGGCATACTGGGTGGCATCTCTACCGGTCAGGCAATTACTGCTAATATTGCGATTAAACCGACATCCAGTATTCGTTTGGAACGTCGTTCGATTGACAAGAGTGGCCAGTCTGTAATTGTAGAAACGCACGGCCGACATGATCCGTGTGTGGGTATTCGCGCAACACCGATAGCCGAGGCCATGCTGGCGTTGGTGTTAATGGATCATGCATTACGACATCGTGCACAAAATGCGGATGTGGTGTGTACAACGCCCAAGATTCCCGGTAACAGCCGCTATTAGCAGAATATGTTATTTCAGGATGAAACGGGAGCAAAATTAAAGGAAAACTCGGAGCCAGAGAAAACCTGAGTATATTGATTAGGAGTTTTAAAGGAAAATAATTGAATCGCTCGAGATAGAAATTGCTAATTTAATGACTTTTTCTTGACAAATGGCCTTAAATACACCATTATCGCCTCCGAAATCAGTTTGCAGCTATGTCTAGATCGTAGATGACGTAGAATGATTGTTGAATACAGCGTGAACGTGTGGAAAGAAAAGGATTCTGTACGCTTAATAATTATAATTAATAAGCGAATAGTAAAAATAAAGAATGTTCGAATCCCGCTTTTTACTTCAGTCTGATATAATCTCGTCTGTTGATTAGATGACCTGCTGAAAAGCTAGATCAGCTTATGTATGATTTGCGCCCGTAGCTCAGTTGGATAGAGTACTTGGCTACGAACCAAGGGGTCGTGGGTTCGAATCCTGCCGGGCGCACCACATAATATAATCAATGACTTACTGCATTAATCTGATTAATAATGCAATGCTTAAGGCCAAGTAGCTCAGTCGGTAGAGCAGAGGACTGAAAATCCTTGTGTCGGTGGTTCGATTCCGCCCTTGGCCACCAGATAAAAAAAGCACTTAGATCATTTTTGACTAAGTGCTTTTTATTTTATGGAGCGTATATATAGTTGGCATGCTGAAACGCATGGTTATGTGTTTTAACACGTATTTTTACGATGAGCTGCTTGGTAAATGCTTGGTAAATACTACTCAGTTCATTTTGTCGTCAATGTGGATTTCATCGACCAAAATATCCAGGCTGAGATGCGCATTGCGGAAGCCTTCCCAATCTAACGGCGTAGAATTAAACTCACCCCTGTTTCTGGCAAATTCAAACAAGCCGTCTACCGTCGCTTGAAGTTCACCAAGCCGATAAAAATACGCGATTAAATTATACTGATCATGGTTGGAATGGTTTCCGTCGCCTTGTTGGTAAATGTGATTTCTCAGTTTATAATCATGTACTTGCAACCTGATAAGCGTCCGCGATAAATAGTCGCTTACGTCAGGTTTAGCATGCCTAATCCAATTACCGATGACCGGATCGCTGCCATCAAGTTTACCGGGAGCGACAATAACAACGATGGATTGCTTGAGCCGGATGAGACCTGGAGTTACACAGCATTCGAACTGGTCATGAATGGTCTACAGGCCAATATTGGCACCGTGCCGGCGGCTTATGGCAACATACAAGCCACACACAGAATTACATGGGTCTATCGCACGATTGAATTACGCGCCAGACCATAATTGATACAACATCTCACTTGTCGCTATGTTCTTTGCAACAGAGTCGGCTACAGTGCCGTAGATATAAATAAATTGATGAGGACAATTCTCAGCTAAGACCAATACCGGTTTGCTAAGGTAGTGGGGGTGCAGGTAGAATCAGCTGCTTAGGCGTCTATGCTTAAACTTGTACCGAGTTATTGATAAATTGACGGTATAAATAAAGCGTTATTGATGATTTTTTAGAAGGAAGAATTCAAGTGAATATAAATAAATATATGGTGTTGATTGTCGGTCTGAGTATTGCTTTGATTGGCTGTGGCAGTGAGGTTCCAGAGCCAAGTACAATCAACTGTTCACCGTCAGGAATGGAAAAAGTGTTGCCACATTTTAATAGCGAAGCTGAGCGGCAGGCATTTATTGATGGATGTAATGCTTCCGGGAAGGAAGATACAGCGGTTGAGTAGCCGTTTAAATTCGGATTCCGTGTCATTACCGTAATAATCCTGAAGAAATCAACTTTGATGGCTATGTGGCAAAATATTCAGGGCATTGAATATGACCATGTCAATTGTTATGGTAATTGTTTTATTGTGTAATCACTGGGGATAAGGTCTTCAGGTTGGGCTCAATCTATTCCGGATATCATATATCCGGAATAGATGCGGCCGACAATCGTTGTGGTTCTTATATAGTGATACTTTACTGAATAATCTCAGCATGGTAACAATACCTGAATTCAGGCAGTTTTTCGTTGAATGCCGCTGTGCCTTTGGATCGGGAGCAGATTATCGCTAATATACTCACAAGGTTACCCTGTGTTCTAAAGTAGGGTTAGGATATGGGCAAAGGTTTCGCAGGTTGTAGCTAACACAGTCAAGGCTACCTGCTCCTGGATACCATAACGTAACTCATATTTGGTTTTGATGTGTTTCCAGCGGTCCCCATATTCGCACCAATAAGATTTCTGAGGTGGCATCCATTGATGGGGTGCTTTATCTGATTTGGCTTGATTCGTTGAATCATCGACTACGAGTAAATTTTCGAAATCATTGGCAAATGCGCTACGTTGGGCTTTTGTCCAATTGCTCGCGCCATGGCGGTGTGCATGGGCTAATGGCACGATATGATCAATATCCACGTCGCTTGCTCTGGTAAATACCTTCCCAGTATAAACATCATACCATTGGCCATGTGTGACGGTGCAGCGCCGAGCATTCTTAAATCGAACGGGGGCCTTGCTGGTAGCGATCAGTATTTCTTGGCGCGTATCCTGACAATCACGATCTGAGTCGATCCAGTGTGGCCAGTCTTTGCGGCTATAACGCTCCTCTGTTTTGTCTAATGAGTCATAGAGTGCGATTAGAATAGTGATCAGCAGGAATGATAAAAAAGTGATTTTCATAATACAATTTAATTTACTTTAGAGAATAAGTTGGGTGATGAATCGTCCCGTGCCTGGCCCATTTTTCCGGAATGAACATAATGTAAGGACGCGGATCTGTCAGTCGCTTTAAGTCTGTTTTTATTTCAAACAGATATCAGAAGATGCGTAGATAGATATCATAATATTTCTCATTGAATTCAATCGTATCTCTGTGGTTATGTATGGGTTGAATGGATGAAATTACGGATAATCGAATGATGTAATGAGCAGGCCGCGCTCTGGCTCTCAATATTGTTATGAGCGACCAAGAATAAATCGGATGATCGTGTGTTTGCGAAAATTTAATGCTACGTGATCTTCTGGTAAGCAACCTAATAATAGGCATTCAAGTTTTTATTATTCTGGTCGATCATAAAATAGCCGTTCTTCCTTCTTTTTATTTCAGTTCATTGCTGTAATCAGTCGATGATTGATCAGTACATGGCATCAGTAGAAAATAAACAGAAAGGGAAAGTATAGATAAAAGCAGCTAACAAAGGCTATGCGTTCAGTATCGTGATTCGTTTGTTAAGGCTGAATATGCTTTATGCTGTAACCAGATGATCCTGAAGCAGGGCCTGTAATGATTCGGGGCATCAAAAGTCATTGAGAAAGTGTGTATTGCCTGAAAACTGAAATAATTCCAATGCTGTTAAGCATTCTATTTTTCTTGATTGATGCCCAATCTTTCCATTCGATAGCGCATCGATCTGACCGTAATCCCCAGTAGCTTGGCGGCAGCGGTGCGATTATACCTGCTTTTCTCCAGCGCTGTCATAATGGATTCTTTTTCTAATCTATCCAGATAATCTTGAAGTGGTAATCTATGCTCGACAGGAACTGTTTGTGATGAAGCAGTCGTATTTTGAGAAGCCTCCATAGGTGTTAGCTGTAATTCATTCAGCTCAATTTTATTGTCTGGACACAATGCCAGCGTGCGTTCCAGAATATTCTCAAGTTCACGTACATTACCCGGGAAATCATGGTTGATTAATGCGGTGAGGGCCTCTTTGCTTAGGCTACAAGGCATTCTTCCATTTGTCCGGCATAATTTCTTGAGAATGGCATTGGTAATGAGCGGAATATCTTCGCGCATTTCACGTAATGGAGGCATTCGTAATTCAATGACGTTCAAACGGTAATAAAGGTCCTGGCGAAATTTTCCATTTTCCACACATTCGCTTAATTTCTGATGTGTAGCACTGATAATGCGGACATCTATAGTTCTCTCCTGTGTGTCTCCAATTTTCCTCACGCGTTTTTCCTGAATGACTCTTAACAGCTTGACTTGCATAGCCAGAGGTAAGTCGGCTACTTCATCAAGAAATAAGGTGCCGCCATGGGCCGCCTGAAAGAAGCCATCGTGCTCTGTATTCGCGCCCGTAAAGGAGCCCTTCTTGTAACCAAAGAATTCGCTTTCCATTAAATTATCAGGAATTGCGCCACAATTTACCGGAATAAATGCTTGCCCGTGGCGGGCACTTCTTTCATGGATTAATTTTGAGGCTAATTCCTTACCGCTACCTGATTCACCGCTGATGTAAACAGATGCCTGACTCCGTGATAGTTTTTCAATCGTTGCACGTAATTGTTGCATTGGGAGTGATTCGCCCAATAGGGTGCTTTGGCTGGATTGTGCATCCGGCGTGGCCGTTACCGATTGCATGGGGGGCAGATTTAAGGCGGATTTAATCAGGCAACGCAATTGCTTGAGCGACACGGGTTTAGCCAGATAATCAAATGCGCCGGCCTTGAGTGCGGCAACTGCATTCTCGGTGGTACCATAAGCTGTGATTACGGCTACGGGTAAATCAGCATGGTGGTTGACGATATACCGTACCAGATCCAGTCCATTGCCATCTGGCAGGTGCATGTCCGTGAGACATAATTGAAATGGGCGTGAACGTAGCTGTATCTTGGCATCGTCGATATTCATGGCGCTGGCTACTTCCATGTCCATCCGCGTCAGTGTCAATTCGAGCAGCTCGATAATATCAGGTTCGTCATCGACAATCAGTACACTAGAGAGGGCGGCATGATTGTCGCGTGGAATGGATGACTCTTTTGTGTCAGGCATGATACGGATCGCTTTTGCAAATAATTTTGAAATGCCCACCAGTCGAGTTGTCTATATAGTCAAGTGATGCATGATTAGCTTCACATAATTCTCGTGCAATGTAGAGGCCCAATCCGGTGCCGCTTACCGCTGTAGTGAAGAAAGGTTCAAATAACTGCCTAAGTAGTATTGGCGAAATACCTGGGCCATCATCCATGATATCCAGATTGATACTGTTTTCGGCAGCATTCCTGGACAACTTGAGCTGGATGCTGCCTTTCTTCTTAAGACAATGGCGCCAGGCATTGCGGCATAGGTTCCATAAAATCTGATTTAAATGGCCGCTATCAAAGCTGATCATCGTTTGTTCGTCTGCACTCAATATGAAAGTATCAATATCAATCCTTTCAGTCAGACAGAAATCGGCCATAAATGTATGTATAAAATGCTTTGCATCAAGAATCTCTGATTGGGCGATATTCCGCCGATTCAATTGTAAGACATCCTGTACGATCTTATTGAGGCGTTGTGTATTATCGCGAATAATGCCCAGTAGGCGCGATTGAATAGGTGTCGGAGCCGGTTCTTCTTCTTCTAGTAGTTCTGCTGCGTGGCTGATTGCGGAAAGAGGGTTACGGATTTCATGTGCAATATTTGCGGTTAATCTACCCAAGGCAGCGAGTTTTAATTGTTGCACCTGAGCCTGAATGTGACTCATATCTTCCAGAAAAATAACGACACCTGTGCGACTGTTCTTTTTCACGGGCACAAATCGTGTTCGTACCAGTATATTACTGCCCGTTAATCGCAGAAGATCAAAATTAATATTGCCACCCTCACGCCAGGTTGCCAACCTGGTTGCCAGTATCGGGGCATAGTCAGCCAGTCTGGGTGACTCGAGAATATCTGATGGTTCCAGGCTAATTAGTTTTTCGGCATAGGAATTGCGCTGCCGAATATGTCCATTCTCATCAACCACTAATATACCTTCTTGCAATTCCTGTATTACCAGCTGATTGATCTTGGACATGTTTTCCAGATCATCTCCCCGCCGACGTGCCAGTTGTTCACTGGCTGTAACATGAATAGCCAGTCGATGAGCGAGCCATGCAACAGCAAAATAACCCATGCTGAGCAACCCCGCTTGCGTGTACTGAGCATGATAGTTTTCGATATAGAGGAGGGAGTAAGTCTCTTGCAAAAGCACGCCAAGTGAAGCAATGGAAGCAAAAAAAAGTGCTAACTTACCCCGGCTGATCAGGCCCGCTCCAGCCAGGGACACCAGCAATAATACACCTAGCCCGCTTTGTATTCCGCCACTTGCATACATCATAATGCAAATGAGAGCGATGCTGCCACTAATCTGAAGTGAAAGTTGCCAATCAAAGCCCGGATGGCGGAGTTTGAGCAGGATGATGGATAAACTGCTGAAGAGGACATGACCTAATGCTGCGTAAAGAAATAAATGGTAATGATATGAACCAAAACTGGTTAAATGAAATATCCAGGTAACAATCGCTATTCCGCTTGCTATAACCAGATGATAGATATTGAAATAGAATAGTGATCGCCAGAACTGCTCGGAATAGGTGGTTGTTGGTGCACCAGAAAATGGCCGCCATAAGTTTAATTGTTTCGGCTGCGATGGCGAGATGGTCACGAATTCAAATTATGGTTGTGAATGCTGATGATAGTGATCATCGCTGCAGAAGAATTTGTCTTGATGGGTAATGCTTTCACTTTTAGGTAGGTGTACGCCGCAATGAGTACAACGCACCATATCTTCGATTGTATCGGGTAGTGGCTCGATTTGTTTTTTTGCTCGTCGGCGGCCCTTGATCATCCAGTAAATAAATAATACAACAACAATAATAAATAGTAATTTTCCCAAATCGCCCCCTGTATTTATTAAGCTCGAATAACCTAGAAGATATAAATGTTTTATTTATATAGCATGGATTATCATGAGACGAAACGATTATATTGATTGTATAAATCTGGTTTTAGTTGTCTGTACGACAAAAAAGAGATAATGAAATTTACAACATTAATTTTATTCCTGCAATTCAGGTAAGGAGAAGACCTGCTGCAATGAGAGTAAGCGCTTCGTTTTAGCTCATTTTTCTGTTGCGATCGCTCCCTGGCGACAGATAGTCATAAGTAAGCCTTGGCGAGATTGTCGGCTGTGGGCATATTTATTTTATCTGATGAAGATAACCTGTGAAATACGCTATTCATTCTGTACTGAAATCAGGATTCAGGCAAGAGGAGCTTATACAGATGGTGGACATTAGCTTTGGATTTTGGGAACGGGTCATTTTCCTCATTTTATCTTATGGAATTTATGGGTCTGGAGCCAGAATCAGAGGAGGTTTGGCAAATTTGTAACGGATGGCATTGATGGTTCTGAGTATGTGGGGTTCTCCGATTATTCTGGCTTCTATTGTGCGTTTTCCGGGGAAATCTACGAGAGAGATACCAATCAACATGGTCAATAAGCCTTGTCCTGGTAGAAAAATCATGATGAAACCGGTTAATATAAAGGAAATGCCTATGATGTTTTTAATCATTAATCCGATAATACGTAATGCTGGATGATGGTTTCTCATCCAGTGACGAGGCACGCGTGTGTCAAAATAATCAGCCGATATGTAAACGAGAATAAGTGGAATGGCGATCAGAGAACCGATAAAGCCAATAATAGACATGAGAGTCAAGCCCATGAGTGTATTATCACTGGGAATCCATTGCTGGATTATTGCAAGTACATCATCCATGGTGCACACACGTTCTGATTCATTCAAATGGGAACATACAAGCGTACCGCCCTCTGTTCTTTGTCGGTAAACCAGGAAAGAACAGGTTGATCATCGTGTTTATATTTATCCTGGTCATGAAAAAATATTAATAAGATTATCAGAATATGGCAATAAAATAATGGCCGGACGATAGTTATAAGTAGCCTGCATGGTGTCGAGAGGCGGTCGCTATTCCAGTTCATTCCCCGGGATTCTGGTCTGAGTCGTGCCAGGATTTTCGGGTGGGCAGTGAATAACATCATGAACCATTGTACAAGTGCATTTTAATTGAGATATTTTGTTGCAGGTATAGGCTACTACTGTGGTTGGCTGCTTATTCAGGACGGGATGAAGATGCATGCCTGGTAATCTGAGGTGGACCCAGATGGGCAAACCGAGATCGTCTGAGGAATAGCTGATTTGCTCGCTTCTTGCTGATGAATAACAAACCGCTGGTTAATCGCCTTTTATTCGCCTGTTTTTACTCATTAAGCGATAATTATGCATAGATCTTATGTGTGTGACTTGAATCGAAATGTGTCTGTGTCGCGGCTCAATTCAGATACTTACTCAAAATTGCGCATTGGATAAAATGAGCGGATAGATTGTCCATATATTTTCCTGGCGCATAAATGTTATCCAAGCTACATTACAAGATTCGACAGGTAAAAATAATATTTTTGTCATCCAGAATTCTTTTCTTGTAATATAGGCTGCATCTGACCTGATCTGATTCCATTTGACATTGGCAATACGCGTGTCCGCTTGAGAAAAATATTGCCTGATAGCGGGTGAAATATTTTTGTCTCTTGGGAATGGTACACTGACTTGCTGGATTCAGGTTATTAAATGAATGTGAATGGATGATTGAAAATGGGTAGTGGTAAGTTCTGTGGTCATTAATTTGTATATAAGGCCGTAGATATACTGCTTTTGTGGATTGTAGATGTACTGGATAAACAGGTTGGTTCATGTAAGTACCTGGTAGTCGGTATATTAGTAATATCTAGCAATTTTAATAAGTTAATAAAGAGGATTTAGAAATGAAATTTACGAGGATTCTTAGGAGTAGCGCCGCGATCGCAATGCTGGCATTGGGAATGGGCTTCAGCTCCGCAATGGCGGCCGGGCCGGCACAGTTCAACGACAAGGGTGAACTGTTATTGCCACAGAATTATCGTGAGTGGGTGATGGTGGGTACTCAGGTGACGCCAGATGAGCTCAATGATGGTAAGGCGCCTTTTACTGAGATTCGAACAGTTTATATCGATCCCGAGAGCTACGCACACTATAAAAAAACAGGTGAGTTTCGCGACGGAACAATGACAGTAAAAGAGCTGGTCAGTGTAGGCGATCGTAAAGGCCCAGGCAGCGGTAATGGCTATTTTATGGGTGATTATATTGGCCTGGAAGCTTCCGTTAAAGATGCCAAGCGCTTTGCAAAGGAACCCGGTTACTGGGGATATTACATCTTCTATGTACCAGATATGCCACTTGTAGCGGCTGCAAAACATCTGCCAACAGCGGAATGTGCCGCCTGTCATGAAAAACACGCGAGCCAGGATCTTGTCTTTACTCAGTTTTATCCAGTACTACGTGCAGCCAAGGCGACGGGTCTGTCCGGCGTTAAAGCACCACATTAAGTATCATGGAAAACAATAGGCAGGAAGAACAGCTGTTGATTCAGTCTTGCTGAGGATTGGGTTATCTATGACAGTGTGTCAACGTGTGTTGTTCGCGCTGTCATATAATAGAAAAGTCGACTGATACTCTGTATGAAAGATATAAGAGTATCAGTGGAAATGAATGCACCGACAGATATTATGGAGTGATTTGTTAATGGACCGTTGGACTTATTTCGCGAAAAATTGTGTCGATTGCCAGTGCATCGAAACGATATTCACGGTTGCAAATATCATCATTAATAACGACTTCGCCAAACTCCTGTAATATAGAATTTACCTCTTCCCGACCAAGTGAACGAAGCATTGAATGGATCTTTTCCCAATCTTCCCGACAGCCATAATTCACTATTTGCGGATCAAAAACACGTATTGTTTCTTCATTGAAGAGACGTATCAGTAGTTCTTCCGCAGGCAGATTGACAGTCGCCTGGTGAGCGATTGTTGAGGCCAGTGCTTCGATACGTGCCCAACCATCCAGATCTCGTTGGTCGGCTGTGGGTAATTTTTGTAATAATATGCCGACGACAGCCTCCGCTGAGGCCGTAAGAAAAAGCCGCGTATGCAGTTGTTCTGACTGTTTGAAATAGCCTTCAAAAACTTCTGCGATATTACTGCCATCGAGGGGCACAATACTTTGATAAGATTCTCGCATGGAAGGCATATCCAGTGACATGACGAGTCGACCATGGCCAAGCAGATCTGGCATAGATTTAGGTTCAACGAGATCACTGCATTTAGCCATGCCACGGATATGCAAATGTTCAGTACAATCGATAACCAGCATTGAGACAGGACCATTACCGTTGAGTTGAATGGTTAAGCGTCCAGATTGTTTGAGATTACTACCAAGGAGTAGGGTTGTGGCGCTCATTTCTCCCAAAATCTGTATGACCGGTGCCGGGTAATTGCGATCTGCCAGCATTTGTTGCCAGACTGAATCCATACAGACAATCGCGCCACGAATATCCAGATCATCAAAAAGAAAACGTTGTAATAAGTTATTCATTGGTCAGTTTCTCAAGGTAGCTGATGGGAAAGCTACGTTATATTCTCAGGTTCGTTTATTTTATGGCTGCTAGAGTCATTATTTTTTCGACGCTAGCCGGTTACTGTAATTTGCATTGCACTTTGCATCTTTTACAATTATATCGCATTCATGCCGAATAGTTCTGATACCGCCTCGAATAACCTTCCATGTTCAATGTGTTTCTGGATAGTTTAGATTCTGCTGTAGCCATGCTGACGATTGTTATTGTTTTAGGCGTGCGTATTATCGAGATTGCGGGTATGTAAGGAATAAATGTTTGATCTCTGAGAGAAAAATAGACTATATTCTTCAAACGGATACGATGAATTACATAGATAGCTCAACCGATGGATATCATTTTAAGTGCTATCTTATTCGGAATGAGTTTATTTGGATAATAATAATTCTGGCCATTGGGATTTGAAACTTTCTGAAATGGTGACGAGGTAAAATCTAATGCAACGTCTGCTTATTATACTGGGTTTGTTATTGTTACTGGCAGGGCTGGTATGGCCGTGGTTATCTAAGTTGCCTTTTGGTCGTTTACCGGGTGATATCGTGATTGAGCGGGAAAACTTTACTGTTTATTTTCCGTTGATGACGGGCTTAGTAGTGTCAGTGATATTGTCACTATTGTTATGGTGCTGGACTCGTAAATGAACATTCTGAATAGAATGAAAATCTTTCATGAGGAATGAAGCGATTCAAATAAGAATGGTTTTCTCACCAGCGAAGTATTTTCTTCGTTTAGGGCGTGACGGAGATATTGATTTTCGAATGAAGGCCATTTTGGATGCTTCATTAGGCCAAAATCGCTGCGACAATTCCTGTAATGAAAATACCATCAAAAGTGCCCGCGCCACCAATGGATGCTTTTGGTGCACCCAGTTTTGGAATTTCTTTCAAGTGCAGTAGATCTGCACCAATTAGTACACCCAGGGTGCCGCTGATATAAGCTAATGATGCACTTTGTTCTGGGCCGAATACGAGCCCGACCAGGGCAGCACTGAATGGTGCAATAAAGATAGGCATACCGATACCCAGTCCGGGAATGGGACGACTAAAATAATAGCTGAGAATTGTGAGAGTAGTGATGCCGAGTAAGGTAGGTGGTAGTGTCAGGCTACTCTTTAGAAATAGATAAATGGAGAGCACAACGGGTATCAGGCAACCGCCAAGATTGACCGATATCTGAGTTTCGTTGTGGAATTTCTGTACCGGAATTCTAAGCACCCCCCAAAAGGTGGGCAATATAATTTGATCGAGAGGCGCATTACTTCTTATTCGCGCAATGGGTAAATTGATGGTGCTGCCAAATAATGAGAACAGCAGTACCATAAATCCGAGAGCAGGAGGCAACCCTAATTTTTCAAAGGCAAATGACAATAGCCCAATTTGGATGAGTGCTAGCAGAAAAGCAAGCAGGAAAATGAAAAATAATAAGTGGGGGGGTGAAAAATGATTTCTCATCTTTTTATCAGAGTCTCCGAGAAAGCTCGGCTTTCAGGCCGGGGAAGAGATGAGACGGTTTTGGTTTGCCGCCTCGGACAGTTTTTATATCATACATTCAACGTCGCATTGTTGCATTATATGAGGCATGGACGTCAAATATGTTTACAAGTTTTGATTTTACGATAACTATGAAAAAAGCAGTATGCGGAATTATTGTTGTCCTGCCGATATTGTCATGGGCAGGAGCTGATTACGTTTATGTTGCTCGTTTTTCTCAAGGTGATATGAGTGGCTGGCAGGAAAAAGTCTTTGCCGGTGAAACACGTTATGTGTTACAAAATGCAGGGGAGCAATTTGCCCTGCGTGCTGACAGTCATGCCTCCGCATCGGGGCGCTATCGTAAAATAAATATTGATCTTGATAGCACACCTATCCTGAATTGGATGTGGCGGGTTGACAACACATTGGGCGATATTGATGAGCGCACTCGTATGGGTGATGATTACGCTGCTCGCGTTTATGTTATCTTCTCTAACGGATGGGCTTTCTGGCATACTCGTAGTATTAACTATGTGTGGTCAAGTAATCAGCCTGTGGGTACTCATTGGCCGAATGCGCTTACCTCTAATGTACGTATGATTGCCATAGAGTCTGGAAACAATAAGCTTGGACAATGGATTAAAGAAAAACGAGATGTACGCGCGGATTTTCAGCACTTATTTGGTAAAGTACCCAAACAGGTTGATGCCGTTGCTATCATGACTGATACGGATAATACAAGTGGAGCGGCGACTGCCTGGTATGGTGATATCTGGTTTTCTTCAAGATAGCCGTCTTCTTGATATTTCTTATATGCCCTGTATGGGGGTGTAGAAAATGAATCGGGTGAGCAGATTATTAAGACTGCTGCATAATTGGTTATCTCGGATTGAGCAAGATTTTTAAATGTTTGTTTGTCAATGCTGCAAGTAATCAAAAAAGCTCAGAAACACAGTTATGCAGCGGTCTTTTATTTGATCATGAAGGTGACCGCCTGACTGTCCGGATGAGTCGGAAACGATTTTTGCTTTTATGGAATTAACGGCCGGGGAACAATGATGCGTAAAGTGGACGAAGTAGAATTTATTTCGCAGCTAATTGACATGCATACGATTATTGTACTGCGTAATGAGCAAGGCGCCGCAGAGTTAAATGGTGACGATTTTTTTGTCAGTGTCAGCGATCAATGGTTAACCATTTATCATAAAAATATCGATAGAAAGGAGAGCCGTAGTCACATCCATTTACGTAGAGGTCAGTATATATATGCAGAGGTAACCGAAGATGCTGAGTACACGCCATTTATTGCTTTTTGGACACAAAAGGATAAGAGTGATGCGATGGGTGCTGATAAGCATTGTAGTTTTGCAATCTATTTTCCTCCTTTTTACAGCTGGCATAAAAACAGGAAAACAGTGATTGCTGAAAATCAACAATTCTATCAGGCTTGGGTTACGCAGTATGGGCGTCAATTTGAAATTATTCGTGGGCCACTTTCACCACGGAACAATTGAAATATAAAACGAATATGTAGCATGATGAAAGGATTAATGGGATTACTAGAAATAAATACCGGAAGATTGTTTCCCGAATAAATAACCCGGTTTTTTTTCCATCGGTTCTGACCTGAAAACGATTGCGATAACCTCATATGTGAGGAGAGAGGCGTACGGGTGGAATAGTTAACTGATAATATTGAATAAGGAGAATCCGGCATGGACCATCTGTATAAGCGTTTTAAAAAAGATCCGGCATTGCTTAAAGATAAGCTGAGCACATTGCAGTATCAAGTAACTCAACATGAAGGTACAGAGCCTCCATTCCAGAATGAATACTGGGATAACCAATGTGCCGGAATTTATGTTGATATTGTTTCGGGAGAGCCGTTGTTTGCTTCTCTTCATAAATTTGATTCGGGAAGTGGCTGGCCAAGTTTTTATCAACCGATAAATGAAACAGTTATTAACCTGAAGAAAGATTCTAAACTAGGCTATCTCAGAACAGAAGTTCGTAGCAGATATGGAGATAGCCATTTGGGACACGTATTCGAAGACGGGCCCGCGCCAACGGGGTTGCGTTACTGTATCAATTCTGCTGCTTTAAAATTTATTAAAAGGGAAGATCTGTGCAGCATGGGCTATGGAGATCTTGAAATCTTATTTGAAAATAGAACCGGAAAATAAAAGATTATAAGAGAATCAAAAAAAACGATAATTAAAATGCTATCACGGAAACCGTGAATACCTAAAGAATTGTTGTTGGCTTATACTTTATTTTTATTCTGAATAATTAGTTATTCATATCGATAATGGGTTCTTTGCTGAATTTTCTCTGATTGTCGACCACTATATTTTGCTCCTCTTTAGTTATTTCCTTTTCCGTTTTCTCGTTCATAACAATAATACTGATACGACGATTGACCGGGTTAAACGGATCGTTTTTGTCGAATAATACAGCAGAAGATAATCCAACTACCCGTAATACCTTGCTG
This sequence comes from uncultured Nitrosomonas sp., assembly GCA_965369175.1. Lineage (GTDB taxonomy): Bacteria > Pseudomonadota > Gammaproteobacteria > Burkholderiales > Nitrosomonadaceae > Nitrosomonas. The sequence continues at coordinate 150,171 of CBDUPR010000001.1, forward strand.
GCATCCATACCTCCAGCTATCAGTTCTCTGCGCGATGTATTTGCACGGTCTGCCGATAGCTCCCAGTTGCTATAACCGACATCGCCGAAAGGAAAGAGAGTCGCATCGGTATGTCCCGATAGGCTAATCTTATTGGGAACGTCATTGAGTGCCTTGCCAATTTCATGGAGTATGATCTTAGTATAGGGTTGTAATTCTGCTTTACCATTAGCAAACATGGGTCGGTTTTGTTCATCTACAATCTGAATGCGTAAGCCATCCGTCGTGATATCGACCAACAACTGATTTTTGAATTTCTGTAAAATAGGATTAGCATCGATTGCCTTATCAATCTTAAGCTTTAACTTGTTAAACCGAAGCATCTCGATACGCTCTCGCTCGGCCTGGGCAGCTTCAAGATTGATAATTCTGTTTTTCTCCTCAACAGCACCTTTTTGCACTTGGCCTGTACGACGTGTCAGATCAGTACCACCACCTTTGATCACGCTTGAACTATCACCGCTACCTGAGCCGCCTGACAAGGCTACTTTCAAGGGCGTTCTGAAATAGGCAGCAATTCCTTCCAGGTCACCTTGGGAAGTGGATCCAACTAACCACATGAGCAGAAAGAAAGCCATCATCGCTGTCACGAAATCGGCGTAGGCAATCTTCCAGGCTCCGCCATGATGTTGACCTGTGCTTTTCTTGATACGTTTAATTATGATAGGTCGTTGTGTCAGATCATCAACCATATATTATCTCGTGTCACAGAGCCTATCAGCAGGCTGATTACTTGGATTTGCTTTGTTTAACATGTGCTTCCAATTCCATAAATGATGGCCGTTCGGTAGTAAAGAGCACCTTCCTGCCAAATTCTATTGCCATAACAGGCGCATAACCATTAAGATTAGCGAGGAGTGTAATTTTGACGCATTCAAGTAACTTGCTCGATTCATGTAACTGTTGTTCGAGTTTTCCGGCTAAAGGGCTGACAAAACCATAAGCGAGTAGAATGCCCAGGAAAGTACCTACTAATGCAGCGGCAATCAATATGCCTAGCTGGGCGGGTGGAAGATGAACGGATTCCATGGTGTGAACGACGCCCATAACTGCTGCGACAATACCGAAAGCGGGTAATCCCTCTGCTATTTTGGTAATGGTATGAATGGGAATCTCTTCTTCCTGGTGATGCGTTTCTAACTCGCTATCCATGAGGTTTTCGATTTCGAGTGGGTTGAGATTGCCGCCCGCCATGAGTCGCAAATAATCAGTAATAAATTCAGTAACATGATGATCGGAAAGAATTGCAGGATACTTGGCAAATAATGGGCTGTTAGTGGGGTCATCAATATCACTTTCGATTGACATCAATCCTTCTCTGCGTATTTTCCCCAGAATCTCGTATAGCAGGGTCATTAGTTCCATGTATAGGGCTTTGGTATATTTAGACCCTTTAAGCACACCAGGCAATGCTTTTAATGTGGCTTTAATTGCCTTTCCTGAGTTGCCAACGATAAATGCACCAATTGCGGCACCACCAATCATAAGTAATTCAACCGGCTGCCATAACGAAGCTAGATGCCCCCCGGCGAGCGCAAAACCGCCAAACACAGAAATAATTATGACTATATATCCGATAGAAACCAGCATCGCAAACAACTCCCAGAGATTAAAAATGTGAACACTGCTAGTCAGGCAGGATGCGTTAAAAAATAACATACGAACATAATTTTGAAGTTGAGAGAAAAGGTGAATTTAACCCACATTTTCTGCCTGTTCATGCATGGAATGCTATTATCCGGACTGTTGATTTAGAATCGAATAAATAGAAGTAATGTGTTGATGATTAAAAATTTTATTGGTCAGAACTGTATAATGGTGCGGGAATATAAGTGAGAAATGAGCGCTAGTCGGGCCGTAGTTATAGAAATTGAAGATGGCTCATTCAGGTGTCTTTACCTATCCTTTAAAAGGAAATTACCGGCATGGCACATCGTATTCTTATCTCCACTGCCTTGCTACGCAGACCGGGCGAGACTTTAGCAAAAATCCTTACCAGACGTTTCCAGCTATTGATTGTAAAGGGTTGATTTTTCACCTATTGGAGTTTTGCAAAGGTCTTTGGGCTTGTCCGCTTGTGTTATAGACTGCCACTACTCGGTTTCGTGAATAAAAAAACGATTGAATGAAGAGGTGCCCTGTAAATTATGAAAATAGATCCATCTGATAATGATAAAAAATAAATTGCAGCCGAATGGTGCGAATACTACCGGGCAGGTTCCTTCCTTGTTACAGGCAGGAGGATGTTTTTTGACCGTACTCATTATGATTTCCCTGGGTTTGTTTGTTTTTGAAGTCAGCGTGCATGCAGTTATCTTTCTGGCTTTGTTGTGGGTCGGTACACAGGCCGCACTGCTCGGTTATGCTTTTTCGGATATCCGGGGCATGATGAATAGTGGTATCAGCCAAGCATTACCAGCGATTTATATATTCATATTGATTGGGATGGTAATTGCGAGCTTTATGCAGAGTGGCACTATTGCAAGCCTTATTTATTACGGAATGGATTTGCTCCAGCCGACAGTATTTCTGGCTGCTGGATTAATTCTGTGTGCTTTTATGTCTATTGCAACAGGGAGTTCCTGGGGGACTGCTGGTACAGCAGGGGTCGTATTAATGGGTATTGGTGAGACGATCGGTATTCCATTAACGCTGGTTGCCGGCATGGTTATTTCGGGTGCGACTTTTGGTGACAAGCTTTCACCGATATCGGATACGACTAATCTTGCCGCCATGAGTGCGGGAACGGATCTCTATCGCCATATTCACGCCATGTTATATACCACGATACCTGCGTTTGTTATTGTCTTGATAATTTTCATATTATTGGGTCTGCAATATTCAGATAATTTACTACCTGAAGATAATATTGGTGCAATTAAAATTGCATTGGCTGGTGCTTATGAGTTAAATCTGTTCATTACATTACTCCCACTATTGCTGATGTTCGGGTTAAGCATCAAAAGAGTTTCTCCTGAGGTAAGTATGTCTTGCAGTATTGTACTTGCGATGATTATTGCTATTTTTTATCAGGAAAAAGACAGTGTGAGTGTCGTTAATGCGTTATGGCTGAATACTGCAGGCACGACTGGGATAGAAAATATCGATATTTTATTGGGACGTGGTGGTATTTATAGTATGGCGTGGACATTGTTGTTATCAATAATGGCATTGGCACTGGGCGGTATTTTACATCATGCAGGGTTCTTAAGCGTATTGTTGGAACATATTATTAGTCGTATCAAACGTATCAGTACATTGATTGCGGCGACAATCATTTCGGGGTTTGTGGGTAATCTGGCCATGGGCGAGGCTTATATATCAATTATTCTCAGCTGCCAATTATTCAAAGATTCGTATCAGAAACGGAAATTGGATAACGCGGTGTTATCCCGCTCGGTGGAAGAGGGGACTACCTTAACTGCCGGGCTGATTCCCTGGACGACAACCGGTGCATTCTATGCAGCGACACTGGGAATTTCCACCCTGGAGTACGCGCCGTACGCATTTTTAAATCTTCTTAATCCTGTCCTTTCAATTATAATGGCTATTTTTGGTATAGGATTGTTGCAGCATAAAATTATTTTTTCTGCCTCAGCTAAGTAAGTTAGTTAGAAGTAATTAGATTGGTGAGTAATTTATTGATTTGTGAAATTTTCATACGATTATTTTTGTATATTGAAGGTAGGGGTTCAACAGATTCTGTTTGATTACGATATGCAAACGTAAGATAGATACAGAAAGCAACATATTATTGTTTAAATGAAGCGAATGTAGTACTTTTCAAGTGCGTTGACGCTCCATCAGTTGGGTGTTATATTTTTTTCCTAAAAGACACGAAACACTATATTTCGTGTCTTTTATAATTTGATAATCAATTAAACCATCTGAAGGAGAGAGGAAATGGCTTCAACGAACCAGATTTTTATCAGTTCTGCATTAAAAGATGCCAGTCTGAGAGATAAGCTTGTTGAACAGATAAGCAAGGAAAATGGCCAATTTGCGTGTGTTGATATGCCCATGAAGAGATCATGGGAGAGTGCTTGGAGAGCAGAGACTCAGGAGAAAGTCAGAGGCTGTGATGGTGTGATTGGCTTGATTAGTGAAAGTACTATTCGGGCAGATGGTCAGCAGTGGGAATTACGCTGTGCTTATGAAGCCAGGCTACCAGTGTTGCTTATTTGCGATCAGGATTCTTATGATATTCCAGCAAAGCATTTGCCGGATATTGTGAAAGACAAAGAAATTGTTTTGTGGGAATGGCCGAGTATTGCCATGTTTCTGAATAGGCTTTAATAGCATGGGGTAATTGTCGTGGTTTGGTGGCTGTTTCAGATTTGTCCCGAGTCAGATGAGAATATAGTGATTGGTTTTTTTGCTGATTTTATTTTATGATTAAGGTACTGTAGTTTCAGGATAATTCTTGGTAAGATTCTATTCGATTTTTTTCATTCGTATACTAAATTATCGTTTTACATTAAACTGGTAGACCACAATTAATTTTAAATAAGGAAATAGAAACGATGAAATTATCAATTTTTGTTGCAGCTCTCATGGTGCTATTTTTAACTGCTTGTGGTGGCGCCAATATGGGTGAGCCGGAAACACCCGATTGTGAATTTGGATTAGATGGAAATGGCAACTGTCTGAAAGAAGGGGCTGACCCACGTCCAGCTGGACATTAATATTTAATAGTTAGCTTGATGTGGATATAATCTTATCTAGTAGGCTATTAAGAAACAAAAAAACCGCCTTACAAGGCGGTTTTTTTGTTTCTTAATAGAAATAATATCTCAATTTAATTCTTTGCTGGCTCGTTTAATATTTTCCAGTGCTGTCATGATGGTTTGGCGAGGTGCGCCAATATTTAAACGCATAAAACCACTGCCTTCATTACCAAATAGTGTGCCGGGGCTCATGCCAATTTTTGCCTGATGGATAAAAAAATGCTGAAGTTGCCTGTCGTCCATATTTAATCCACGGCAATCTAGCCATAATAGATAGGTGCCTTCCGTCTCGATTAGCTTTATTTCCGGTAGATAATCGTTCAAAAATGCTGCAACATAATCGCGGGTGTCACGTAGATAGATAAGCAGTGCCTCTAACCATGCTTCTCCTTTTCGATAAGCCGCTTCAAAGGCAACAATGCTGAATGGATTAGACGCGCTTATATGTAAAGTGTCGAATATTTTTTTGATGGCTGCGCGGACCTTTTTATCCGGGATAACTAAGGCGGATAAATTTAATCCGGGAATATTAAAGGTTTTGCTAGGTGCAATTGCGGTAATGATAGGGGTGTGGCTGGTATTGAAGGCTGCCAGCGTATGATGCTGATTGCCAGGGTAGATCAGATCAGCATGGATTTCATCAGAAAATATAATTAAATCGTATTGTTCAGCAATTTGCAACAGGCGTTTCAGCTCAGACTCGTGCCATACTCGACCAACTGGATTATGCGGAGAACACAAGAGTAACAAGTGTGCTTGTTTGGCACATTGCTCCAGATGATCAAAATCTATCGTATAGCGTCCATTTTCTAGGTGTAGCGGATTCTGTATAAGCTTTCTACCTGTTTGTGTAACTGCCGTGAAGAAGGGAAAATATACAGGGGGTTGTATGATGACCGAATCACCTGGCGCAGTAAAAGCCATCACAGCGGCATTTAATGAAGATACAACGCCTGGGCACATGACGATCCAGTCATGCTGTATTGACCAGTTATGGCGTCGTTGTAGCCAGTTTACGGTAGCGTCATAAAGGCTATCCGGGTAGAGCGTGTAGCCATAAATGGGATGGCGGGCTCGTTCAACCAGTGCCTGAGTTACAGCTGGTGGCGTGGCAAAATCCATGTCAGCAACCCACAGAGGAATAACATCATCTGTGCCAAATATGTTTTGTCGTCCATCATACTTGAGACTATCGGTACCCTTACGACTGAGATCATGGTCAAAGCTACCGCTCAAGAGATTTTCTCCCAGATAGTTGTTTCTGCCAGTGTGTGTTGGAATTTGCGCTTGGTTTCACGAATGACAAAGGGTACCGGTTGCGGTCCTTGAATTAATTTGAAATGTGGCTCCAGAATTTCCTTTAGCCCATCTAAGGTTGTCAGGTTTTCGCCATCACGCTTGAATCCACCGATCCATGCTTCTTTCTTGGTGTGTTCAGTCAACCAGGTATAAGGTGAGGTAATCATCAATAGACCGCCGGTATTCAATCTGGTATGAATGGAGGTAAGCAGTTTTGCCGGATCATATAGACGATCAATCAAATTGGCTGCAAGTATCAAGTCATAAGCAGTAAAAATTGATTTCAGATTGCAGGCATCACCCTGATAGAATGCAACCTTATGTTTAACGCTATCGAGGCCAAGACCTTTTAGCGTGCGTTCTTTGTAAGAAACGAGGTCGCCTTCATCCGTTAGTGTATAACGCAAAATACCTTGTTCTGCCAGCTGTACTCCTTGTCCGATGAAACGAGCTGAAAAATCAATGCCAATAACATGATCGAAGTGATGTGCCAGCTCAAACGTGGACCGGCCGGAAGCACACCCCAGGTCGAGAGCAGTCCGTGCCGGCTTATCAGCCATAGCGGCAATGGCTATTTCAGCCAGTGTTTTGGGGAAATTAGGTACGTCAAAATAAATATCACCATAATGAAACTCGCCATACTCAGAAAGCAGTTTGTCCGTTTCATAGTTTGAGCTTTGTACTGTCGCTGGTGTATCCGTGACGACATAACGAAACCCGGCATGTTGAAAGAAGTGACGACGAAATGCATAACGTGCACTTTTCAGAGATTCATTGCCACATGCAATCCAAGAACCGCCTTTAATGAGATTATGCTGATTGTCAAAAGTAGGCGTGGTGAAATCGTCATAATAAGGGTACACATCAAAGCCTTCAAATGGATAAGTGGGTGTTTCGGTCCATTGCCAGACATTGCCTACAATGTCATAGAATTCACCCTGTGGAAATTCATTAACAGGACAACTTGAGGCATAGTAATCGAGATGGAGATTGCCCGCTGCAGGCTCATTCTGCAATACTTCAGTCAGATTGGCGGTATCGTACAGTCGATACCACTCATCTTCTGTTGGCAGTCTTACCGGTTGTCCACTGGTAATTGTTTTCCAGTTACAAAAAGCTTTGGCTTCATGATAGTTTACTTCTGCGGGCCAATCCCAGGGCATGGGTATTTCTTCTGCCATTAACCGCAGCCGCCATTCGGAATTTTGTTTAATCCAGAAAGTAGGGTGCTTTGCATCAACATATTTTTGCCAGGAACGCCCTTCTTCCTCCCAGTAGCTTTCAGTTGTATAGCCATTGGCTTCTACAAAGGCTAAAAATTCCTGGTTGCTGACTAAGTACTGACTGGCCTGAAAGGTTGATATTTCTGCCGAGTGGCAACCGTACTCGTTATCCCATCCATAATATTCCTGTTCCGCTTTATTTTTACCGACTTGTACATGCCCGGCTGCTACAGTGATGAGTTTGTTTTGTGGTGCCGTTCCGGATTTGCGGCAGGGTTCCCAGGCTGCACTGGGCTGAACATACTCGATAGCATGTTGGCGAATTAATACCGAAGAGGTTTCCAAATGAATGCGTTCGTGTTCAATGCCCATCAGGATAGCCCACCAGGGGCTTTCCCATGTGATAGGCAAAGTCAGTGGTAGATCACGGATCAGCTTGTCCACCACGTTACGCATGTCATTACGATAAGCGTATACAGCCTTGACAGCGGGCCATTCATAATGAGATGTATCCAGATCATCCCAGCTCATTTCATCAACACCCACAGCAAACATGGACTCCATTTTTGGATTGATACGCTCGGCAATTAATCCTGCAAGAATCAGTTTGTTGATAAAAAAAGTGGCTGTGTGGCCCAGATAAAAAATTAATGGATGACGTAGTGTAATGGGTTTTTTATAATAGGCATTCTCATTACGCAGTGTGTCGAATAGCCGTTCGTAGCGATCCAGCGTGGTATGAAAATAAGCATGTATTTCCTTACGTTTTGCATCGACATCGTCACCGTTGAGTCGGGGTGTTCTCTGAAAGCGTTGTTGTACCATAAGTATTGTTTTTTAGATTGTTCAAGATTCTTTTGCAAAGTATTATACCGCCTCATACTCTGGATATCACTTTCAATGTTTATGGTGAGTCAACTTCGCCGATACTAAAGCCTGTTTTTTCACCTATTTCTGTTACAGTGTGTTAATGGAAGTTAAACGCGCATACAAATTCAGGTTTTACCCAACTTTTGAGCAAGAAACGATTCTGGCTCAAACATTCGGGTGCACCAGATTTGCCTATAATCGCATGTTGTGCGTTTGCTCTGATGCTGGGTATACCGAGAAAAAAAGAATCGGATATCATGCTACCTCCTCTTTGTTGAGTGAGTTAAAAGAAAAGCCTGGATTTGAATGGCTGAGCAAAGTTTCCAATATTCCTGTGCAGCAATTTCTCCGCCACCTGCAAACGGCATTCGGTCATTTCTTTGCCAAACGAACCCAATACCCGTCATTCAAGCACAAGCATGACAAGCAATCGGCTGAATATACGTCCAGCGCTTTCAAGTGGAACGGCAAATCTCTGAAGGTGGAAAAGATAAAAAATCCATTGAATATTAGATGGTTGCGCACCATTCCTAAGGCAGAGAAACTAATCGCTGCGACAGTCTCTAAAGACTCAGCGGGTCCATACCACGTTTCCACGCTTTGCGACGACTCTGTTGTGTTAAAGCGAGAGGCTATCGGCAAAGTCGGCATTGACTTAGAATTAACGCGCTTTGCTATTCTTTCTACGGGCGAGATTGTGGGTATTGAGTGATGCTATCCAGGCAGGAAACGCTGCTCGGGATGTGGGCATACCGTAAACAAGATGCCTTTGAATGTGCGCGAATGGAGTTGTCCAGAATGCGGATCAATCCATGATCGAGACATCAACGCAGCTCGTCGTGTTTTGGCTGCTGGACCGGCGCTGTCAGCCCTTGGAGAATCTGTAAGTTCTGTTTGTATTTAGGTGCGTCCGGGTTGGATTCGTTGAATTGGGAATCCTTTTCGTTTACGGAGGGAAACAGTCAACTAAAGTGAGTGGTCATGCTTCCTGGCCATTATTTGAAGGAGTGCCTTGGGTACGGGGAATACGTCAATTGGGATATTTTCAGTCGTTACGTGAAGCCATGTTAGTTGACCCCTATCGCTGGCGGCAGGATGGCTGGTGGTATCGTACCTGGTGTAACCGCAAATTAGCGCTGAATTTTGCATGTGGTGTTGTGTCGGATAAGTTAGCATCGCGTTATCGTTCTAATTCCAGTTCGCAGGTGATGTAGGTATGCGAATAACTCCATTTACAAGGATTGCTATGCATAATAATATTCAGGAATATTATGGTAAGACACTGAGTAATAGTCAGGATCTACAGACGAATGCTTGTTGCACCGACGCCGGTCTGCCTCATTATGTGAAACCATTATTGGCACAAATACATGATGCCGTAATGGCGCGTTATTATGGTTGTGGCCTGATATTACCGGAATTGCTCGAAGGTTTGACCGTACTGGATTTAGGTTGTGGTGCGGGGCGTGATGTTTATGTGATTGCTCAGTTAGTAGGTGAACAAGGCCAGGTGATTGGAGTGGACATGACCGAGGAGCAGTTGGCCGTTGCGCGTCAGCATGAAACATATCATCAGAAGAAATTTGCTTACACTCATAGTAATGTGCGATTTTTACAGGGTTATATTGAGCGTCTGGATGAACTTGAATTAGCCGATTCCAGTATTGATATTATTGTTTCTAATTGTGTTATTAACCTTGCGCCTGATAAAGGGGCGGTGCTACGTGAAGCCTGGCGCGTGCTTAAACCGGGGGGTGAGCTCTATTTTTCTGATGTCTATAGTGATCGACGTATCCCGCCAGACCTGGTTCATGATCCAGTGTTGTATGGAGAGTGTCTAAGTGGTGCATTATACTGGAATGATTTTCTCCAGCTATCCCGTAAGCATGGCTTTACGGATCCACGATTGGTTGATGATCGTTCTATCACCATTGATAATGCTAAATTAACGCATAAAACAGGAAATATTCGTTTTTATTCGGCAACTTATCGGTTATTTAAGTTGGGAGATCTGGAGCTTTCCTGTGAAGATCACGGACAGTCCGTGGTATATCGTGGCACCATACCATACCATCCGCACGCATTTAGACTGGATGCGCATCATTATATTGAAGCGGGAAAACAGTTTCCAGTGTGTGGTAATACATGGCGCATGCTGCATGATACTCGATTTATAAATCATTTTGATTTTTATGGTGATTTTAGCCAACACTTTGGTATTTTTCCTGGCTGTGGCATGGACATTCCTTTTGATACGGTAACAAGCGAAAAAAAAGGGGGGTGCTGCTGACGATGAACGCAAAAGGGACGTCTGTTCATAGTGAGCGGCCGGCACGTTCAGAAGAATGGTATATCACGCCGGGTGGTGAGCCTCGTGGTTTTATACGATCTTACGCGCTGGATGAACTGTGGTTTCATACCGGTACCGCCTGTAATCTAGCCTGCCCTTTCTGTTTGGAAGGATCAAAACCCGGTGATAATCGTTTGCAATTGATGCGTTTTGAAGATATGAAACCATTTATTGATGAAGCACTGACATTGGGTGTTAAGCAATTTTCTTTCACCGGTGGGGAGCCTTTTGTTAATAAGGATATGATACGTATTCTTGACTATGCATTGAAATACCGCCCTTGCCTGGTACTGACGAATGCGACTGAACCGCTTATCAAACGCCTGAAACAACTTGAATCTTTACGTGAGCAGGCGCATTCGTTGCATTTTCGTGTCAGTCTGGATCATTTTGAAGCAGATCGACATGATGCCGGGCGTGGGGTGGGGATGTTTGCGTTGGCATTGAATGGCTTACGAAGATTGCATGAAATGGGATTTGTGCTATCTGTTGCAAATCAGATTTTGCCAGGTATATCACGGGATTTGGCCGCTAAACATTTCGCCGAGGTTTTTCGTGCAGCTGGACTACCTGAGAATTTGCCGCGGGTTGAGTTTCCGGAATTTTATTTGCCTGGGGCTGAGGTATCCGCGCCACAGATTACTGAAAGCTGTATGGCAAATTACCAGACTGAAAAGTCCCGTCGTGATTTTATGTGTGCCTTTAGCAGGATGATTGTGAAAATCAATGGGCATATGAAAGTTTATGCTTGTACCCTGGTAGATGACGATCCGGATTACGCCTTGGGTGATACGCTGGCCCAAAGCCTAAAGATACCAGTCAGCATGAAGCACCACCGTTGTTATAGTTGTTTCCATTTTGGCGCTTCCTGTAGTGAAATAAAACATCATGATTGACCGGATTTGCTTGTGTATCCCGGAGTCGCCCGCGCAACCATTGTTTATGATTTTACTGATGTAATAGAATGAGTTCAACGGATTATCAGTCCCGTTAAGCCACACGATTCGATTGAGCGGCACACTCAACGGGGTGTGCAGGTGCTCCAGGCTGAGACGTGTATTATATACATCACCTTGGGCTGTAACTGTTAACGGAAAGGTACTCATCCGGGGTCATCCGGGGTATCATCTGTGATCTAACGCGTTATGATTTAAGTTGATCTGAACCATGCCATTGCGAACGAGGCAGCAATTAGATCAGTTTCTTGTCTACGCTGCCGATATCATTCTTTTTGATTCATTCAAATTAAATAAGCCGGAGTGCTGGTGATATAAAAACAGACTTTTTTAGTTTTTAATTACGGTTGGAATCTGGACAGAGGAAATGAGCGTGTTAAGAAGAGAAAACACTTTATCGATCCTGATTTTATTACTTGTGATCGGATTAAATGGATATTCCTCCGAAAATCTAGCTTCGCAAAAAATAATACTGACTGGCTCCAGTACTATTGCGCCGTTGGCTGGTGAAATTGCACGACGTTTTGAATCAATTAACCCGGGTGTGCGGATTGATGTGCAAGCAGGCGGCTCTTCACGTGGCATTCATGATACGCGTAATGGAGTGGCCAATATCGGTATGGTCTCGAGAGCATTAAAACCAGAGGAAGGTGATTTGCACGCATTCACCATTGCATTAGATGGTGTCAGTATAATTTTGCATGCGAATAACCCCGTAACCAGACTCAATCAACAGCAGATAATTGATATTTATACGGGTAGAATTAAGAACTGGAAAGTAGTGGGTGGACGGGATGCGGCTATTACGGTGGTGAATAAGGCTGAAGGCAGGTCAACATTAGAACTGTTTCTATCCTATTTAAAGCTGAAGAACAGTGAGATCAAGCCTCATGTGATCATTGGAGATAACCAGCAAGGTATCAAAATGGTGGCAGGAAACCCGAATGCTATTGGGTATGTTTCTATTGGTGCAGCCGAATATCAAATAGACCATGGCGTAGCAATTAAGCAATTGCCGCTGAATGAAGTGAGTGCCTCAGCTGTTAATGTACGTAATGGCACCTTTCCTTTATCACGACCTCTGAATCTGATCACTCGGATGCCTCCAACAGGATTGATCAAACGTTTTCTTGAGTTTGCCGCTTCCAGGCAGGTACATGATTTAGTTGAAGCGCAGTATTTTGTTCCCGCCAGTGTGCGTTGATATTGTTCTGTGCTGGATATTGCGTATCGGCGCGATCATTTCAGCATTGATTGTCTTATTAATTTTAGTGTTCTTGTTAGTTGAATCCTGGCCAGTTCTGCAAAACATAGCATTATTACGGTTTCTGATGGATGCTTCATGGCATCCGTTAGAAAACAGCTATAATTTATTACCGATGTTATCCGGCACGCTTTATGCCGGTGTCGGTGCGCTATTGATAGCGATACCATTGGGCATTGCTTCGGCGTTTTTTATTGCCTATTATGCATTGCCGCGCTACGCTTTATGGTATCGGCGCTTAATTGAACTGTTAGCCGGTATTCCGTCTGTTGTTTTTGGTTTTTGGGGATTGACAACACTGGTGCCACTGATTAATCAGTGGCACCCGCCGGGAGCGAGCTTGTTAGCTGGAATTCTGGTGCTAACGTTGATGATTCTACCTACTATTACACTCACTGCGCATGCAGCGTTATTGGCGGTACCGAATGATTATTTGCGTAGTGCTGTTGCATTGGGCCTGTCACGCTGGGGAATCATTGTGGGTGTAGCCTTGCCCGCCGCACAGTCCGGTATCATGGCTGGCATTATACTGGCGGCTGGTCGTGCTATGGGAGAGACTATGGCGGTGCTGATGGTAGCAGGCAATGTTGTACAGCATGCGGGTAGTTTGTTCGATCCGATTCGCACATTGGCGGCTAATATTGCGCTGGAAATGGCTTATGCTATGGGCGACCATCGTGCGGTATTGTTTGTCACAGGTTTGGTGCTGATACTGTTGGTAATGTTATTTTTGGGGATAGCCGGATGGCTTGGGAAAAATAATCATGCTTGAAATCGCTGGAATAGATAAGCGATATACACGTCGGGATCAATTGGCTCAATGGCTCATTTACCTTGTCGTGTTATTGGTTTGCAGCGTTTTTATGTGGATTCTGTTTGATCTTGTACAAGGCGGTTTAGCACATCTTTCATTAAGTTTTCTTCTTGATTCGCCGCTTGATGCAGGTCGTGCGGGTGGTATTGGTTCTGTGCTGGTTTCTACTCTTTTGGTTTTATTGGTTGCGCTGGCAGCTGCATTACCGCTTGGTTGGACAACGGCTGTATTGCTGGCCGAATTTATTCCGGTTACCAGTCGCTTTGGTCATATTGTCCGTTATAGTTTACAGGTATTAGCAGGTGTACCTTCTATTGTTTTTGGGTTGTTTGGTAATGCATTCTTCAGTATTTATCTTGGATTGGGTTTTTCCATTCTATCTGGTGGTTTAACGCTGGCTTGCATGCTGTTGCCTATTCTTGTGAGTACGGCTGAGGCGGGATTACGCGCACTACCAGATGCTTGTCGGTTGTCGGCCGCTGCTCTGGGTATGTCGCGCACGGCAACATTGCTGCACCTGTTGTTGCCTGCCGCAATACCTGCACTGGTCGCCGGATTGTTGCTCGGAATAGGGCGTGCTGTAGCTGAAACAGCTGCTTTGCTATTTACCAGCGGTTATGTTGCGCGTATGCCAGGGTCATTGCTGGATTCCGGGCGCACACTGGCGCTACATATATTTGATTTATCAATGAATGTTCCTGGTGGTGATGGGCCTGCTTATGCTGCAGCGCTGGTGCTGATGACACTGCTATTATGCATTAACATGCTTGCCATGCAATTTGCATATGGGTTGCAACATCGAAGGGTATTATTAGTCTAAGTTCTGATATATCTGAATCTATACACATGCTAAGTCGCAAAGATCATATTTTTACCTTGGGTCCGCTACAGATAGGGCCTGTATGTTGTGATCCAGAACCGGTTATTCAAGTTGAGGATTTTTCGCTGCGTTACGGCAATAAAATTGCATTGGATAAAGTAACATTAGATATTTATCGTGGTTGTATTACAGCGCTTATTGGCCCTTCTGGATGTGGAAAAACGAGTTTCTTGTCCGCGCTTAACCGATTGACAGATTTGATCCCCGGTTGCAAGGTAGATGGCCGTATTTGGGTTGAGAATGATAATATTCATGATGCTGCGAGCGATGTGCAGGTATTGCGCCGACAGATTGGTATGGTCTTTCAGAAACCCATTCCGTTCCCACTTTCCATTCGACGCAATATTTCCTTGCCGCTTCATGAATATGGCATTACGCGACGTGCCGATGTAGAGATGATTACTGAGCAGGTATTGCAGGATGTTGGTTTATGGGGTGAAGTATCTGATCGTTTGGATACCGCCGCACTTAATTTGTCTGGTGGACAGCAGCAACGTCTTTGTATTGCCCGTGCATTAGCCCTGAATCCAAAAATTCTATTGATGGATGAGCCATGTAGTGCACTTGATCCCATTGCTTCAGGTGTAGTTGAAGATCTGATCAATCGCCTGCGCGGTCGCTATACTATTGTTATTGTCACGCATAATCTGGCACAGGCCCGCCGGGTTGCCAACTACGCGGCTTTTTTCTGGGTTAAGGAGCAGGTTGGCCGTCTTGTTGAGTTCGGTCACTGTCACGATATTTTTGAATCACCTGCTCATGAGCTGACTGCGGCATATGTAAATGGATTAAGAGGATGATTGTCGATAAGAGAGATTATTTGATTCTTCTATTTTTGACTCCGCTAATTGGGAATATATCGATTCCTGCTGCAAATGAGAAATAGTTATTTAGGTTGATTATCTATTCAAAGCGAAGGAGAATGATATGAAAGAAGAAATTAAGCAAAGATTACAGAGAAATGAAACCTGGCAGCGTGGCCTTTATATGCTGTTCTTTATTGTAATATATGGTTTTACGAAATTTCTGGTTTTTATAGTGATGCTATTTCAGTTCGTGACTATCATACTGACGGGAAAAACAAATGAGCAGTTGCTTAAATTTAGTCAGAACCTGAGCACATATATTTATCAGATAGTGATTTTTCTTACATTTAATAGTGAGCAGCATCCATTCCCATTTAGTGCTTGGCCAGATGGAGTGCCTGATAATAGAGGCTCATATCTTAAGAAATAAGCTGGAATGCCGCACGAAGACTTCGAATATTTGAATGATTATGTAATAAGATAACAGCATGTTTGGAAATATGCGGCAGTATAATAAAATGATTGTTGAGATTACGCTATGACTGATTGTAATCCTGTATTATTCATATGAATTCTTTGATCTGGCCATAGAAGATTCGTGATGACAAGAGAAGTTTGGGCTTTATTCAGAGTGTATGTTACGCCAGCTAGCCTTTGGTCGCCATCGAATGACTTTTAGAAAAGAGTCATTATGTCGATTTTGGGCCAGTTATGTAGTTGTCTTATTATCTACCGAAGGTTGCGATCAATATGCTGAAATACCGTAGGAATCTTTATTCTTTAGTAGGCAGGGCGATGATGTTGGTGTTAGACTAACAGCAAATTATCTCAGGTCAAGGTGTTTCACTGTTTGACTTTCGTCATTGAGGAATATGTGTTACAATATTTTACCCATGGTTGGTTTATGGGAATTATGATAATCATAATGACAGGCTATTATATTTAAAGTAGTAGACAGTTACTGGATTTGCATTAAAAAAGCAATATAGTAATAACTCTATAGAAACTACGAGAAGGCACAATCAATTTTTTAAAAAGACTGATTGTACAAACTTCTTCGATTATCGTTTGGCTTTCAAAGCGAGAGGTATGTATTCATCGTTTTTTTATAAAATAGGTGATATATAAATTTTAAACCGAGATAGTAGCTTTATAATAAGGAGATAGTAGTTATGAGTGAAGATAGAAGAGATACAGATGCAGCTGTACTGAAATTAATGGGCATTTCGGCAGTAGTTTTTATCGCCATAGGAATGGTCGTTTGGTTTATGCTATAGGTTGAGAAAATATAGTTATTATTGTTTTTATCTGTCGGTAGTTTGTTTTATCGGTGGTTTTTAACTATCTCTATCTATTTGGTCTAATCCTGAGCTTGTTCTATTATTATGAAAAATCTATATTGGATGAGCGCAGGAGGTCATTTTGTTATAGACAGAAGCACGTTAATTCACTTCATGGAAACATTCTTTCCATGAAGTGAATAGTAATTTGGTATGTAAGAAAGAAAAAATTTATTCCTAATGCCTTACTCACAAAATCACAAAAAAATATCGGTATCTATATTATAGTAGGATAGTAGTAGATGTAATATTAAGCATATAAACCGTCTGGTTTGTTATACGTGCTGTGCTTTCTAATAGTTTCTGGTTCTTATTTAAAATATTATTGTGAGAAAAAGAAACGTTGCTCTTTAGAATTTATCCTTCCTATGTGCGTGTAATAGAATAGATTTCGATACAGTCTGATAGTTGACAGTATTATCAATACTTTTTCTGAAACTTAAAAAGTTGTCGGTACCCTGAAGGTAAGCCTTACATCCTGCGCATCGTCTGTTGTGCCTATACCTACGGATAAGTTAAAGTTGGTTCGACTGGAGTACTTGAATGAATAACCCAGTAGAAATTGTCCAATATCCAGACTGCTTCCTCCTATTCGATTGCCATTAATCTTGGAACTGAAAAGATGTCTATGCGAATATCCCAGGTTAAATGATGATCGTTCGTTAACACCAAATCCCATACCAAAAGTGATACCGAGCGCGTCGCCAGGATCTATTTTTCCTACGTTTTCATTAGTGCTCGCATTGTAACCATAATTGATATTACCGAAAAAAACAGCTGGATCGGTTGGATAAAGTGCGGTTATGCTTGGTTGAATGCTAAAGTAACCGGTGCCTGTTGGAGATTCTGTTGGGAATCTGGCACCAGGCACACCTTGTGCCTCTACAAATTTAATATCAAATGGGCTCTTTCCTGTAGGTATGGTTGCAATGAGATTGCCAACGAGAATAGGCCAACCGCCTGAACCATTCGTAAGTTGATATCGAGCAGCCAGCTCGATATCGCCTATATTATTTCCATCTGCTCTGAAAGTCTCATCGACACCGGCACCAATACTGACCGCTCGAGAGCGCTGTGTATCAAAACGATAGACATAAGGAATCCGGGCCTCTATTTCTAATCGGTCTGTTACACCATAACGTGCTCCGATGCTGGCAAAAAAACTGTGTCGTTTAACCTGACGAAGATCGATAAGGCCAATGGCAATAGCAGGTAAAAATGTAAACGCATCCAAGAATACGCGATTGTTGCTTGTAAAGGCATACTCCATGGAGGGTTCAAGAACAATACTTTTCTTTCTTGTTAGCACGCCGCCTATGGTTTCGCTTAATCTAGGCATTTCTGGCGGTCTTGTTGGTTCTTTTGATTGAGGGGGAGGCTGTCCAACTGGCCCAACGGGAGATTGGCTCGATGGGTTTGTTAATTGATCTGCACTTTTATTGGTTTTTGCGGCTAGCGGAGGAGGAGGGGATGTTATTTTGTCCGAAAAATTTTTTGATTGGCTGGAAAGCGTATCCAAATGTTTTTTTAGACGTTCTAATTCCTTACCTTGCTCATCAAGAATCTGGCGTTGTCTCTCAAATTTTTTTTCCTGCTCAGCAAGCAGTTGTCTGTACTGCTCCAATGAATCATTATTAGGCTTTGTTGTTTCTGCATAGCTCCCATTGATGAGAGAAAAACAAATCGGAATAAAAAAATATTTAATTATCTTGAAGGGAAAAGAGGGCATATGGCAAACTTTTTCTTTTATTTCACTGTGTTTTTTCTTCATTTTTACTCAAAGTAATGGAATCTATATGAGATAAGTTAACGGTGTCATATATAACGAATGAAGTTGCCATTACCAGAATTGAAATATGAAATAAAATAGGATGGTTTGGGTAAATAGATATATAAGATGTATGATAATAATAGGGAGACGGGTAAATTAATTTAACAAGTAGACAGAGAAACAATGCTCTTTTAGACATTTTAGATAACACTATGCGGAACAACATTCTTTCTGTTACAGAAATTATCAAATCGGATCAAATTTGGAATACAGCCCATCCATTCTATTTTTAACGTTATTATTGCACGTTCGGCATAATAAAATCAGTAAAAACCTTACTATGATTTAAGTCTATATTCTGTAAGTTACTTATCTCTATATTAATTTCATTAATGGTTTTGATGACTTGGTTATCTAAATTATTTTGTATGATGGCATTTAAAGCTGAGCCCGTTAGGTCAGATGCTAGATTTTGATTGCCATTTTGTATCAATGAACTGTTTTCTGGTAATTGGAAAAAAGAAGAGGAGGCTTCTACGCCGTTTAGAAAGATAATTTTTTCTAAGCTGAGGTTAATATTTACGCCATTTGGCAGAACAAATCCCCCTCTTTGCTGTGCTAGTTCACTATCCGTGGCCAAAGTCCAATGATTATGCAGCTCGATGAAAAGCGGTTCGCTTAATGCTTTGTCAGCCAATGACTGACAATAAGCTAAGCCAGAACCTTCTAAAATCATTAGAAAAAATATGCCCTCTATAATCTTTTGGTGAATGGCTATCTTATTTATTTTCATTTAGAGCACCTAGTTAAAAATCAAATGGCCCCGGCTGTAGAATATTAAATGCACCCAGGCTTGCTCGATCGATCGCGGCACCTAATGGTGCTGTACGAGATACCCATTCTTTCTGATTCTGAGAGTCAGTGGTTTTTTCCCCATTTTTTGCATGAATTAAAAACAAGATACGATTGCCCCATATTTCTTCAAATCTGTCCCGAGGTATTATATTTACACCTATCGCCGGATCGCCTACTAGAACGCGTTGTTCATCAATTCCCTTAATAATAATAAAATGTAAATAGCCATTCGCATTGATAATAGTAATAGCAGGATTGTTGGCTACAAGTAGCTGATCTAACTTTATTTTAAAGCCATCTGATCGATATCCTCGTCGTTCCAGGTAATTTTTCATATCTAATAACGAGAAACCTTGCGCCTTGATCTTTTCTTGATCGCCATTCTGGTACATATCAATAAATACACTCTGTTCAGTAATTTCATCGTCATAATGAAAAGTAAGAAGACTGGCTAATGCCGCAGAGCCACAACTAAAATCATATTGTTGCTTATAAACAGTGCTGAATCGTCTTTCAGCAAAGCTTTTTCCGGGAATGTTGAAGTTTCCACCTCCTGCCACTCCATTGAGATTAAAAGCATTAGCATTATTTAAGAATGGCGACACCATGATCAAAAATAAAGCATATTGAACAAAGTAGTGTTTCATCGTTGCTGTCACACGAATAGAAAATCTGTACATATTTAAGATGCTGTTTTTATAAAACCCTTGTTAGGGCAGGATTGTGACATTCACAATAGTTGAGTCTTGAATAATGACGTTGTTCCCGCTGTTCTGAATAACTGAGAACATCCCGCCTGAGCCTGCAAATGCCCCTGTGTCTATCCTATTGGACCCTGTGATAGTATTATTTGCGGTATTATCATTTAATATGGCCTGAACATTCATGTTATTCAGTGCCGTTATATTCACCCCTTCTCGACCTCGTGCAGTCTCAAGCTCATCTACCGATACCGTTTCAGCTAAAGAAAATGGTAGCTTATTATCGGGTTGGGCAGAAGAAGCCTTAGCCACAGGAGTGGGCAATAATGTCCAAGCAAAGAGAAGAAATAAGCACCCCTTTAGAACCAAAGCCATTTTATCCCCCTCATTTTATTTTGCCTCTGTTCTGCTAGAGATCGCCAGCGAGGAGTAAAGCAGATACTCACTCACTGGCCAGCATGACTAATTAAAGTTGATCGATATCGATCGCTTTAATTATTATTGCCCTACATTCACGTTGCCTTGGAAAGATACTTGTTGTTGCGCCATGGCATTAGCTCCGTTATTCTGGATGCTTTGGTTAATACCTGCCGCGCCGTTGAAAGCATTATTAAGCGTATTGCTGGCGGTTAGAACAGCTTCGCCTGCACCGACTGTTGCTGTCGTAGCGACGCCTGCACCGGTTACTGTGCCACTGAGATCGGAATTGTTAACCGAATAGGTACTGGTAGCATTGCCCGTTTGTGCTGCCGCAGCTCCATCGCCACTT
The DNA here is from genome assembly GCA_965369175.1 of uncultured Nitrosomonas sp. GTDB lineage: Bacteria > Pseudomonadota > Gammaproteobacteria > Burkholderiales > Nitrosomonadaceae > Nitrosomonas. The sequence continues at coordinate 170,835 of CBDUPR010000001.1, forward strand.
GCCGTTGTCTGGCTGTTATCGCTGTTGTTGGTATTATCAACCGTTGCAGTACTGCCATTGTTAGCTGCTGCTGAACCTTGAGCACTCACCATCGCGTTGCTGTTATCGCTGTTGTTGCTGTTATCAACCGTTGCAGTGCTGCCATTATTAGCCGCAGCCGAGCCTTGTGCATTTGCATTTGCGAGGCTGTTATCGCTGTTATCGCTGTTATCAACGGTTGTAGTGCTGCCATTATTAGCTGCTGATGAACCCTCTCCGCCCGCGCTAGCGCTGCTGTTATCCGAACGATCCGAATAAGCAGTACTGCCATTATTTGCGGCAGCATCTGTTGCATTGGCTGAGCTGTTATCGCTATGATCATCGGTCATGGAAATCTGACTGTTATCGCTGTTATCGCTGTTGTTGCTGTTATCGCTGTTGTTGCTGTTATCGCTATTGTTGCTGTTATCGCTGTTGTTGCTGTTGTCATCCACCATGGAGACCTGGCTGTTATCGCTGTTATCGCTGTTGTTGCTGTTATCGCTGTTGTTGCTGTTATCGCTGTTGTTGCTGTTGTCACTGTTATTGCTGTTGTCATCCGTCATGGAGACCTGGCTGTTATCGCTGTTATCGCTGTTGTTGCTGCTATCACTGTTGTTGCTGTTGTCACTGTTGTTGCTGTTATCATCCGTTGAATTAGCAACGCTATTGTTTGTATTGTCAGTTGCAGATGAATATTCATTAGCCGCTAGGCCTGATGAATTTTGATCATTGGTAGCCGTTGCAGTCTGATCATTTGCGGTCTCTGCTGTGTTAGTTGGGTTGGCCCAGGCATTGCCTGTGGCGCCAAAAGCGAGAATAATGCTTGCCACTAGGATTTTTTTGTTAAATTGATTCATTTTTATTTCTCCTTGGAATGATCGTTTTCTAGTTGGTATTATTTATTCGTTTCTGCTGCTGAGAGATTAGGGTGCAATGCCACCGCCATTAGAATTAACGTTCACGTTACCCTGGAAAGAGACTTGCTGTTGTGCCAGAGCACTGGCACCATTGTTTTGAACGCTTTGGTTAATACCTGCTGAACCATTAAAAGAATCTGTAACGGTATTGCTGGCTGTCAATGTGGCGTTACCCATACCATCTGAGGTTATGTTTGCCTCGGTACCTGCGCCGGTTACTGAGCCACTCAGCGATGAATTGTTAACTGAATAACTGGCTGTTGCATCTCCATTTTTTGCTGCCGCAGATCCTATGCCGCTTGCCATTGTCTGGCTGTTATCACTGTTGTTGGTATTATCAACGGTTGCGGTGCTGCCGTTGTTAGCTGCCGCTGAATTCTCCGCACTGGCACCTGCATAGCTGTTGTCGCTGTTATCGCTGTTGTTAACGGTTGATGTGCTGCCATTGTTGGCTGCCGCTGCGCCCTGTGCATTTGCACTTGCGAGGCTGTTATCGCTGTTATCGCTGTTATCAACCGTTGATGTACTGCCGTTGTTGGCTGCGGCTGAACCGTTTGCGTTCGCGTTCGCGTTGCTGTTATCTGAACGGTCTGTGTAAGCAGTGCTGCCATTATTGGCTGCAGCATCCGTTGCATTGGCGGAGCTGTTGTCACTATGGTTATCAGTGGTTGAGGCGACACTGTTATTGCTGTTATTGCTGTTATCGCTGTTATTGCTGTTGTCGCTATTATTACTGTTGTCGCTGTTATTGCTATTGTCGCTGTGGTTATCAGTGGTTGAGGCAACACTGTTATTGCTGTTATTGCTGTTGTCGCTGTTATTACTGTTGTCGCTGTTATTGCTCTGGTCGCTGTGGTTATCAGTGGTTGAGGCAACACTGTTATTGCTGTTATTGCTGTTG
>CBDUPR010000002.1:0-144858 GCA_965369175.1 uncultured Nitrosomonas sp.
AAAACGCTATATTGTTGAACAGTGTTTTGGCACGGCCAAACGCCTATTCGGGATGAGACGCGCCAGCTACTTCGGCACGGCAAAAGTCAACGCCCAAGTTATGCTGAAAAGCATCTGCATGAATCTAAAAAAAAGCTGCCAACAAAATTTTCGTGGATAAGCCACCAAGGGGAGTAGTCCATCCAACTGCTACATAAAGGGGGAAACTCCCTTTAAAAATAGTAAAAACCTCATTTTTTTCCAAGATAGCACGCATAAAAAATGTCATTTGGACATTTTTTCCATTGTCACAGTAAATTTACGCGGTTGTGCAGAGGTCTTTAAAATTGATGTCCAGACGTATGGTCTGGAGTTGGCTTTTTACCCAAGCACGGTATTTAGAAATAATTGGATAGCAATGATCTGGTAGCTTTGCCTTTAGAAAATGTTATAACAACCACACCCTTGCACTGGCATGGAAAATAAACAGTAAGGGGGCGAGCATTACATTGGTATTAACCAGAAGACTGGCGTTGATAACATCCGATTAGTTCAGTATTTGCAATAATATGCCCCCGCATTGTATTTTCTAGCACCGCCTTGGTTGGGATTTGCAAATCTGGGAGCATGGTGCCCAATGCATAGAGTTTATGAAAATAACGATGACGGCCTATGGGCGGGCAAGGTCCGCCATAACTTGTATGTTGCCAATCGTTCATGCCTTGTAAAGTACCGGTCGGCAATTTTTTTTCTGTTACGCCTTCAGCCAGACCACTGACATCAGGTGGAATATTATACAATATCCAATGTACCCAGGTCATTTTGGGAGCATCCGGGTCAGGTGCATCTGGATCATCTACGATTAATACCAGACTTTTGATGCCTTCAGGTATTCCTGTCCAGGTAAGTGCTGGCGAAACATTCTTACCATCACAAGTATGACGAATTGGGATGGTTCCATGATGTGTAAAAGATGTTGATGTCAATATCAGAGCCACAATTCCCTCCTGTTCTAAGATGATCAATTTGCTTTCGGTTATTCGAGTAGTCTGATAACCGAAATAAGTGGTCATATCTTTTTATCTACTGTTAGATTAAAAGGACACTTCAAAATATTTAAAATTAGATCCAATAATCCATAGCTAATTAATAGTTAATTGATATTTTAATAAAATCAATTTTAAAATAATTCGTTTGTGTATAGTATAAGTAAAAGATTAATTAATGATGCACTTATTAAATGATCAGACAATATTTCCTGTCAGATGTTTACTTGTCTCTAGGATTGCAATCAACCTTTTTATATTAACTAATTTAGTTGGAGCCGGTTAATTTTACAACTGGATCTGCTGACCTCGTTTTTACTTGAGGGACTATTGTGTTCAGAATTAGCTAAAACCATATCAACTGAGCTAATCTCATAGAAATAGCCAATCTTTTGCATCAAAGTGCGAGTAATTGGGTTACGAGGCAGGCTCTGTATATGCTTGTGTTATGCTGATTTCTTTTTATCAAATGGCGCGTAAAACTTCGTCCTTCAGGGCGGAGATATAAGCGCACAGGCGAAGCCTGTTTAATGCGGTCTTTGCTGTTCTTGAATGTACTTGAGCGAGGACATCGCTTGTTAGCCTGTGGAGTTGAAACGTTAGTTTCGTCTAAGAAGCAGGAACCAGTAGGCAGTAGCAATACAAACCTACTCTTAACGGCTTAATAAGTCGCTAGGAATCCCCTTCGTTTAGGAAGGGGAGGATGTCAATTAAAGAAAATTACTGAAGAGTATTGTATTGGAATTACACTCTAAAACTAAAACTTTCTTTTCTGTGATAGTTAAAAAGTTCAAAAATGGAAAAATCTGGTTTTTAGATATTTTGAAACAGTTCCTAAAGATACGGAATGATAAATCGGATAGTATATGTTTAACACAATGTTTTTAAGAAAATATCTTTTATATTCAGGAAAGACGATGTCTATGAAAATTGTTTTTATCAGCGCCATTCATCTAAGTTAAAGTCACTATGCATGCTTTATATATTTTGGTTGATAACCAAGAAGATTGGACACCATATTACCCGACTGCTGATTTGATGACGTTCGAAGTTTATTTGACATTACCTGAATCCAAAAAACCGGGGAAAGCGCAAGTCATTAACTTGTGTCGTGATTATAATTACTTAGGTACGGGTTATTATTGCTCATTACTAGCTGAAGCCCGTGGACAGCGAGTGATTCCATCGATACGCAGCATTAATGACTTGGCCAATCACTATTATTATCGTTTGTATGATAATAATCTTGATAAATCGCTCGATAAGCATCTGATGAAATTCGGCCAACCCGACGCTGAAATTTTAGCTATCAAGATATTTTTCGGTAGGGTTTCTTATCCATCATTGGAGAAATTAGCCCGACGTTTATTTGAACTTTATCCTTGCCCGATACTGGCTGTTAATTTTAAGCGTGGATCGCGTTGGGAAATTGTCAGTGTTATACCGGGCACACTGGCTGACTTGAACGAGGCGGAGCAAAATCAATTTGCCACGGCGATTGATGCTTATAGTCGTAAAATCTGGCGCAAGCCTCGATCACGCAAACGTTTCCGCTTTGAAATGGCTATTTTATGTAACCCGAATGAAGCTTTGCCACCCAGTGATAACAAAGCAATTAAAAACTTTATCCGTATTGGGAATGATTTGGGTTTGGATATTGACATCATCGATAAGCATGATTATGCCCGATTACTAGAATATGATGCTTTGTTTATACGTGAAACAACTGCAATCAATCATCACACTTATCGGTTTGCCAAGCGCGCTGAAAGCGAAGGTCTTGTGGTGTTAGATGATCCGGATTCGATATTGAAATGTACTAATAAGGTCTTTCTGGCTGATTTACTTAGTACGCATAATATCCCTACACCGAAAACACAGCTTATTTTACGTAATAAAACGCTGGATTTCCACGAACTGGAACAGACATTCGGTTATCCCGTCGTGCTTAAAATCCCTAATGGTTCATTTTCAAGAGGCGTTGTCAAAGCACACAGTCGAGATGAGCTGGAAAAATACTGTACAGAACTGTTTAAAGAGTCTGCTATTTTGTTGCTGCAAGAATATGTGCGGACTGATTATGATTGGCGCATTGGCTTTTTAAATAACCGCCCACTTTATGCCTGTAAGTACTATATGGTAAGAGGGCACTGGCAGATTTATAATCATAATAACGCGAAACCAGAAGATCAAAGCGGTGACTTTGAAACTATCGCCATACATGAAGTGCCCAGAGATATTATTAGGACTGCGACAAAAGCAGTCAAATTAATTGGAGAGGGTTTCTATGGTGTCGATCTTAAACAGGTTGCGGGGCGTAATGTCATCATTGAAATCAACGATAATCCCAGCATTGATAGTGGTGTTGAAGATCTTTATCTTGGAGATGATTTGTACCGCATTATTATGGAGGAATTTATTCGCCGTCTGGAGCGTAAATATAGTGCTTTTACCTATAAGGAATAAGCATGCTGATACAATATGATATTGATATTTTTCCCGATAGCTACAGTATCGCTCGCGAGAGATTTCTAATGATGTGTGCCGGCTTACCTGGGAAATTAAGAGCTTTCCGACATCCCACAGAAAAATATCATAATTATCCGTTAACAACAGATGTTTTTTGGTTGGGGCCTGAAGAAGCGACCAAGGTTCTGGTTGTGATGAGCGCTACGCATGGTGTTGAAGGATTTTGTGGCTCAGCCGCACAGGCTAATTGGCTACAACATGTGATGTTACCGACCAATGATGTTGCCATATTATTTATTCATGCGTTAAATCCATTTGGTTTTGCTCATCTACGTCGAGTGAATGAAAATAATGTTGATCTTAATCGTAACTTTGTTGATTTTACCGCACACCTGCCTGATAACAACGGCTATCGAGAACTGGCTTCGGTATTATTACCTGAATACTGGAACGATGAGCTAAATCAAATAGCGCAAGAAAAGATACATGCCTATCAAGTACGGTATGGCAGAAGTTTGACTGAGCAGGCAATCAGTGGTGGTCAATATCAATTCCCAGACGGATTGTTCTACGGCGGCTCTAAACCAGCCTGGTCACATCTCGTAATTAAAACGATCATTGCAGACTATAGGTTGACGCAACGAAATCAGGTAATTGTGGTTGATATTCATTCAGGCCTGGGACCTTACGGTTATGGGGAAATTATTTCTGATCACGCGCCTGGCTCCCCAGGAGCGCAATTAGCCAAACTAGTATTCGGTGATAGTGTTACAGAACCGTTATGTGGCACGTCAACTTCTGTTCCCAAGTTCGGTTTACTAGATTATGTCTGGCATGCTGCTTTTGGGGAGAATGGCTGTTTTGTTACACTGGAGTTTGGAACGTACTCGGTTGATGAGATGTTCGCAATTTTGCGTGAAGAAAACTATTACTGGCAAAGATTTAATCGGAATGAAATAGATACTGAACAAATGGGTGCAGTGAGTCTACGATTACGAGATTATTTCTATCCCGATAAAACAGATTGGAAAGAAATGATTTTATTTCGTAGTGAGCAAGTACTGACACAGGCATTAACAGGTTTGTGTACTTATTGATTCTACCGGATTAAGGGAATGAACCAGGGCACGACCATGGAAACTAAAACTAGATCGCGGCCTGTATTTAGAAGTGCAATAAAAAAAGATATCACCCAATTGCTTGTGATTGAAAATCGTTGTTTTACACGCGATACACTGAGTGCTCGTAGTTTCCACTGGATGCTGGAGAAAGGCCACGCCGATATTATTCTGATAGAAATAGATCATAATATTGTGGGCTACTCTTTGTTACTTTATCGACGTGGCACGTCACTCGCACGTTTGTATTCAATTGCGATCTTGCCTGAATGCCAAGGCTCTGGCCTGGGGACAGCGCTATTAAAACATACCGAACAGGCAGCACAGAAGCATGATTGTGTGTATCTAAGGCTTGAAGTCCGATCAGATAATACAACTGCAATTGCCTGCTACAAGCGCTTGGGTTACAGACAGTTTGATACAAAACAAGATTATTATGAGGATCACAGCGCGGCATTATGCTTTGAAAAAAGAATTATTTATCCGCATCCAGTCTCCCGTCTGAAGGTGCCTTTTTATCGGCAGACAACGGAATTTAGTTGTGGTCCTGCATCATTATTAATGGCGATGGCTGGTTTGAAACAAGAAATAAATTTGTCTCAAGCACATGAATTACAACTCTGGCGAGAATCTACAACAATTTTTATGACCGCAGGTCATGGCGGTTGTGGTCCACATGGGTTGGCATTGGCCGCTTATCGGCGTGGTTTTGATGTGGATATGTATCTCAGTCATAAAGAAGCGTTATTTGTTGACGGTGTACGGAATCCTGAAAAGCGTGACATCATTAGCTTGGTGCAGCGTGATTTTATGCGTCAATTAGAGCAGACACAGGTGAGAAAGCACTATCACAGCATTACGATGCCAGAGTTAGTGGCACATCTGGATGAAGGACGCATTCCATTAATTCTAATCAGCACCTACCGCATTAACCGTAATAAGGCGCCGCATTGGGTGTTATTAACAGCGCATGATCCTCATTTTATTTATATGCATGATCCCGATGTCGATACGAAACAGTATGCCAATGATACGGATAATTTTTATGTACCAATATCAAAACCGGAATTTGTCGCAATGGCTAAATTTGGGCGCACACAACTGCGGGCAGCAGTTGTGATCTCACGCAGAGAATCATTTGATAATCCGGCACCATGAATCTCTTATTTTTCAAATAAATCATCGACATCTAAGACTTTCAGTGCTGCTTTGGCACAAGCCTCATCGTGTTTCGTGCCCGGTGCGCCACCAACTCCGACTGCGCCAACTGTTTCGCCTGCAATTTTTATTGGGAAACCGCCACCAAGGAAGAGAATATGTTCATTCATACGGGTCAGACTTTTGAGTTCAGGATTTTTTGCGATTAATGCTGCAAATTGCTGTGTTGAATCCTGCAGGCTGGCAGCTGTATAGGCTTTACGACGACTGCTATCAAGAGTATGTGGGCCGGCTCCATCAGCCCTTAATTGAGTTTTAATCAGTCCTGCTTGATCGACGATGGTCACGCTCACCCTAAAGCCGTCAGCGCTACATTTTTTAATGGCGGTTATAGCGGCTTTGGTTGCTAATTCTAACGGCAGAATGTGTTGAGTCGGTAAATTCACTGGCCATGCCGGACTGGATATAAGGCAAATTAAAACTGATAAAATACCGATAATGATCGTACATGGCACTTTTATATTCATGAAAGTCTCCGAGAGGAACCTCGACCTTCAGGCCGGGGAGGTAAGGAGAGACGGTTCTGCTTTACCGTCTCGGACGATTTACACATAATACAGTATCGCATAATTATATTATGCGAAACATGGAGATCAAGTGCACTTACAAATTCGATTCTACCCAACCAAAGAACAGGTAGTAATGCTTGTTTATGGGTGCATTTGATTGCGCGTACTTTTCCTGCATTGAGATGCGCTCGAAAGCCGGAGCTATTGAACTGTGAATCCGCTTTCTTTAGAACAATGAGCAATAGCCGGGTATTAACTCTTCCGATCGGTTGTTGGGTAATAAATAATATTTTTTGTGCTGCTCAAGAATTCACTGATTTTTCTAATCAAATAAATAAATTGTACTCAACTATAATGGCCAGACAATAAGAATCATTGGAATGGATACCAATGTTACGATTATTTCGAGTGGTAAGCCCATCCGCCAATAATCACCAAAAGCATAGCCACCCGGCCCCATAATCAGTGCATTATTTTTGTGACCGATTGGAGTAAGAAAAGCACAGCTTGAACCAACGGCGACCGCCATTAGAAAGGGATCTGGGCTGACATGGAGCTGTATGGCTATATTGATGCCAACTGGTGCCATGACGACGGCTGTGGCTGCGTTATTCATGACATCCGATAAGGTCATCGTCACAATAAATAAAGCGGATAGTACCACTATCGGTGACCAGCCATCGGCCAGCTGTAGAATAGCATTTGCAATCAGAGTGGTTGAGCCGGTGGTTTCTAATGCGCCACCGACAGGAATCATTGCACCAACCAGTACAATCACGGGCCAATCGATTGATTCATAAAGATCCCGTGTGGGTACTATGCCCGACAATACCATTAGAAGTGCTGCCAGTGATAAGGAAATTGTTAGGCTCATTATTCCTGCTGCGGCCAGTACTACGGCGCCGAACATAAACCCTGTAGCCAGCCATGCATGGCGACGTTTACCGATTTGTAAGCCACGCCATGCCAGCGGTAGCAGCCCCAGGTGTGGAAGGCTGGTTGAAATCACCTCTTCATCGACTTGTAAGAGGAGTACATCTCCTGATCGAAATACGAGTTTATGCAAACGTGTGCGGATAGTCTTGCCCTGACGTGAGATACCCAGAAGATTAAGACCATAATGAGATTTAAATCTCAGATTACCGATAACGCGACCAATCAGACGGCTATCGGCAGAGACAACTGCTTCGATAAGTAGCACTTCATCGGAGCTGAACAAAGCACGCGATTTTTCAGTACCTCCTTTGATCATAAGTCCAAGCTTCTCGACGAATTTATCTAACTCTTTGGGGCCTGTTTCCAGGATTAAGATATCTTTCGCTTCAATTATGGTATGACGCGTGGGACGAAGGATACGTTTATTATTGCGGATGAGTCCGGCGATGCATAAGTCGTACTTATCAGCAATATCATCCAGATCGATGACTTTCTTTCCAATGGCAGCCGATGTTTTTGGCACGACTACCTCTGCTACATAAGCATCGATATTAAGTAATTCATCGATTGGCGATATCGATTGACGCTCTTTCGGAATGAGTTTCCAGCCAAATATTGCAAGAAATAAAATGCCTGTCGTTGCAACTACCAGCCCTACGGGTGTGAAATCGAACATTTGGTAGGGTGTGCCAATCACTGTTTCGCGATAACTGGCAATAATAATATTCGGGGGAGTACCGATGAGCGTGACGAGGCCACCCAGAATCGAGCCAAATGATAATGGCATCAATAAGAGTGATGGGGAGCGTTTTGCCTTTTTTGCTGCATCGATGGTGGCTGGCATGAGCAGCGCGAGTGCGCCTACATTATTCATGATTGCGGATAAAACAGCGGCAAAACCAGACAGACCGGAGATTTGCAATGCCAGGCTCTGGACCTTCGGTATCATGACATGAGCGAGGCGATCAATGGCTCCGGAAGTGCTGAGACCTCGACTGATGATCAGTACGGCTGCTACCGTAATAACGGCAGAATTAGAGAAACCCAGGAAGGCATCGGCCGGAGGAACCAATCCAAGTAGAACGGAAGCAATGAGTGCTGCAAAGGCAACCAGATCATAGCGCCAGCGCCCCCAGATGAACAGGCTCATAACACAAACCAATAGCAGAAATACCGTTATTTGATCTGCATTCATGCATTAGTCCAGGTTATATAGGTAATTAAGTTGTGTGGTAGGCATACTCAAAGATGGTGACGAAAGGATTGGTTCGGCTGATCGTATGTATGTAAGCAGCTACAGAATCATGCCGCACAAAGATACCGATACGATATGTTTGTTGAATTTATAAAATATAAATAGAACGACATGATTATATGCTTTATTCTATATCATATTTAAGCTTATCTAATAGCAAAGAAGCAGGCTTATTAAAGAATCTGATTGTTTAAAATGGCATTTTTCGACATGTGATAAAAGTGATTCCCAATATAGGCTGAATTTTATGTAGTGAGGTGCTTGTATTGAATTATATGAAGCTGCATTATGCTAATTCTGTTATCAGCTGATGAGGAGTTTCTTCTATGGATTCCGATCCTTCGAAATTGGCGGTTCAAAAGAAAACACGACGATTGACCATACGCAATGCCACGCTCAAAGATGTGCCTGCGTTAAAAGTACTGACTAATCGGGCCTATGCAGGCACGGGATTATCTGGGTATTCAGAAGGCGCGCTGACCGGGCAGATTAATCAGTTTTCCGAAGGCCAGTTCGTGGCCATTTATGATGATAAATTAGTAGGCTATTGTGCTGCTTTCCTGATTGCAGGGCGTTTTGCGCTGAAAACACATAGCTGGGTAGAAATTACAGGAAATGGTTATGCTTCGCGCCATGATCCTCATGGCGATTATCTATATGGTATGGAGGTATGTGTTGATCCTGATTATCGTGGTTATCGTATTGGACAGCGTTTTTATAATGCACGCAAGCAATTATGCCAGAAGCTGGGACTAAAGGGGATTGTGTTTGCTGGGAGATTGCCGAGCTATGTTAAGAAAGTACGTCGCTTTCCTGATGTAGAGGAATATGTTGAACAAATTGTACAGAAAAAACAGAGAGATTCCGTGCTTTCTTTTCAATTACACAATGGTTTTGATGTCCTGGGTGTAATCAGAAACTACTTGCCTGCAGATCGGGATTCATTAGGTAACGCGGTGCATCTCATCTGGCATAATCCTAAGGTGCCAGAGGAATCCAAGAAAAAGCAACACAAAACCAGCGGAATACGATTACAAGAAACGGTACGTGTTGGCACCGTGCAATATATGCTGCGGCGCGTACATTCATTCGATGAATTTATAAAATTTGTGGAGTATTTTGTTGATGTAGTAGCTGATTACAAGGGAGATTTTGTTGTGTTTCCCGAATTATTCACACTGCAATTATTATCCATTGAAGATCAAGCGCTATCACCCGCCGAATCTATTGAAGCGTTGACTAAATATACGCCCCGCTTTACTGAATCGATACGCGATATGGCATTACGTTATAACATTAATATCATTGGCGGTTCGCATCCAACACGTATGCCTTCTGGACATGTGGAAAATGTTTCCTATGTATTTTTGCGTGATGGCTCTGTTTATGAGCAGCCTAAAATTCATCCTACGCCGAATGAGGTGTATTGGTGGAATATCGAGGGTGGCGAGGTGCTCAATGCGATTGAAACAGACTGTGGCCCGATTGGCGTGCTTATTTGTTATGATTCAGAATTTCCGGAGTTGGCACGCCATCTTGTTGATCAGGGGGTTGCCATTATTTTTGTGCCATTTTGTACTGATGAGCGCCAGAGCTATCTGCGCGTACGTTATTGCAGCCAGGCGAGGGCAGTTGAAAATCAGGTTTATGTAGTTATGTCGGGGAATGTAGGAAATTTACCAAACGTGTCTAATATGGATATTCAATATGCTCAGAGTTGTATTCTCACTCCCTGTGATTTTCCGTTTGCGCGGGATGGCATTGCAGCGGATACAACACCTAATGTAGAGACAGTTGCGATTGCGGATTTACGTCTTGAGACATTGCATATGGCACGTAATGCCGGCACGGTACAAAATCTGAAAGACCGGCGTCATGATTTATATTCAGTTCATTGGCGTGGGAAGTAAAGCTAGCAATACTTTTGTAGACGAGCTCGCCTTTGCCGTGTGAAATGGATATTTCTGAATTGTGGTTTGGGATCAATCGGACAATCGGACAGTAAAAGGGGATTGTTTAACAAGCTATCGGTAACCCGTTGCTTTTCCTCATTCTTATGTGTGCTTATTCTCAATGAATATCCTGCTTCGAAATGAGAAGATGATTTCTCAAGTAGTCTTCGATGGCTACAGCCGCAATCGGTTGGCTGAAAATATAGCCCTGTACCATATTGCAGTCTTGAGTACGCAAGAAAGATAATTGCTCGATATCTTGCACACCTTCAGCGATTACTTTTAAATTGAGCGTACGTGCCATTGCGATGATGGTGGCCGCAATAGCCTGGTCGTTCTCGTCATGCATAATATCCTGTATGAAAGAACGATCTATTTTTAGAGTATCAATAGGCAAGCGTTTCAAAGAATTTAAACAAGAATAACCGGTACCAAAATCATCAATGGCCAGTCCGATACCTAAGGATTTTAATTCAAATAATACGGCAATGCTGTGCTCTGCAGTTTGTAAAATACTTTCGGTAATTTCAAGTTTTAGCAGCTGTGGTTCGAGTTGGCTGTCGATCAATGCCTGGTTGACATGCATTACTAGCTTGGGATCATGCAGCAATGTATGGCCAGAGAGATTGACAGACATCTGTAACTTCGGGAAGCCGGTATCGTGCCAGGCTTTAGCTTGAAGGCAGGCGGTATACAATACCCATTGTCCTATCGTATGAATTAATCCAGTATCTTCTGCTATGCTGATAAACTTATCGGGTTCTAATAACCCAAGTTTTGGATGCTGCCAGCGTAATAGGGCTTCCACGCCGATAACTTTTTCTGTTTTTAGATCAATTTGCGGTTGATAATGCAATATAAATTCATTGTTTAGCAATGCTAAGCGTAAGCCGTGCTCAACAGATAATAAATTTACTGCGCGTGTAGTAAATTCTGAAGCGTAGAATTGATAGTTTGCGCGACCGTTACGTTTGGCCTGATATAAAGCTGAATCCGCAGCTCTTTTTAGATTATCACTATTATTCGCATCAGCGGGATATAATGCAATACCGATACTAAAACTGGTAATAATATCCTGACCACTGATTCTGACCGGTTGTGTAATGATTTCTAGTATTTTCTCAGCCAGATATACAATATCATCCGAATGCTTTACGTTTTCTAAAATAACTGCAAATTCATCACCGCCCAAGCGGGCTACGGTGTCTTCATTTCGGACAGATTTTATTAAACGTGATGCAACAGTCTGTAATAATTGGTCACCTGCATTGTGACCAAGCGTGTCATTGATAATCTTGAAACGATCTAAATCTAGGAATAACAGTGCAACTTGATAATCATGCCGTTGTGCACGCTGCAAGCTGTTTTCTAGGCGTGCTTTGAATAATAATCGATTAGGGATGTCAGTCAGTGGGTCGTGATGTGCCAAATAGTTCAAACGTTCTTCAGTTTGTTTGATTGAGGTGATATCGGAAAAGACGATAACATGATTTATGATTTGTTTCTGTTCGTCCCTGGCCACACTGATATTTACCCAGGCGGGGAAAAGTTCGCCGTTCTTGCGTTGACTCCAAATTTCACCCTGCCATTGCCGCTTTCTTGCCAGAACTGCTTCTATACGCTGAAAGAATCTTTTATCGTAATGGCGAGAGGAGAGTAAGTGCAGGCTTTTACCGATAATTTCTTTGGATTGATAGCCAGTGATGTGGCTAAAAGCATTATTAACCAGGATGATGTTTTTATTATTATTAGCAATAATAATGGCTTCATTGGTATTTTTAAATACTATGGCGGATAGGTGTAGCAGCTGTTCAGCACATTTGCGATCAGTAATATCCTGGCCGACAGATTGATATCCGATAATCTGACCCGCTTCATCGAAATTGGCTAGGTTGGTCCATTGTAGCCAGCGTATCTCGTTATTCGGCGCGACGATTATTCGATGTTCATGTTTCGCGATTGGATTTTCCTGGCTAAGTGAAGCAAAATGCCGTTGTACCTTGTCGTGATCTTCTTCTGGAATTAGCAATGAGAATTGGCGCCCGATCAACTCATCAGGCTGCTTGCCAAAATAGCAGCAATAAGCTTTATTGACAAAAGTAAGCGTGCCATCAATATCCCAGGAGCATATCAGATCGGTCTGGTTTTCCACTAATGTGCGATAATGTTTTTCACTGGCAAGTAACTCGGTCTCAATTTGTTTACGTGCCGCAATTTCTTTCTGTAGTATTTTATTGGATTGAATCAGTTGTGCTATGCGTTGCCCGATTTTCTTTTCTAGCTTATTATGATCTAATCGCAGCACTTCTTCCGCTTGTTTCTTTTCGCTGATATTCACAATTGTCGTATGGCAGCTACTGTTCATATTTTTATTTTCTTGTATGGCGATACTCTCTAAACACACATAGTGGAAATCATTAATGCTGTATTTGAGATGAAATTCAGTAGCTACCCTGACGTTTGAGGAAAATACTCGCTTTAAATGGCGATGAAACTGACTGCGGTTATTTAAGTTAAGGAACAACTCGAATGGCAATTTATCAAGTTGTTTCCGTGAATGGCCAAGCATCTGTGCGCCTGTTAGATTGATATCCAGAATGCGACCACGTTCGTCTAATACTGCACAGCCGATGGGTATAAAATCATACAGATCAGCATAACGATTTCGTGTCTGTTCCAGCTTGCTTTGATTTCTTCCTAATTCCAGAATGAAGTGCCGGTCCTGAGAAACATGTCGTGTATTGATTATGTTTTTCAGCAGGCTTTGTAATCGCTCTATCAGCTGAGCTTTCGTCAATTTTGTATGGTCGCTCATATCTCCAGATTTCATACAGTAAGTGGTATTGATATGGATACAACTATGATTACGGCCTTAGAGCATAATTACGGGCAATACGAATTCTTTAGCGTTTTTTACTTGCACTTTATTGAATTGATGTCGATTAGTAGGATCGTATATTAGACTTACTACTACGTTAATTATATCAATTATGCTGAAGTTGATGACATTGAAATTAATACAATAAACACCATAAACGAATGTAACTCATTCAAATAGCTGTCCTGTTATTAGCTGACAGTATGAGGTCGATCAATTGCCATCAATGATAACAGGGATATGAATGTGACAGGGGAATTATTAAAACGATAGAGTTATTTTCCTTATTTATTAGTATCGAAGTGCTAGACTGCATAGGGTCAGTAACGCATATTAAAGAAAAATTTGCATTGCACATTGTTCGATTAATGTTATTCCTATCCTAGGAATAGATTTATACTCCTTCTTCTCAGAAGGTTGTAGGAGTAAATGTTGAAATAGGCGGTATGGTCCAGAAAAACGGGTTTCACAAACAATCAGCTCGATTATCATGATTCGGGTTTCTCAGACGATTGAAATGTATCGAAATTTTTAAATCTTGATATAGATTATCAATTCATAAAAGAGGGGATTGATATGGAACAGCCAGTTGTAGCGAAATTTGAACTGCCTAATGGTGTGATTGCGCTTGCACCGATGCGCAACGTTGTATTATTCCCGCATGTACTGATGCCGATTATTGTTGGTCGTATCAAATCGATTGCAGCAATTGAACAGGCCTTACAATCCAAGATGCCGATAGGCATTGTATTGCAGAAAGACGCCACTATCGACGATCCTGGACTGAATGATTTATGCAGTATCGGTACATTAGCTAATGTTGTCCGTCATGTGAATTCAGCTGATGGATCGCATCATGCCGTATGCCAGGGACTGGAACGCTTCCGTATTGAAGCTCTGGTAGGAGGTTATCCATTTCTAGCTGCTCGGGTAGAGCGTATCGAAGAATCGATGCAGGTATCTACCCAGGCAGAGGCATTGGCTCTACAGTTACGCGAACGTGCAATTGAAGTTTTGTCATTGCTGCCTGGCGCTCCGGCAGAACTTGCGCATGCATTGCAGGCCACGCGTGCACCGTCAGATTTGGCTGATATTACGGCAAGCTTGCTGGATACCGAAGTGAATGAGAAGCAGATGTTACTTGAAACCGTGAACACAGAAGAGCGGTTACAAAAGGTATTGCAAATACTATCACGCCGTATTGAGGTTTTAAGGCTTTCACAGGAGATTAGTGAGCGTACAAAGGAACAAATGGATGATCGAGAGCGTCAGTTTTTATTACGCGAACAGCTAAAGGCGATACAGAAAGAGCTGGGTGAGGATGATGACGGCAATGAAGAGATCGCACAATTAGACGCAGCGATTGCTAATGCAGGTATGCCAGTCGAAATTGAAAAACAGATGCGTAAAGAGTTACAAAGATTGAAGCGTATGCCGAGCACATCGAGTGAGTACTCGATGCTTCACACTTATTTAGAGTGGATAACCGAGGTGCCTTGGCGATTACCCAATGATATACCAATTGATCTCAATGTTGCACGCCAGATTCTTGAAGATGATCATTTCGGACTGGACCGTGTCAAGCAACGTATTATTGAGTTTCTGGCAGTTCAGAAGCTAAAGCCTCAGGGAAGGGCACCTATTCTATGTTTTGTCGGACCGCCAGGTGTAGGAAAAACTTCGCTTGGTCAAAGCATTGCGCGCGCACTACAGCGGCCGTTCGTACGCGTATCATTGGGCGGCGTGCACGACGAAGCTGAAATGCGTGGACATCGTCGTACCTATATCGGTGCAATGCCAGGTAATGTGATACAAAGTTTGCGTAAAGCGGGTGCACGTAATTGTGTCATGATGCTAGATGAAGTTGATAAAATGTCGGCAAGTCTGCATGGTGACCCATCTGCAGCCTTACTTGAGATACTTGATCCAGAACAAAATTCTACCTTTCAAGATCATTATCTTGGTGTTCCGTTTGATCTGAGCCGTGTAATTTTTATTGCCACTGCAAACGTGATTGATAATGTATCCCCTCCGGTACGTGATCGTATGGAAGTTATTGATTTACCCGGTTATACACAAGAAGAGAAACTTCAGATTGCAATGCGCTATCTGGTGGAGCGCCAAAGCGAAGCGAATGGTTTGTGTGAGGGGCAATGTGAAATTACTCCCGAGGCATTGAATAGCATCATTGCCAATTACACTCATGAGGCGGGTGTACGCCAGCTTGAAAGAGAAATCGGGCGAGTCATGCGTTATGTTGCCATGCGCGTTGCTGAAGCGGTACAACTACAAGTGCGCATAGATGGGGTAGATTTAGATACGATTCTGGGTCCAATAAAATTTGAACATGAGGTCGCGTTACGTACCAGTCTACCGGGAGTCGCCACTGGACTGGCATGGACGCCTGCAGGTGGAGATATTTTATTTATTGAAGCGACTCGTGTTAGCGGTAGCGGTCGATTAATTTTGACCGGGCAGTTGGGTGATGTAATGAAGGAGAGCGCTCAGGCCGCTTTAACATTGGTAAAAGCGCGTGCCAATGATTTGCATATCCAGGCATCAATGTTTGATGCGATTGATGTGCATATGCATGTACCGGCAGGCGCTATTCCGAAGGATGGGCCCAGTGCAGGAGTAGCTATGTTTATTGCACTTGTTTCACTATTTACAGGTCGACCAGTGCATCATAATGTAGCGATGACTGGTGAGATCAGTCTGCGCGGTTTGGTGTTGCCAGTAGGAGGGGTCAAAGAAAAGGTGTTGGCCGCACAGCGTGCCGGATTGTGTACGGTACTGCTACCGAAACGTAATCAGAAGGACCTGCGCGATATACCCGAGACGGTGCGTGGGGCATTACAATTTATTTTTCTGGATTCTGTAGATAACGCGGTTGCGGCGGCTTTAAATGAGGCCAATGCATATCCTTCAGAACCCGTATTTAAGCTGACCTGAACCTATGATGCAGCAAAAATGAGTGGCTGTTGGTTAAAAAGATAGCAGCACAATTGTAAGTATATTAACGACGAGCCTGTCAGTTTCCATAAGTTGTTTCCCTTGAGAAGTCTTTCCAGATATAGGGAGGTTGCACCGATGGTTTAGTGGGGATTAAAAATGTTGCGATATCCAAAGCACCAATTACTGTGCGTCCAACTGTATGCATTATGCCTGTGACAAAACCAATGGTGACACCATAAGGGACTCCTTCCTGGCGTGTTGTTATGATTATGTTTTTTGGAAGCTCCACAAAACCGGTGACGACATTTGCAAGACCACTTACCAGTTTTTCGCCCGCAGTGGTCACATAGCTTTCAGTCATGGTCGTATGGGTATAATTTTGAGCGACTGCGGCATGAGACACAGACAAGAATAGTACAAGCAGGACGAGAAAGACTTTAGGCATTTTATTCACAGAAAGCCTCATAGATTGACTGATTAACGTTGGTTGTTGATATCCCCTTCTTGTTTTTTAGAATTCTATTGTTCAAGTTGTGACTTGAACAATAGAATCCAGAGAGCCGGCCGACTCTCTGGCAGAGAGAGGATAAATTTACTTATTAGGTTGAGGGGTCATTCGTAAGTAAGGTTTTAATTCTTTATAGCCTTTAGGGAATTTCTCTTTAAGCACTTGTGGATCCTTTAGCGAGGGAACAATGACACAATCATCGCCATCCTGCCAATTAGCAGGAGTAGCAACACTGTAATTATCAGTTAGTTGCAATGAATCAATCACGCGTAATATTTCATTAAAATTACGGCCGGTACTGGCTGGGTAAGTAATAATGGCTCTAATTTTTTTATTAGGATCAATAAAATAAACTGAACGCACAGTCAGTGTTTCGCTTGCATTGGAGTGAATCATGTTGTAAAGCTCAGAAACCTTACGATCTGCATCCGCAATAATTGGAAAATTAACCTCGCATCCTTGCGTTTCATTGATATCATTAATCCAGTCTTGATGAGAAGCGACCCCGTCAACGCTTAATGCGGCAACCTTGACATTGCGTTTTTTGAATTCATCACCGAGTTTGGAAGTTAAGCCCAGTTCTGTGGTACATACAGGAGTAAAATCAGCTGGATGAGAATAAAGTATAGCCCAGCTATTGCCAATCCATTCATGAAAGCTCAGAGGGCCTATTGTCGATTCTTGAGTAAAGTCCGGGGTAATATCACCAATTTGTAGCGACATAATTATTTCTCCTGTTAAAAGTCATGGTAAATAAAATAATGTCTAATAAAACAAGTAGATTATAAGATCTAACCGTTCTATTTATTAGACAGAAAAAAACTAATTTCGTATTGGATGAAACCCTTTTGTTTGCTTTAGGCATTTTGCGTTATTCTTTCTTTTTCCGGCCGAGACTTATGGAATTCACTGCCATGTCGAACTGCCTCTACATAGCCTGAGCGGATAACAAAATCACCAAAATGTTCGTCTTTCTGTCGTTCGCGGGCGTAATGGGCAAAAATTGGGGTAAGTTCTGTAATAATTTCATCTTCTGTCAATGATTCTCGATAGAGCTTATTTAAACGTTGGCCAGCAAAATCGGCACCTAAATATAAATTATAACGGCCAAGAGATTTGCCAACTAATGCAATCTCACTTATATAAGGTCGCGCGCAGCCGTTTGGGCAACCTGTGACGCGTACGGTAATCTGCTCATCCTTATCTAAACCGGCTTTTTCCATGGCGATTTCCAGTTGGGCTAAAAATCCAGGTAAAGTACGTTCACTTTCCGCCATAGCCAAGCCACAGGTTGGAAATGCGACGCAAGAAAGTGCATCACGCTGCACCGCGCTAAATTGTTCAGGCAAGGGTAAGCAATATTTTTTTACCAAGGCAGCTATTTTGGATTTATTCGTTCGCGAAATATTTGCAATCATCAGATTCTGATTGGTGGTTAGACGAAAATCCCCCTTGTGTATTTTTGCAATTTCTCGTAACCCTGTCATTAAAGGTTGGTCAGGGGTATCCTTAATTCGGCCGCTCAATAAAGAAAGTGATAGATGCCAGCGTCCTTGCGAATCCTTGATCCAGCCAAAGTGATCGTTATTGTTTTTAAACAGGTAGGGCTGTTCTGGTGCCAGTGACCATCCTAAGCGATGGTTCAATTCCGCTTTGAACCAGTCTACACTACGACTATCGATAGTGTATTTTAGTCGTGCCTGTTTACGATCCACACGATTACCAAAATCACGCTGAATTTTGACGATATTTTCTGCAACCTCCAATAGTTGTTCGGGTGTACAGAAACCGATTACATCCCCCAAGCGAGGATAGGTTTCCGGCTCGCTATGCGTCATTCCCATTCCACCACCGACACAAACATTAAATCCCAATAATTGGTCGTCCCGGGCAATTGCAATCAAACCTAAGTCTTGAGAAAATACATCAATATCATTACTTGGTGGAATGGCTATTCCAATTTTGAATTTCCGAGGAAGGTAGGTTTTGCCATAGAGAGGCTCTTCATTTTCAGATTCTGTTCCTACTATTTTTTTCTGATCTAGCCAAATCTCATGATACGCCTGTGTTCTGGGGAGGAAATGATCACTGAGACGCTTGCTCCACTCGTAAACTGTTGCGTGAAGAGGCGAAAGATATGGATTATTATGACAAACAACATTCCGATTGACATCCCCACAGGCGGCGATAGTGTTTAGTAAGGCATGATTAATGCCTGCGATGACGGACTTCAGGTGGCGTTTGATTACGCCATGAAATTGGAACGTTTGCCGAGTGGTAATGCGCAGCGAATTATTAGCATATTTACGTCCTAATTCATCTAGTTGTAGCCACTGTTGCGGACTGCATACACCTCCGGGCATACGCACACGGATCATAAACATATAAGCTGGTTCGAGTTTTTGCCGCATCCGCTCGGTGCGTAGATCTCGATCATCCTGCTGGTAGCTGCCATGAAATTTAAGCAGCTTGGCGTCATCTGCGGAAATGCTTCCGGTCACTTGATCCGCTAGGCTTTGCTGGATCGTGCCACGTAAATAGTGGCTCTCTACCTTGAGCGTTTCTTCTTCGCTTAATTTACCCTTTTGCTGCAGGTCGTGTGTCACTGGTTTTTCCTCATCAATAAATATCGCGTTGGTAGCGCTTGTTTTGCTGTAGATCATTCAGGTATTCAATAGCTTTTTCTCGAGATACTTGGCCTTCCTTTTCAACAATAGTCAGGAGTGCCTCCTGTACGTCCGGCGCCATGCTTTCAGCATCCCCGCAAACGTAGAAATAGGCACCTTCTTCCAACCATGCGTATAGCTCTCGACTTCTCTTGAGTAAGCAGTGTTGCACATAAATTTTTTCTTCCTGGTCGCGAGAAAAAGCTATGTCAATCTGATTTAACAGGCCATTCTTACGATAATCGAGCCATTCTTGCTGATAAAGAAAGTCGGTGTGAAAATGTCGGTCTCCAAAAAAAAGCCAATTCTTGCCTTGAGCTCCGGTGACTTCACGCTCTTCCATAAATGCACGAAAAGGCGCAATACCTGTACCTGGACCGACCATGATAATGGCTCTGTCAGGGTCTTCAGGCAGGCGGAAGTTTTTATTGCTGTCAATATAAACTGGTATCGTTTCTTCCTCTTTGCCAATGCGCTCAGTCAGGAACGTCGTAGCCACACCTTTGCGATCGCGCCCATGACTTTGATAACGAACAATTCCGACTGTTAGGTGCACCTCATCCGGATTGGCACGATAACTGGAAGCAATGGAATAAAGTCGTGGTGGCAGCTTACGCAATAACCCGATAAATTGTTCGGCAGTTATTCCGGGCAAAGGATAGTGATGTAGTATATCGATAACTTCACGTCCATAAATAAAGCTTCGTAATTGATCCCGATTTTCTTCCTGAAATAATTGGCCAAGCTCTTTTGATCCGGAAAATGCAGCAATTTTCTCCAAAAACGGTCGAGTAACTGTCGTAATTTCGTAGTGATGCAACAGTGCTTGCTGAAGTGTGGTTTCTTCACGTTTACTATCAGTTACGATAGTTTCAGGATTTATTGCGAGAGTATCAATTAATTCGGCGACTAATTCGGGACAATTGCTCGGTAAAATTCCCAGCGAATCACCTGGCTCAAAAGAAAGAGCGGAATCTTCCAGAGATAATTCAATGTGACGGACATCTTTACTGGAGCCTCGCCCGGTAATTTTTAGATTTTCTAGCAAGGTTGCGGAAAAAGGATTGCGCTTTGAATAAGAGGTTATTGTTGATGAGGCCAATGATGTTGAACTGGAAGCAATTGTTTCTGATATTTTACGCTCTTTATTCAATTGATTGAGTAATTCGTCAAACCAAGCGTCAGCCGTTTCCTCATAGTCTACGTCACAATCAGTTCTTGGATAGAAGCGTTGTCCACCTAGAGCTTCGAGCCGGGTATCGAAATCCTGACCAATTTTACAGAAATACTCATAACTGCTATCTCCAAGTCCGAGAACTGAAAATTGGAGTGCACTTAAGTTAGGCGCTTTTTTACTCTGTATAAACTCATAGAATAGCTGTGCGCTATCCGGCGGATCACCTTCACCTTGGGTACTGACGACTACGAATAAAAATCGTTCAGACTTCAATTGTCTCGTTTTATAACTTCCCATGCTCTGCAAGGTGGCATTAAAACCAGCCAATTGCAGCTTGCTATGCAGAGTTTCAGCAAGTTTTTCTGCATTACCTGTTTGTGAGCCGAACAATACGGTTATATTGATTGCTGCATTTGGATGGTCAGTCTGGGGAATGACCGTTTGCCCTGTACTGATACCTTGTCTGCTTGCATTGAGCCCACTGAGATAGCCATTGATCCAGATAATCTGTTCATTGGATAATCCAGCAATAAGATGGTTTAGTGTTTCCGCCTGTTCTGGGGTGAGCGGACTATTTAGAACATTCAACAAATTGTTTTCCATGTAATAGAGGCTAAATTGATTTCTGTAATACTTCGATTTCTAACGGCTAGCCAGAAAAGTGTGTACTGCCAGTCTTCAATAAAAAAACTGATCTTTAATCAATCCGAAAAATTAACAAATCTACCTTATAATGTAAAATAATAAAAATGTATTTGTTAATATTATTTTGTAATAAAAGACAGAGATCCAGATTAACTGGATATTTAACTTCAACGCAGATTAATCTACCGCTAAAGAGCAAGTCCTTCTATCGGAGTGCATTCATATATGTAAGGTTCTTCGCACTTTATAAATGAATTTTATGGTTATTGATTTAACCACATAAGGTTTGAGTTTTTAAACGATGCTATTTTAGTATCGAAGTTCCGAGGATATCAATCCTGGTGATTATTTTGTCGAATTTAGCCAGTGTCAATCAGTATATCTTCTTTAACAAAGAATATTTATTTTTATTGCGGCATTGTATTTATATTCGATAGTTTTGCCATCCCTTTTCTTCATTTCACGTTGGTATTTTACGAAGTATTGAATATCACGAGAACCAGCTTATTGTCGTTTTTATTTCTACGGAGTAGGAAAATAAATAGGCGGATATCATTGATCATTTCTTAATAGGTCAAATCAAAAAGTATATAAACCAGATGTTGTCGTCAAGAATTGAAGCGATGAGTATTTTTTAAGCTAATTGATGTGGCCTGAGTAATATGAATATCGAGAATTATCTCAAATCATGCGGCATTCTTCAAATATAGAATTAAGCGCGATTTATTTTTGCAGACAGTAAACTAGCTGAAACAATCATTACGCCACCTATCCATTCCATGAGCGTTATGTCTTCATTTGCCAGGAAATAGGCCGTAATCGTCGCTACAAATAGCTCCAGCAGCAAAATCACAATGGCTCGATTTGCAGCTGTATGCGTTAAGCCATATTGTAATATAACGCTCAGTAAAAACATGGCTAACCCAATGACGATCAGAAGTAGCCATGAATCGGGAGAAATATCAGGCAACACCAAGGGAGATTTAATCATCAAGCTGCAACCCAACCCGACCAACGTATTGCCTAAACAAATTGCCAGTGATTTGAGTTGAATATTATGAGATTGGTCCTTCCGTACCAGTACGTTAACCAATGCGTACATAAAGCCACCTAATAACCCCATCCAATCAGCATAAGATGTTGGTAGCGGTAGTTCGTTATCTGGTTGAGATAGTATCGTTGCAGCACCTGTAAGGGAAAGTATGATGACAAAATACCCGTATAAGCTTAATCTCTCATCTAAAAGCAGCCATGCAAAAAGTATGGTCCACAATGGTGCGAGATAAAATAATAAAAGTACACGTACGATCTCACCAGATATAATTCCCAGGATATAGCCGATATTTGCCCAGCCAGCAAAAAATCCGATCCAGAAGAGGAGGTGTGCCTTGCCATTAAAGATATGTGAAAACTGAATGCTTTTTCGGAAAAAAAGCACCCCCAATAATAAGGCAATAAAATAAGCACCTGCGGTTGCGATCTCACCGCTGATTCCAGCTTGCTCCAACAGGCGGTAGGGGTACCATATAACTCCCCAGATGGCCGCGCCGGAAAGTAATGCCGCTACTGGGAGACAATCATGTTTACGATGTTTGTTTGGGATTGCCATTGACTTTTCGTTTCATTCTGTTTTTATCAGGCTACATCTGGTTAGATCGTTTCTTGCAGTATCGACTCTAGATATGACACGGAAAGTATTTTATGAATAGGAGAAGCATGATATTGGTCGCAATTTTTCTGATTTCAACACTTAGAATCTCGATTGAAATAACGATTAATTAACAGCGATCGTAAGGATGCCAAGGACAATATAATTTTTATGCAGGATATCATTTCTGGGCGCTATATCGTAAAGTTACTGTACAAGTAAAAACAGGTATTGAGTACGATTTTCTGATAATAGATTATGTGTAGAGTGTCTGCTCACACTAGTTATTTTAATGAATAATCCATAATAAAAATTCTAATTAAGGACTTCAGGATGATTTCGTTTACTAAAACAATGATGGCTCGTCATATCGCAACATGCACTGTTAGGCGGGAAGTGCTCATCTTAACTTTGATCCAGGTATCGTGGTGCTAACGATTGTTATTCGGATCAAAGACTTAACTTGAAAAATAATTTTAATGTAATGACTTAAATACTGATTGGCCTGACTGGTGATCTTCAATGAAAAGTGGCAGGAGTGTGGTGGTAACTGCTAGAGTGATTAAAGTATTTTCTGATGCGTGCTGAGAAAAATGAGTATTAACCTCAGGCAACAGAAAGTAATTGAGCGGGGTCAGGAGGTGGGCTTTATTTTCAGAGATCATCTTCCGTTCCGGATTAAAGGAGGGGGTTGATAGGTGCAGCGATTTGTTGAGAAAAATTAATGCTGTTCTGCAGCAAATAACAGCATGGTTGAAATAAGGCTATGAATGAATTTATATAATTAATGAATATACTATTCTGGTGAATTTAGAATTTTGGATGCTTGCTGCTGGCTGGTATGTCGATCAACCACATTTATAAAATAAAAAATACAGGCTTTTTTGTTTGTTTAACTACATAGCTGGCCTTTATAATTCGATTCATTTAACTTTACAGATTTTTGGGTCATGATATCAAGTTATTCATATTTGAGACCTGAAGCCTGTGGCTAAACGCACTTTTCTGCATTGATATGAACTCAAATCTGAATCATTTACAACCTTATCCTTTTCAGAAACTCCGTAAATTGTTTGAAGGTGTTTCACCTAATCCCGCTTTTAATTCGGTTGACTTGCATATCGGTGAGCCTAAGCACATAACGCCTGATTTTATCTGCCAGGTTTTTTCAGATAATCTGGGTGGGTTAGCAAGCTACCCCACAACATTGGGAGTGGAATCATTACGTATTAGTATTGCGGCCTGGTTAGAGCGCCGTTTCAATTTGCCTGTTATTAATCCTGATACAGAAGTCATTCCGGTTAATGGCAGTCGAGAGGCTTTATTTTCTTTTGCGCAAGCAGTAGTCGATACTGCTTCTGCTGATCCAATCGTGGTTTGCCCCAATCCATTTTATCAAATATACGAAGGGGCTGCTATTTTGGCTGGCGCAACCCCGCACTTTATTAATATCTTTCCGGAAACTGATTTCAGGCTTGACTATACGCAACTTTCTGATGATGTTTGGAAACGAACGCAATTGATATATGTCTGTTCGCCGGGTAATCCGACCGGAAGTGTGATGACTTTAGATGAGTGGCGGCAACTGTTTGCACTTTCCGATCGTTATGGTTTTATTATCGCAGCAGACGAATGTTATTCCGAAATTTTCTTTGATGAGGCACAGCCACCGCTAGGCGCACTTGAAGCGGCGTACCGCTTAGGTCGTCATGGCTTTCCTCGGTTGGTCGTATTTAATAGTTTATCGAAACGTTCGAATGTGCCGGGTATGCGCTCTGGCTTTGCTGCTGGCGATGCTACATTACTGAAGAAGTTCGCGCTTTATCGTACTTATCATGGCTGTGCAATGAACCCAGCTGCACAAGCAGCAAGCGTGGCAGCCTGGAATGATGAGCGACATGTAGTAGAGAATCGACGTTTGTATTTGGAAAAATTCACTGTAATTACAGCTTCCCTGGCCGAATTGATGCCGATAAAAATGCCGGATGCCTCTTTTTATTTATGGATAAAGGCGCCGTTTAATGATCTTGATTTCACGCGACAGCTGTACCGTGATTATAATGTGACTGTATTGCCAGGTAGCTATTTAGCACGTGGGGTAGGTGATATTAATCCTGGCAGTAATTTTGTGCGTGTTGCATTGGTTGCGTCATTGGAAGAATGCGTTGAGGCGATTGACAGAATGAAGAGTCTGATAAGCAATAAGACTTGAATGAATAAAATTATTATTTAGGAAAAATTATGAAACAATTACAAGCAACTATCGAAGAAGCATTTGATCGCCGTGCTGAAATAACACCCCGCAATGTCGAAGCAAATTTAAAGGAATCTATTACACAGGTTTTAAATATGCTGGATAGCGGAAAATTACGTGTGGCAGAGAAAATAAATAACGAGTGGATTACGCACCAGTGGATTAAGAAGGCCGTACTTTTATCATTTCGTATCGAGGATAATAGTTTTATCAAAGGTGGCTTTTCCAATTATTTTGATAAAGTGCCTTCGAAATTCGCTGATTATAGCTCGAGGGATTTTCGTGACGGAGGCTTTCGTGTCGTTCCTCCCGCTGCTGTTCGTAAGGGTTCATTTATTGCGAGCAATGTTGTATTGATGCCATCCTATGTCAATATCGGCGCTTATGTTGATGAAGGTACAATGGTTGACACTTGGGCGACAGTCGGTTCTTGTGCACAGATTGGCAAAAATGTACATTTATCTGGCGGCGTGGGTATTGGTGGTGTACTGGAGCCCGTACAGGCAAATCCAACCATTATTGAAGATAATTGCTTTATCGGTGCCCGTTCCGAAATTGTTGAAGGTGTCATTGTGGGCGAAAACTCTGTTATTTCAATGGGTGTATATATTGGACAGAGCACTAAAATTTATAATCGCGAAACAGGCGAAGTAACTTATGGCCGCATTCCGCCCGGTTCTGTCGTGGTTTCGGGTAATTTACCTTCGGAAAATAAGCAGTATAGCCTTTACTGTGCTGTGATTGTTAAGCAGGTTGACGCAAAGACCCGTTCAAAAACAGGTATTAATGAGTTGCTACGTGGTATTTAATTTACCGTTCTGCTTGAAGCATTCGTTGTAATGATCTCATTACGGAATCTCCGCTATAGTAGAGCGGAGATTCCCAATCGGCTGAATCAGAAATGATGGTTATTGAAGATTAACCTGATTATCTACTTCTTTTACGCCGTCTATTATCCATGCATGCATCGTAACCCGATCGATCTGGTTCTGGTTACTTGCTGAACCAGTAAGGGATACAATTCCACCATTAATCTCAATTTTTATATCAGAATTTTGAAGATCCGGATCTGATTGTACTGCAGCATTTATTTTGGCAAGAATGCTGGTATCGTCGTACACGGGTGCGGCAGATGGTTCAACCCAGGATTTGTGCACTCTTTCTCCACAACCCATCATAGGTAAGCTAATAATAAGGATTATAGATAACATAAAAAATTTATTATAAATAGGCATATCGTTTATTCCGTATTAGAGTTAGTCGTCACAAAGCTGGGCCGTAGCGCGTGAGCTGGTATTTCATGAAGATACAAAATGGTTCTCAGAATGATGTCTGATTCTGATATCTATTGGGCGCACTTATTTTGTTTGTCTCTGTCTATTGCGAGCGACGCTTAAAGTACCGTAACTGATGCGCTACGACATGAATTTCGGTGCTGTAAAAAACGTGAATTCTATAGTGTAGCATTCCATATTCATATGGTGAAGCTGTGATTTATATTGCCATGCCTTATTGGTGCTTGGCGGTGAAGGTGTTTAAGTTGCTTTCAATTCGGCCTCTTGTAAAAAACTGATTACTTGTTCTGTTAGATTCTTTGCAAGGCAGTCGAATCTAACGAATTCCTCGTTCTGCATACCGCGTAACCAGGTCAGTTGTCGTTTTGCTAATTGTCGGGTGGCAGCGAGACTCATTGCATGCATTTCAGTGAAACTGATTTGGTTGTCCAGATAAAGCAATGCCTGTCGGTAACCAACACAACGCATAGAAGGAAATGCACTATCAATTTGAAATTGCTTGCGAATAGATTGAACCTCAGTAATGAATCCTTTTTCCATCATGACTTCAAAACGTTGTGCAATACGTTGGTGTAATATGCTTCGATCACTGGGTATCAGAGTAATATTAATTATACGATAAGGTAAGTTGATTTTGCTGGGTCTTTGCAGAATCTCTGACATGGGCTTTTCAG
This sequence comes from uncultured Nitrosomonas sp., assembly GCA_965369175.1. Classification (GTDB taxonomy): domain Bacteria; phylum Pseudomonadota; class Gammaproteobacteria; order Burkholderiales; family Nitrosomonadaceae; genus Nitrosomonas. The sequence continues at coordinate 27,183 of CBDUPR010000002.1, forward strand.
TAAGATAACAGACTTCGAGTGCGCGTTGAATACGTTGGCTGTCTGTTGGTTTGATGCGTGCAGCACTGACAGGATCCAGCTCGTTAAGCTTTCTATGCATGGCTGGCCAGCCATAATCTTTAGCGTTGTTTTCGATAGTAACGCGTAAATCACGATTTGCAGGCGGGAGTATAGAGAGACCTGCTTGAAGTGTGTGGAAATAGAGCATTGTCCCACCAGCTAACAGTGGAATCCTTCTCCGTTGGGTAATTTGATGCATGATAGTAAGCGCATCTTCCCGAAATTGTGCAGCAGAATATCGTTCATCTGGTTTGATCAGATTAATCAGGTGATGTGGAACCTTTTTTAACGATGCTGCATCAGGCTTAGCGGTACCGATATCCATATGCTGATAAACCTGGGCAGAATCAACACTGATAATTTCAACAGGGAAATATTTGGCAATTTCCATTGCGATATTGCTTTTTCCACTCGTGGTGGGCCCCATTAGAAAAATAGCGGGCGGGAGTCCTGTGGAGTCGGACGATTGATATGATGTCCCCAGCGTCATAGTAATATAGGTATAGGATAGTAAATAAGAAATTAATGTAAAGCAGGTGTTTTGGATGACGCTGAGATACGCGATGTATGTCGCTGTTTCTCTAAAATAGCCATTGGATAATCTGCATAACTCGGCTAAACTTTACGAAATTTAATTCTTAATAGGAATAGACCATTGAAGATCTTTGCTGTTGTACTATTTCTTTTTATTTTATATAGCCTAGGATCTGCACTATATTACATGTTTAAAGATAAAGGTCAGTCAACACGTATGGTTAAATCACTCAGTATCCGCATCACTTTGTCACTAATTCTATTTGTCATCATGATGGTGTCTGCCCGGCTGGATATGCTGTCAAGTTAATATTAATTCTCGAATGATAACGTATTCATTCGCTTTTTAAAAATATCTATTTTATGGCTGTACAGGTTTCTATTATGTCGTCATGAATTAAATGCTTGTTAGTCTGATACTGTATTAACTGTCGCATCATTATTGATCAAAGCGCATAATGAAACTGATAAAAGATGTCGTCATAATTGGTGCGGGTGCGGCGGGTATGATGTGTGCAATAGAGGCGGGTAAACGCGGGCGTTCGGTATTACTGCTTGACCATGCAACGAAGCTTGCAGAAAAAATTCGTATATCCGGTGGGGGGCGATGTAACTTCACTAATGTATATACTCACCCAGAAAATTTTCTATCCGATAATCCGCACTTCTGTCGATCTGCTTTAGCACGTTTTAAGCCACAAGATTTTGTTTCTTTACTGAAAAAGCACAACATTCTCTATCATGAAAAAAAACTGGGGCAGTTATTTTGTAATGATAGTTCACAGCAGATTATTAATTTATTGCAAAAAGAATGCAATGCGGTAAACGTAGCATGGCAAATGTCATCACGAGTGGAGCGTATCGACCAGATGAACATAAGTGGTGAAGATGACAGTCATGATCAGCAGTTTATACTGAGAACAGATCGTAATACTATAACAGCCAAATCATTAGTCATTGCTACAGGTGGCTTGTCAATTCCGCAGATTGGTGCCAGTGCCTTTGGCTATCGCGTTGCTGAACAATTCAATATCGGTGTCACATCCTTACATCCCGCACTGGTTGCACTTACTTTTCGGCCGGAAGATTTAATGCATTATGCAGAGATGTCAGGTATTTCGATAGATGCAGTTATCAGCTGTAATGGTGCTTCATTCCATGAAAATATATTGTTTACACATCGTGGTTTGAGTGGTCCTGCCATACTGCAGATCTCTTCATACTGGAACCCTGGTGATGCTATTTATATAAACCTGTTACCGCAGTATGCTATCACTGACATATTATCTGAATACAAGCATAGCGCGATACTATTAACAAATCTGCTGGCACGATATTTACCTAAGCGTTTTGTAGATACCTGGAGCAAGGTGATGTTGCAAACTGAACTGAATCTGATGAAACCGATGAAGCAATATAGTGATAATGAATTAAGCGAGATTGCTGAATATCTGCAAAACTGGAAAATTATCCCGAGCGGTACTGTTGGCTACAGGAAAGCGGAGGTAACACGGGGAGGAATCAATACCCGCGAACTTTCTTCCAAGACAATGGAGACAAGCAAAGTTCCCGGACTTTATTTTATCGGTGAAGTGGTTGATGTAACGGGACATTTGGGCGGTTTTAATTTTCAATGGGCCTGGTCATCTGGCTACGCGGCCGGACAATACGTATAGTGTTAAACCGATGAGAATTCTTGAATTCTTATCCGAATAAAATAGGTAGCGCTAAATGGATAGGGCTATTAAAGAAGCATAAAGAAGTGGGTCGTGGGCCTTATATTCGAGATGGATGCAGTTGTAGTATCTTTTCGGCTGGACCGGGTAAAAATGGTGTCGGTTTTCCAGTAACCCAGTTGGTATGTCCTCCGCCGTAATAAGGAGACAAGGGATGCCCGCTTTGTCCACCTGGCATATCAAAATAACCATATTCCTCATTCCCTGGTTCAACCGCTGAGCGTTGAGACGCGCCAAAGGAAGGTGTTTGCACACGTGGCATATTGTTATCGCCAGGTAGCGGATCAGCAGGCATATTTAACCAATTTGAGATAGGTGCGGGTAAAGCAGGACTGAGTGGATGCTGGATATGAGCGGTATTATATTTGCCCCAGTTTTGTGCAGTGATGCCACCCGGTTGTGCTCGCATTCTTTTTGCGACCTGTGCAATACAGGCTTGCAGTAAGTCTTCCCAATGGCGGTAACCTGGTGGAAGTAGATGTGGTGGGTGTTGTTGGATTAAAATCCATACGGCATGTTCAGCCTGATTTAACTGGGGCAGCTTGAAACCAGGACTATTTTGGCGTACTGCAGCCGCAAAACCGTCAAGTACTCTTTGAATGACCTCCTGACGGAATGCGTGCACAATATAATATGCAACCGAGGTGGTTGATGCCAATCCATTCCAGTCTTCAAGCGACTGTTTCATATCATGGAATTGATTTTTATTTGCAGATTGGTCCAAGGTTTCTGCGAGTAACTGTTTCCAGCGAGTTAAGAATAAGGCCCGGTGATCCAGTTGAATTGCCAGCATATCCATTGGAGTAAAATAATCGCGCGCATATAAATCATCACGGATCTGTTTTGCTCGTGCACCCAGATCATATCCTCCATCACCCAGTAGAGTTAACATCGGATCGGTTACTGTGCGTGCATTTGCAGACCATAATCGATGTGATGCGGGGTTGTCGATGAATGGATATTGCGTCGCATCCAGCCAACCATCCCAACCTGTATTTGGCATACTCCAATCAGCGGGGAGTCTGGGATCATAGTTATTTGTCCGGATGGGGATGCGACCGGCAATGGTCCAGATGATACTGCCCTTTCGGTCGCCCACAATAAAATTCTGGGCTGGTATTCCCGCATTTTGTGCAATCGTAATGGCTGCATTAGCGGTTTCTGCTTGTTCTAATTCAGCAAGTGTAAGATTAACTGCATCAGGATGTAGTGCGGTCCAGACTAATGCAAGTGGCGTCTTGTCATGATCGGTGGCTAGAATGGGGCCCCATTCTGTTTCATGAATTACCAGGGTTTCATCGGGTGCATTACGTATTTGTAAAACCTCATGGTATATTTTGATCGGCTTCCATTCCGCCTTATTAAGATAGCGTGAGCTATCCTCTGGGTGTAGTTTGATGCGAACCCAATCTGCAAAATCGCCATAGCTGTTGGTGAAGCTCCAGGCAATGTGACGATTGGAGCCCGCAATAATGATGGGTACACCCGGTAAGCTGACGCCGCTGATATCATGCACTGCTTTAGCGTGATGCTGCTTTGGATAGATTAAACGGGTTCGAAACCATAAATTGGGTACGCGTAGTTCTAGATGCATATCATTTGCGACGAGTGCCGCGCCACCGGTTAATTCTCCAGAAACTGCAAAACTATTACTACCGGGCATATGATCATTGTATGTAAAGTGGTTTTGAAGCAAGACGGGGTCTAATGCGTGGATATTTAACTCATCGGAAGAGGGTGGTTGAGGCCAATCGAGTGCCGTACCAATTAAGGGCGCATCCCATGAGCCTCCCGTTGCAGTAAGAAACTGATACGCTGTCTCGGGTAATGTTGCATGCATGGTAGAAAGAGCCAGTTCGCGGTAAATACTGGAATCATTTAATGTAAAGTACATTGCCAGAATAACCAGGAGGCTATCTTCGCTCTGCCATATAGCTGGATGTACACGTGTTAAGAGATAAGGGAAGGGCCTGACCGCAAGCTCACTGAGCCCATGGTTTACGCCATCACGATAGGCATTAAGTAATTGTCGTTGCTTCGGGGAGAGTCGTTGTAAGATTATGGCTGCTCTTGCCCGCATGCGGAATTTGCGCGCTTTACGATCTGCTTTTGCAGTGGCTAGTCCAAATAGTTCGGATACTTCTCCGGCGGCGCGCCGTCGCATCAGATCCATCTCAAAGAAACGCTCTTGTGCATGTACATAACCCAATGCACGGGCTAGATCAAGACGATCTTGTGCCCGTACGGTTACGCTTCCGAGTGCATCTCGCTCAATGGTTACAGGTGCAGTTAGCCTGCCCCAATACCCTATACCGTTATACTGAGGCATACTGCCCTGTAATAGCATCCAGGCCACACCAGTTATCAATAAACTTATCAGAAATAGTATAAATAGACTTTGACGGATTAAACGAAGAACTATGGCCATATTGCTTTGAATATTGTAAGGATGTGAATGGGCATCTATAAAATAGAAAAGGTTAGCAGCAATGAGTCCATCAGGTCTGGAGAGATAATTTATTCATTTATCGGGGTTTCTCCAAATAACGGGACGAATCCTTGTCTATTTCCTATATTGAATTTAGTGAAGGTCAATGATAATGCTCCTGTAATAATTTGGAGTTTAGCATGGCTGAAGACAGTGACCTTGAGCGTACAGAATCTGCGACGCCCAAACGCCTGGAAAAGGCGAGGGAAGATGGGCAGGTTGCGCGTTCTCAGGAGCTAACCACATTTACACTGCTATTGGCAGCATCCACCGGTATATGGTTTATGGGTGGCGATCTGATAAGCAAACTCTCCAGCATAATGAGAGAAGGTATACAGATAGAACGTATGCTGGTATTTCAAACTGATCTGATGCTCAATCAATTATACGATCTTTTTTATAAAGGATTACTCGCATTAGCTCCTTTATTGTTTTTGCTCCTCACTGTGGCTATTTTCGCACCCATGTTAATGAGCGGCTGGCTTTTTAGCTCCAAGGCCCTGATTCCGGATTTTAAACGTTTAAATCCAATGAAGGGGTTCTCCAGAATTTTTTCTACACACGGCTTGACCGAGTTAGTAAAAGCCATTGTTAAAACACTGGTTATTGGCAGTGTGGCAACTTTAGTGTTCTGGCAGAATAAAGAGGGGGTGTTGTCATTAATAGCCACGCCCATCGACTTGGGTATTACGCGTACGGGAGAATTGCTTGGATTGAGCTTCGTTTCGATTGCGGGTGCGATGGTATTAATCGTTGCTATCGATGTTCCCTTTCAGATCTGGGAACATAGTCGAAAACTCAAAATGACAAAGGAGGAAATCCGTAAGGAAGCAAAGGAGGACGAAGGTGATCCTCTGGTTAAGGGACGTATCCGGAATCTGCAGCGCGAAGCGGCCCGTCGTCGTATGATGGCTGAGATCCCTAAAGCGGATGTCATCGTGACTAATCCAACGCATTATGCAGTAGCCTTACGTTATCAGAGTGAATCCATGAATGCACCTAAAGTTGTTGCAAAGGGTGTACATTTGCTAGCCGCTCGAATGCGTGAAATAGCAGTGGAAAATCGCATTCCAATTCTGGCAGCTCCGCCGCTTGCGCGCGCCTTGTATCATCACGCTGAATTAGATTCTGAAATACCGGAAACACTCTACACTGCGGTCGCCGAGATTCTTGCGTATATTTTTCAATTGCGACGTTATCAGGAATATGGTGGATCCATGCCGCAGCCACCATGTGATGTGCCCGTGCCAGACGGACTTGATTTACCCTAACTGCTATCAATAAATAAAGGACAGATGATATGAATAAGCTATTGAACAGAATTCGTTATCAATAATGATGAATAACCTGAACGGTCCTTTCATTTTATCATCTTTGATGAATGGTAATAGCTTAAGAAGTCTTGCGGGCCCGATATTGATCATTATGATCTTAAGCATGATGGTGTTACCGCTGCCCCCCTTTATACTCGATCTTCTTTTTACGTTTAATATTGCCTTAGCGATTATTGTTTTACTAGTCAGTCTCTATACGAAGAATCCGCTTGAATTTGCAGTATTTCCAACAGTTCTGCTAATTACCACATTATTACGTCTGTCTCTGAACGTTGCTTCTACACGGGTTGTATTGCTTGAAGGGCATACTGGTCCAGATGCTGCGGGTAAGGTTATCGAAGCATTCGGACACTTTCTGGTGGGAGGTAATTATGCGGTGGGTTTAGTCGTGTTCATCATTCTGGTAGTGATTAATTTTGTCGTGATTACTAAGGGTGCAGGTCGTATTGCCGAGGTAAGCGCTCGCTTCACTCTTGATGCGATGCCTGGCAAACAAATGGCAATTGATGCTGATCTCAATGCGGGTTTGATTGGTGAAGATGAGGCCCGTAATCGTCGCGCTACCATTTCTCAAGAGGCCGATTTTTATGGTTCGATGGATGGGGCCAGCAAATTTGTACGGGGTGATGCGATAGCTGGGGTTATCGTTATGTTAATTACAATTATTGGTGGACTGATTGTGGGGGTCATGCAACATGATCTTGATCTGAGTATTGCTGCTAGGAATTACACATTACTGACCATTGGTGACGGGTTAGTGGCACAAATCCCGGCATTAGTGATTTCAACTGCAGCAGGTTTGGTTGTTAGCCGGGTTACAACGGATGAGGACCTCAGCGAGCAAGTGCTGGGTCAGTTATTTAATCAACCTCAAGTGTTAATTCTGACAGCGAGCATTCTTGGCGTGATGGGGCTTGTTCCTGGTATGCCCAATTTTGTATTTCTTTTGCTTGCGACACTTCTTGGCACGAGTGCCTATTTTATCAGTACACGCATTTCAGTCACTAATGCAGCAGAACCTGCTACACCTGAAATGCCGACGATAGAAGCCCAGGACGCTAGCTGGGAAGATGTAACGCCTATAGATGTACTGGGCCTTGAAGTGGGCTATCGTCTGATTCCGATGGTCGATAAAATGCAACAAGGTGATTTATTGAAGCGTATCAATGGAATTCGAAGGAAATTTGCACAAGAAATTGGATTTTTACCTCCCGCTGTACATATACGCGATAACCTGGAATTACGCCCTAATGCCTACCGATTCACGCTGAAAGGTTCCGTTATTGGAGAAGGGGAATCATATAGTGGCCTGTATCTGGCTATTAATCCGGGAAGGGTTACGATGGCAATACCTGGAACAATAACGAGTGACCCTGCATTTGGTCTGCCGGCAGTCTGGATTGAAGCTTCTCTACGTGAACAGGCACAAAACAATGGTTATACCGTAGTAGATGCGAGTACTGTAGTAACAACGCATGTTAACCATTTAATTCATAGTCATGCTGCTGAGCTGCTTGGCCGACAAGAACTGCAGCAGCTATTTGATCATCTGAGCCGTCAATCACCAAAACTGTTAGAAGAGCTGGTGCCAAAGCTACTATCGCTGTCAGTAGTGCAGAAGATCTTGCACAATTTACTAGCAGAAAACGTACATATACGTGATATGCGTACCATTATTGATGTTCTTACCGAACATGCGGCGCGAACACAAGACGCCACAGAACTGACAGCGATTGTACGTGTTGCATTGGGTCGCGCAATTGTAGAGCAATGTTTCCCGATAGTGGATGCAGAGCTGCAGGTAATGAGCCTGCATCATGAACTGGAGAACGTGTTAATGCAGACGATTCATTCTGGTGGATCAGCGGGTGGTGGAATTGAGCCTGGACTGGCTGATACCTTGTCAAGAGAAGTGAGGATTGCGGCACAACGCCAGGAACAATTGGGGTTACCGGTTGTATTATTGGTCCCTGGATCGATTCGGGTATTACTCTCCCGATTCTTGCGCCGCATGTTACCTCAACTGAGGGTGTTTTCCCATTCAGAGATTCCAGTTTCCAGGAAAATCAAGATTACTTCTATTGTAGGAGGGGGTAGCAAATGAAAATCAGAAGATTTGTAGCCAAAGCCACACGCGAGGCGTTGAATCAAGTTAAGAATGAACTGGGTGCTGATGCGGTAATATTATCCAATAGACAGACAGAAGACGGCGTGGAAATTATGGCACTCGCTAATGCTGAAATATCTAACTTAGTGAATATGCCCAATACAGATGATACATCGGTTGAATCGGAGGCGGAGTCTCCTGCGACTATTCCACCACTGGTATCCAATTCAAATACACGACAGCTTGAATATGCTTCGAGAGAAATCGTATCAGAAACGCTGGCACAAAATATCATTGGTGAAATCCATGCTATGCGGACTACGCTTGAGGATCAGCTGGCAACGGTTGCATGGGGAAACTATACGCAGCAAAAACCAGAAAAGATGAGAATCTTACGTACCCTATTGGGTACCGGTTTCAGCCCATTATTATCTCGTCATTTAGTCGATAAGCTATCAGCCGATTTAGATTATGAGCAGAGCCTGAAAAAGACCATGTCTACACTGGCATTTAATCTACGTACCGCTTCGAGTGATGAAATGATCGAAAATGGTGGTGTTTATGCACTTATTGGGCCAACGGGTGTTGGGAAAACGACGACTACCGCAAAACTTGCTGCTCGCTGCGTAATAAGGCATGGAGCAGATCAAGTGGCACTCTTAACTACCGATAGCTATCGGATAGGGGGTCATGAACAACTACGTATTTATGGCAAATTACTGGGTGTGCCGGTACGTACTATCAAAGATAGTGATGATCTACAGCTTACACTGTCTGAATTAAAAAATAAGCATTTGGTTCTGATCGATACAGTCGGCATGAGCCAGCGTGACCAAATGGTTGCTGAGCAGCTGGCCATGTTATGTAATGGTAATCTGAATATAAAACATCTGTTGTTACTCAATGCGACGTGCAATGGTAATACACTGGATGAAGTAATTTCGGCATATCAAAGTAATGGCATTCATGGATGTATCATAACCAAAGTGGATGAGGCAGCTAGTCTTGGTGTGGCCCTTGATGTGGTCATCCGTCGTAAATTAATACTGCATTATATGGCCAATGGTCAGAAGGTGCCCGAAGACCTTCATTCCGCTAACCTGCGATATTTACTTCATCGTATTTTTAAGCTAACACCTGAAAATTCTCCTTTCGCCTTACAAGATGCCGAATTTGCTTTGATTATGACGGGTATTAATAGCACAAGTCAGGATCCTAATAAGACTTATGCTGAGGCCAATCATGATTAGAAACAGATCGGATCAAGCGGCCGGGCTACGAGAATTGGCGACATTTCAGCCAAGTGATTCGGTTCGCGTAATAACGGTTACAGGGGGCAGGTCTGGTGTAGGCAAAACAAGCACCGTGATAAATCTGGCCACGGCATTGGCGAAAATGGGTAAGCGGATATTAATTATCGATGAAAATCCGTGCCATAACAGTGTTAATGATAATTTAGGGCTTAAGGCCCGCTATGAGTTACTGGATGTCATTAATCGTGATAAAACCTTGGAACAGGTAATTTTACAGGGGGCTGATAATATATTTATATTGTCGGCAGTGCATGGAATTCATGCGATAGCAAAGCTCAATTCAGCAGAACAAGCATGGCTTATTAAGCATTTTGGGGAATTAGCAAAACCGGTTGATGTTGTGCTGGTTGATACGGCGATCGGCAGTGGGAGCCATGTACTTCCATTCAGTCTGGCTTCCCAGAAGGTACTGATTGTGCTTTCAAAATCAGCAACATCCATTACTGATGCTTATGCTTTGATCAAAATTATGAGTAAAAAATATGCAAAACAGCACTTTTTCATTCTCGTAAATAAAGCAGAATCAGAACATGATGCTCAGGTTATTTTTGATCATGTATCAAAAGTGACACAACAGTATCTTTCTGTCACGCTTGATTTTATTGGGTATGTTCAGAATGACGAGAAGCTGCAACGTTCTGCGCAACTTTGTAAAGCAGTGATAGATGTATTTCCGGCTTCTCAATCTGCTATTTGCTTTAGGCGGATAGCAGAAAATATCATGTATTCATGTTGCCCTGATGACTATGGCGGCGGCATGGAAAACTTTATGCAACGATTGATTCGTACAAGTCATCTGACTGTAACAAACTTTACGGTTTAAAAATATATGTATACCGAGACTGGAACTATCGATAAGGAACAGTTTGTTACTGAATTTACACCGTTAGTCAAGCGTATTGCCTACCACATGATGACAAAGCTACCGGCAAGTGTGCAAGTGGACGATCTCATTCAGGCGGGTATGATCGGCTTGCTCGATGCAATAAATCGCTATGAGGGTTCATATGGGCGGCAGTTTGAAAGTTACGCCGCGCAGCGTATACGTGGTTCTATTTTGGATGAATTACGCGAGGCAGACTGGTTGCCTCGCAGCATACGAAAGAAAATGCGGCAAATAGAGACTGCAGTGAATGTATTGGAGCAGCGTATGGGGTGCGCGCCTAGCGAACAGGATCTGGCGAGTGAATTGAATATATCACTTGATGAATATCATACGACCTTACAAAACGCGCGTGGTGCTCAATTGATTTTTTACGAGGATTTTCAAGGTGATGATGAAGAGCCATTTTTAGATCGTTTATTTGTAGATAAAAATAATGATCCACTAAATACTCTGCTTGATGAGAGCCTGCGATTAGTACTGGTTAACGCAATTGATAATTTGCCTCCTCGAGAAAAAATGGTTATGGGGATGCACTATGAGCATGAAATGAATTTGCGGGAAATTGGCGAGGTATTAGGTGTGAGCGAATCGCGTGTATGCCAGCTGCATACGCAGGCTGTGGCGCGTTTACGTAGTCGATTGAGAAACACTTGAGCATTAAATTGTAATCACAGCTGATCGTATAAAATTGGGATAGGTTTTGTGATGAATGGAATATCAAGAATAGATTTCAATAGTATTGCAGGTATTTTACTGGCATTAGCTGCTATTGTGGGTGGCCAGATACTTGAAGGTGGATATATTGGCTCCTTATTGCAATTAGCCGCTTTTATAATTGTAGTTGGTGGCACTGCGGGAGCCGTTTTATTGCAAAGCCCAATTAAAGTTTTTGTAAACGGTATTAAAATGAGTGTATGGGTGTTTTTCCCCCCATTATGGTCACCTCAAACATTGATTATGCAGGTTATCGGTTGGGCTCATATCTCACGTAAGGAGGGCTTGCTAGCGCTTGAGTCTCATGTGCAGACCGTATCTGATCCTCTCACAAAAAAGGGTTTGCAATTATTAGCTGATGGAAGTAAGCCGGAAAAATTACGTGAAGCACTAGAAATAGAAAGCTTTGCTCTAGAATCATTACAACGTCAGTCAGCCAAAATATGGGAAGCAGCAGGGGGTTATTCACCAACTATTGGTATTCTAGGAGCGGTTCTCGGCTTAATCCATGTGATGGAGAATTTATCAGATCCCGATCGATTAGGAAGTGGAATAGCCGTAGCATTTGTTGCTACCGTGTATGGAGTAGGGCTGGCTAATCTGGTTTTCTTGCCAGTTGCAAATAAATTAAAGAGTATTATCACCGATCATATGATTATGCGTGAGATGTTGATGGATGGATTGGTTGCTATCGCTAATGGTGAAAATCCGCGATTAATAGAAAGCAGACTAAGAGGTTATTTTATTTAACTGCTTATATTAAATATTCGAATTCTCTCTACTATTTGAAGAGCCACTGATGAGAAGAAGATGCTTTCAGCAGGACGAGTATCCTGAAGACCGTGAGCGCTGGCTTGTTTCCTATGCGGATTTTATTACGCTGTTATTTGCATTTTTTGTTGTAATGTATGCAATTTCTTCTGTAAGCGATAGCAAGTATCACGTTTTGAGTAATTCATTAAGTCATGCTTTTAAAAGCAGTGGATCGAATTCGATTACACCATCTGTACACGATGTGCCGCCCATTATTTTGCAACAGCCTATACAAATTGAGTCTCAGTCAGTCATAGACAAAAGAATAAAAAATCAGTTGAAGCAACAGGAAATCAAGGGTATGGCTGAAGATATCATGCGGGCATTGGCGCCGCTGGTGGAAGATGGCACGGTGAGAGTAACACAGAGTATTCGTGGTATTACCATAGAAATTAATGCCAATGTTCTTTTTTCACCAGGGAAGGCCCAACTTACTGAAAACTCTAGCTTAACACTACGCGCAGTAGCGCAAGTTGTGAAGGCGCATGATCACGCCATTCACGTTGAGGGTCATACGGACAATGTGTCAATCAATACGGTCAATTTCCCATCTAACTGGGAGTTATCTACTGCACGTGCAAGCAGTGTCATCAGGCTATTGATGGAAAATGGTGTTGCCGCACATCGGTTGACAGCGCTTGGCTATGGTGAATATAGACCAATAGAAACAAATGATACAGATGAAGGGAGAACAAGGAATCGACGGGTTACCGTAATGATTTTATCTGAAGAGCCTGAGAGAATAACCGAAATTCCTCTTAGTTTAACACCGGAACCGGAACTAACTGAATAGCTGCTCTAGTTCTATTCCTGGGTCATCAGCGCGCATAAAGGCTTCACCAACGAGAAAAGCATTGACCTGGTGGTGACGCATTAATGAAACATCTGCGGGTGTTCGTATTCCGCTTTCAGTGACGACAATACGTTCTGATGGAATATGCTCAAGTAATTGCAGTGTTGTATCTAAGCTGGTATCAAAAGTCCGTAGATTCCGGTTATTGATGCCTATCAAAGGCGTAGTCAGCTGCAGTGCGAGTTCCAGTTCCGTGGCGTTATGTACTTCTACTAAAACAGACATGCCGAGTGAATGAGCGAGTGCTTCTAGTCTCAGCATGAATGTCAGCGGATCAGGTCCTGTTGTTTTCTCTTGAGAGTTTTGTTCTATTACAAATGCGGCAACAATCAGTAAAATACAATCAGCTCCTATTGCACGTGCTTCAACTACCTGATATTCATCGATAATAAAATCTTTACGTAATACCGGTAGTGTACAGGCTGAGCGTGCTTGCTGCAGATATTCATTACTACCCATAAAGAACTGCTTATCTGTTAATACGGATAGGCAAGCAGCCCCATGCTTTGCATAGGTATCCGCGATCTCAATGGGGTTAAAAACGAGATTACTATCGCTTTTCCTCTGGTCTGCTGACAAGGCAGATGGGTTTTTACCGGAACAGGATGATGCCGATGAAGAAGCCGTTTGACCGCGCAATATGCCTTTACTAGGGCTGGCTTGTTTAATCTCAGCAATAACAGCAGACAGCCCAGCTGCTATTTTATTACGAAGTGCTCCTGTGAAATCTCGTACCGGCTCAGCTGATTCTGCTTCAGCAAGTATGACTGAAAATGGTTTAGCCGTTTTTGCGAGAATAACTTCCTGTGCTTTAACAGACAATATTTCCCTTAAGATATCTGACATATTTAATTTGTAATCGCTTTTTCCTGGTTAGAAATTTTTACAAGTTCTTGTAGTTTTCTCATGGCTGAGCCATTTTCGATGACTGATCGAGCCTTCTTTACTCCCTGTTCCAAAGAGTCGGTCACACCTGCGACGTAAATGGCTGCAGCGGCATTTAATATTACAATATCACGTGCCGGTCCTGCCTGATCTTCAAGTACCGACAATAGCATCGCCTTGGCATGAGCGCTGTCAGAAACTTGTATTGCCTTAATGGGCGCAGATTGTAAACCAAAATCTTCAGGTCTGATGATATACTCGATCACATTCCCTTGATTTAATTCGCCAATCCTGGTTTCACCTGTTATAGTGATTTCATCAAGCCCGTCTTGGCCATTGACTACCATTACATGGCGACTGCCTAGTCGCTGTAATACGCGCGTCAGTATCCCGACCAGATCTGTATTGAATACCCCCAATACCTGATTTTTCGCACCTGCCGGGTTGGTGAGTGGCCCCAAGATATTAAATAGTGTCTTGATGCCCAGTTCGCGGCGCACGGGTGCCACATACTGCATGGCACGGTGATAGTTCGGTGCAAACATGAATCCGACACCGATTTCATTGATATTCTGTGCAACTTGTTCTGGCGTTTGTTTCAGATTGATGCCCAGGGCTTCTAATATGTCAGCGCTACCAGATTTGCTGGAAACAGAACGCCCACCATGTTTTGCAACCTGGGCTCCTGCCGCTGCAGCAACGAAAGCAGACGCGGTTGAAATATTAAATGTATGTGCAGCGTCACCGCCCGTACCACACGTGTCGATGAGATGACCTGTATCCTGAATGGTGACAGGCGTTACAAATTCACGCATGACCTGTGCTGCTGCGGTAATTTCGTCAATAGTTTCCTTTTTTACGCGTAATCCAGTGAGAATCGCCGCCACCAGAATGGGAGATAATTCTCCCAGCATGATTTGGCGCATAAGTGAAAGCATGTCATCGTGGAGAATTTCCTGACGTTCAATAATACGATTCAGTGCTTCTTGTGGTTTCATGGATCAATCCTTTTTTAGACGGATTTCTTATTGAGCAAGAAAGTTTCCCAGCATCTTATATCCATGCTGACTCAGAATAGACTCAGGATGAAATTGAACACCCTCGACTACCAAAGATTTATGACGAATGCCCATAATTTCATCATCTTCAGTCCATGAAGTAATTTCAAAACAATCAGGTAAGGTTGCACGTTCAATAACAAGAGAATGATAACGCGTCGCAATAAAAGGATTTGGCAGGTCGCGAAATACACCCGTATTATGGTGGAAAATCTTGGAGGTTTTTCCATGCATCAATTGTTTAGCATGGATGATCTTTCCGCCAAAAGCTTGCCCTATACTTTGATGACCTAGACAAACACCTAAAACAGGAATTTTCCCACTATAGTGTTCGACTATGGCCAATGATAACCCGGCTTCATCAGGGGTGCAGGGACCTGGAGAAATAACAATATGCTTCGGTTTCAGCTGCGAGATTTTATTCAAAGTGATCTCGTCGTTACGAAATACCATAACTTCCTCGCCTAACTCACAAAAATACTGTACGAGGTTGTATGTAAAAGAGTCGTAGTTGTCAATCATCAGTAACATATTTATATAATTAAATAATTGTTTGATTCTAAGATTTACTCATGGATTTGTTAAGAGCCTGATAGCTTTTAAGGTTAATCTGTTAATTACGATAAAAATAACGACTCAAATTGTTCTGGTTTTTAAAAGTATTGCAATTGTAGATGGAAAACAATTTGTTCTTATTTTGCAGTCACTATCCTGATACGGTCAGCTTAGGTGTTGATTAAGCGCACCAATTCTACCAGTTTATAAATTTTTTAGTACGCATTCTGTGCAGGTATCGTATAGTTGATGGTAGAGGGCTGTTACTGTTAGTAAATCCAATATACCTAAGATGTACCTATATTGTTGATACCATGATCAACCGGATATGGTTTGATATTGTATTGTTAATTCAGTACAATACCGAACCTCTTGAGAACCTTGCCTCACTGCGTTGATATCAATGAACAGGAGGCTTTACCCATAAGGAAATTATGCGACATTACGAAATTGTTTTTATTGTACATCCTGATCAAAGTGAACAGGTACCCGCCATGATAGAGCGCTATCGTGGCATTGTTACTACGAGAAATGGCAAGATTCATCGCCTGGAAGACTGGGGGCGACGCCAGCTTGCTTATCTTATCCAGAAAGTTCATAAAGCACATTATGTGCTGATGAATATTGAGTGTGATCAAGAGACGCTGGATGATCTTGACCATGCTTTTAAATTTAGTGATGCTATTTTACGGCATCTAACCATTAGAATGGATGGCGCAATAACTGAATCATCACCAATGATGCAGCAGGAAGAGAAAGCAAGCTCAACTCCTGCACAGGCTTCAGAAGCGGTTACAGAAACTACAGAGAAAACAACAGCAATAGAAAAGCCTGAAGAAACAGATGCTGAAGCTTAGCCAGAACTGCTATTGAGCTGTAACTAGGCCATCATTTGCGGAAAACTATTAAACCTGATGTATTAGCACTCCAGCAAGGAGGGGTGTACCAGAACCTGAAATGAGCCTCCTTTCACATCGAAAGAAACGAATATATCCGCCAGGTGGAATATAAAATTCTTCGGTAGTGCTGGGGAGAATAACAGTAATCACATCCTGTATTAGAGCAGGTAGTCAATGATGGATCAGGTTAAATCTGGCTTTCTTGCAAGAAAAAGTCGAATAAATCAGCATCTGATGCTGCATGTGAAAAATGTGTAGTTTAACTTTAATCGAGAAATAGGAAGAAAAATGGCTCGTTTTATAAAACGTAAAGATAGTAAGGATAAAGAAAGAGAAAAAAAGGCCAATCGTCCTTTATTTAAACGGAAAAAGTTTTGCCGTTTTACTGCGGAAGGCATTAAGACAGTAGACTATAAGGATATTGAGGTTTTAAAAGACTTTATCAGTGAAAATGGGAAAATTATTCCTGCCCGTATTACCGGTACTAAAACATATTATCAGAGACAATTGGGTACCGCTGTTGAGCGTGCGCGTTTCCTTGCATTATTGCCTTACACAGACCAGCATTAAGGGATAAGAATATGCAAATTATACTCATGGAAAAAGTCCTCAAATTGGGGCAGCTTGGTGATATCGTTAATGTGAGAAGTGGTTATGCCAGAAATTTTTTGATACCACAAGGTAAAGCAAAGCGCGCAACAGAAGCAGTTATTGCAGAATTTAAACTGAAACGTGCTGAACTCGAGAAAAATCAGGCAGTTGCTTTAACAGCAGCTCAAGCACTTGCTGAGAAGCTGGATGGATTGTTAGTGCAGATCACTCAAAAAACGGGAGGAGATGGAAAACTATTCGGTTCTGTTACCAATGGCAATATTGCTGAAGCCCTTGAAGCGCAGGGGTTTTCTATTGATAAGTCTATGATTCGTATGCCACAGGGACAATTAAAACAAGTAGGTGACTATTCGTTGACGATTGCATTATACAGTGATGTATCAGCACATATTACTGTCTCTGTACTAGGAGAAGCAACGCTTTGAGCCTGATCAGCTGACTAGTAAAAAAGAAGGGCTGGTGACAGTCCTTTTTTTTTTATCTCTTTATAAGCAAGTGATAGAATTTAGCCTCTGTTTCTTGTAACGTTAGCTGGATAATATGGTTCAATCCCCAATTAGCATCAATCAAAGTCAGCCTGTAGAAGCTTATAAAATTCCACCTCATTCAATTGAAACTGAGCAATCGGTTCTGGGTGGATTGATGCTGGATAATCATGCTTGGGATAAAGTAGCGGATATTATTAGCGATGATGACTTTTATCGACAGGATCATCGGCTTATCTATCATCATATTTGCAAACTGATCGAACACAATAAGCCGGCCGATGTTGTGACTGTCGCAGAATCACTCGAAATTTCAGCTGAATTACAAAATGCGGGTGGATTGGCTTATATTGGTTCAATCGTACAAAATACACCGTCTGCGGCTAATATTAGACATTATGCGGAAATTGTACGAGAACGCTCTATTATGCGGAGCCTTGCACAAGTCGGCGCACAGATAGCAGACTCGGCGTATAACCCTGCCGGACGGTCGGCTGTTAATTTATTGGATGAAGCGGAAAGCAAAGTTTTTGAGATTGCGGAAGAGGGTGCAAGAGGAAAACAAGGATTTGTTGATATTCAACCACTTTTAAAACAAGTAGTTGAGCGCATAGAGTTGCTTTATAGTCAGGATAATCCGAGTGATGTAACAGGCATTGCTTCGGGTTTTCATGATCTTGATCAAAAGACATCTGGTTTTCAACCGGGAGATTTAGTTATCGTTGCAGGTCGGCCCTCTATGGGTAAGACGGCTTTTTCGCTTAATATCGCTGAACATGTTGCGCTTGAGCTTAGTAAACCGGTTGCCGTATTCAGCATGGAAATGGGGGGGGCACAATTAGCGATGCGTATGCTGGGTTCAGTCGGTAGACTGGATCAACATAAAGTACGTACTGGCCGCCTGCAGGATGAAGACTGGCCAAAGCTGACCCATGCATTGGGCAAGCTGAATGATGCACCTATATATATTGATGAAAGCGCGGCATTAAATGCCCTCGAACTCAGAGCGAGAGCAAGAAGATTATACCGCCAATATGGCGAATTGGGTTTGATTGTAGTCGATTACTTACAATTAATGTCTTCTAATGGCCAGGGGGAGAATCGGGCTACTGAGATTTCAGAAATTTCTCGGTCATTGAAAGCGCTGGCGAAGGAACTTAAAGTTCCGGTTATTGCTTTATCACAGCTCAACCGTAGTCTTGAGCAACGTCCGAATAAACGTCCCGTTATGTCCGATTTGCGTGAGTCTGGCGCGATTGAACAGGATGCTGATGTTATTCTTTTCATTTATCGAGATGAAGTTTATAACCCGGAAACACAGGATAAGGGCATTGCTGAGATTATCATCGGAAAGCAGCGTAATGGTCCCATAGGGAAGGTTGATCTAACCTTTTTGGGTGAATTTACCCGGTTTGAAAATTGTGCAAAAACAGGATATTACTGAATGATATGAATCATCCATATTACTCTGATGTTTTGAAACTGAATGTATTGTGGATAATGCGTTTGAGCACTGCCAGTCGTCCGTGAAAAAAATGTTCGGCACCAGGAATAACAACAATGGGTAATGATTGTGGTTCGGCCCATTTTAATATTGTTTGTAGCGGGACTATGTCATCTTGGTCACCATGAATGATTAACGTCTGCCTGGTCTGGTCAGTAGGGGGTGATACATTTAAATGTGCGATTGATGGTGCAACCAGAATGAGATGCTGTGGGTTAAGCTGTTGTGCTGCTAGCAATTGAATCGCACCACCAAAAGAGAATCCCGCCAGGATCAATGGCTGATGAATTAACTGATTATTAAATTGCTTATGAATAGCTTGGGTTACTGAAATAACATCGTCAACTTCACCAACACCCTGATCGTAATTTCCTTCACTACTGCCTACGCCACGGAAATTAAATTTAGCAGTGACATAGCCAAGTTCAATCAGGGTATTAAATAGCGTATGCACTACCTTATTATCCATGGTTCCACCATATAATGGATGGGGGTGTGCAATGATCGCGATACCACGCTGACTACCTTCTGGCTTGCCTAAAATGGTATCCAGCCTGCCTGCCGGGCCTTCAATATAGAATCTCTGGGTAATAAATGGCTTCAATATTTTTTATTTGATAAAATTATTCTAGATTTTAAGTCGTTCTACTATTTTTCCATTTTGTAGATGTTCATCGATAATTTCGTCGATATCATCTTTGTCGACATAGGTGTACCAGGTTCCTTCCGGATAAATGACAATTACCGGACCCTCATTACAACGGTCAAGGCAGCCTGCATTATTAATGCGTACTTGACCTTTTCCATTTAACTTTAGTGATTTGATGCGTTCTTTGGCATAGTCACGTACTTCCTGTGCATTATAACTATGGCAGCATGCCGCACCTGCTTCGCGTTGATTAACACAAAAGAATACGTGGTATTGATAGTAATTCATCGACATACCTCTAAAATATTTTATCTAAGTAATGCCAGGCCGACATGATATGTATAAACAGGAGCATATGTTAGCGTAATTTTATCTCAGTCCATAGCCTACTAAGCAGTCGTCGCTGTTTATGGTCCAGATCTTCTAACATTTCCAGTTGAGTAAGTGACGCCTGATCTGGGAACAGAGCTTTGTTGTGAGTGAGCTTGGGTTGAATATGGGGCATTGCTTCCATATTAGGATTGCCAGATCCAATCAGATTAGTGAGTTCGGCTGAGTTCTTTCCCTCTAACATGAAATTAATGAATTGAAGTGCCAGATTTGTATGTAGTCCACTTTGATGTAATACCATGCTGTCGAGTGATAAGACAGCCCCTTCTTTGGGTATGGACGAGCTAATTTGAAAACTACGTTTCGTATTTCTCGCATCATTTTCTGCTTGAAACATATCATTAGAGTAACCATGTGCTACCCATAGGTTACCTACAGCCAGTTCTCTAATATAACTGGTATTATTAAAAGCGGCCCAATAAGGTTTGGCACGTACTATCAGATTTTTGGCCTGGTTCCAGTGCAGTGCATTTGTATCATTAGCCGAATAACCTAAATACTTCAGTGCAGCAGCCATTAATTCACGTTGGCTATCTAATACAGTCACCCGACCTTTAATCTTCTCTAGATACTCCGGCTCAAAAATGATTGCCCACGTATCAGTGGGTAAGCCAAGTTCTTGCATTTTTGTATGGTTGAAACCAAGTAGAGTGAGTGTATAGGCGTACGGAACCGAATATTGATTAGCCGGATCAAATGCAGTATTGAGATAACGTGGGTCGATATTCTTGAAATTCGGCAGTAATGTTTTATCCAGTGGTTTTAGCACATTTTGACGAATCAGGGTATCCATAGCATTACCAGTGGGTACAATTAAATCATAGCCGGTTGCACCTGCAGCCATTTTTGCCAACATCTCTTCATTATCAGAATAATAATCCTGTGAAATATGGCATTGACAATATTCCTCAAATCGTTTAATGGTTTCAGGTGCAATATAATTATTCCAGTTGAATAAATATAATGTATCTTTGGATTCAGATGCGGAAGAGCTAAACGCTTGCTGATTATTGCAACCAGTAGCAGACAGAATCAGAGATACCAGCAGTATTATGCGGATATAGAGGTTAAACCAGTACGACTGCATTATTTTGATTCTCCGCGCAATATATTAGAATCAAATCGGTTGGCCATGATAATCATGGCTAATGTAAGTAACATTAATAAGGTAGAAATCGCGTTGACTTCTGGTGTGACAGCAACCTTGATCATGGTGTAAATCTGGATCGGTAAAATGGGCTCTCCCACCCCTTTTGTAAAGAAAGTAATAACAAAATCATCAATTGACAAAGTAAATGACATCAATGCACCCGCAATTACTGCAGGCATAATGAGTGGTAAAGTAATCTGCCGAAAGGTTTGCCAGGGTGTGGCACCCAGATCACGGGCTGCTTCAAAAATACTCTCATCCATACCCTGTAATCGTGCTCGCACAATGATGGCGACAAAACCGATACAAAAAGTAGTGTGAGCAATAATAATAGAAATCATTCCCAGTGTTAAATTGAGTACCTGCAAAAAGAATAATAATAATGAAACACCCAATAAGATCTCAGGCATGGCTACGGGAGTGAAGGCCAAAACAGGTAACACTCTGAGCCTATAACGATGTATTGCCAAACCGGCCATCGTACCCAGTGTTGTCGCAAGGAAACTGGCACTCACTGCAATAATTAATGAATTACGAGCGGCTAATAACATTTCTTCATTATTAAATAATGCCTTATACCAGAATAATGTGAATCCTACCCATTCGGCATTTAGCTTGGAATCATTGAATGAATAGATCACTACAATAATGAGCGGAATATAGAGAAAGCTGTAGACTAAAATAGCAGCAATCCATAAAGTGATATTTTGACGTTGCATATATTTTATTAATATTGTAGATAGAGCGGCTATACCATATCTGGCAAGAGATAAATCTAGTTTCCTCTATAATGATCCTGTTCCTGGATATCATAGAAAAATAAAACTTGATGATTAGTTCTCACCAAATTGCCTGCGCCGACTGACAGCAGGACGTGCAAACCAGGTGGCTATGCCTGCGATGGCCAACACTGAGAGTGTGAGCATGATTGATAATGCTGAACCAAAAGGCCAGTCCCGGGTGCCGAGAAACTGATCTTTAATAAGATTACCAACGAGAATATCACCTGTCCCGCCTAGAATATCGGGAACTGCGAACATTCCCAGAACAGGGATAAAAACTAATGCCGAGCCTGAAAATATTCCGGGCAATGATTGTGGCCAGGTAACGCACCAGAAACGTTGCCAACTATTTGCACCCAGGTCTTGCGCTGCATCGAGTAAAACGGGGTCATGCTTTTCCAGATTGGTATAAAGTGGTAACACCATAAATGGCAAATGTACGTAAATCATCCCGATCAGCACCGCAAATGGGGAAAATAATAGAGTTACAGGGGCTATTCCAAAGATATCGAGGGTAGCATTGATAAAATAACTTAATGCCGATTCCGGTCCAAGGATAATCATCCAAGCATAAATACGGATCAAAAAATTACTGGCAAAGGGTAGTACTACCAGCATAATCATTAGATTACGAAATCGTTTTTCACTACGTGCAATTAATAAGGCAAGTGGATAAGCCATAATGAGGCAGATCAGAGTTGTTATAGCAGCAATGGCAAAGGATTTCAGAAAAATCTCAATGTAGAGAAAATCACTAAAGAAAAACTGATAAGCCTCCAGTGTCAGGCCATTTTCACCACTCACTTCTCCTGACGAAACAAAAACAGGCGCCAGACCACCAAATTCACCTGGGAAACGAAATGAGGTGAAAATCATGATCAGGCTGGGGATAGCAAAAAACACAAGCAGAAACAAAAGAGGCGGCCCACTGATCAACCATTTTATGATGCCATTTTCCTTATTCATATGTTCTTAATTGCCTGTTAATCACTCAAGAATTGACCCGAACTATGTTGCCATGTCACGATGACAGGATCTCCGATTTCGAAAAAATTTGCGCGACCGGGGATTGAGTTAGGAAGCAATGCTTCGATACGTGTACTATTGGAAAGCTCTACCGTATAGGTAGTTACATCCCCTACATATAGGAAATCAGATACTTTGCCAATAAAATATGGGGCTACCTTATTTTCTTCGGAATAATGTAAGACTTTGACTTGTTCTGGGCGGATAGCCATGATGCCCTGGCTACCAACCTGGATGTCTTTCTTTCCGGGAACAGTGACGTTACCTAAGCCTGCAACGTTCAGTTGTAAATGTAAAGGGGTCACTGCCAGTACCTTGGCTTCCATCATATTGATTTTACCGATAAAATCAGCAACAAAACGGTTTGCGGGGAAATTATAAATTCTTGAGGGCTCGTCTATTTGCTCGACATTTCCCTGGTTCATGACAGCAATGCGATGTGACAATGCCAGTGCTTCATTTTGAGCATGTGTAATAAATACAAAAGTGACTCCGATCTCATTCTGCAGATCAATTAATTCCCTCTGCATATCCCCACGCAATTTTTCATCCAGCGCGCCTAATGGCTCATCTAATAATAACAGGCGTGGGTGATTGATTAATCCTCTGGCAAAGGCAACCCGTTGTTTCTGCCCTCCTGATAACTCATGGGGAAACCGATTAGCAAATTTAGAAAGATAGACATCATTCAATGCCTGGTTTACTCTGGAATGGATTTCATCGCGCATTTTTCCAGACATTTTAAGGGGAAAAGCAATATTTTCCGCCACAGTCATATGTGGAAACAAGGCATAACTTTGGAACACGGTATGAATAGGGCGCTTTTCTGGCGGCACACCGACCATATCTCGACCATCAAGCAGGATCTGACCGCTATCTGGGGCATCAAATCCTGCGATCATGCGTAGTAAAGTTGTTTTGCCACAACCAGATGGTCCAAGTAGCGTAAAGAATTCACCGGCCTTGACATCGATGCTGACATTATCTACAGCAGTAAAATTGCCAAAACGCTTTGTAATATTGCGAATTTCGAGCAGCGCCATAACGTCACTATCTAAAAAAATGGGGAGTTTATCAAAATTTACTATTAGGCTGAATACTTCATCACGTCTGATAAAGTGTATGGTATATGCTAAGCATCAGGGTGGGAATACCTGCCAAAGTAGCAGCGCCGCAAGTAATAAAGCAACCAGTGTTAATAATCGGTTTTGACGTTTTTCTTCAGCCAGCAAATCTGTCATTTTTTCTTCTAATACCTGAGCACGGTTCTCAATCAAAGCCTGGTGTATTAGGCGTGGAAACTGTGGCAGCATGGTTGTCCAGTTAGGTGCTTCTTTCTGTAATCGACTTGCCAGCCCACGAAAACCGATTTGCTCAGCCATCCAGTTTTCTAAAAAAGGTTTGGCTGTTTTCCAGAGATCAAGGTCAGGATCAAGATCACGCCCTAAACCTTCAATATTGAGCAGGGTTTTCTGTAGTAATACTAATTGTGGCTGAATTTCAACATTAAATTCACGTGAGGCTTGAAACAGTTGCAGTAGTATGCGTCCAAAAGAAATTTGTTTGAGTGGCTTATCAAAGATAGGCTCACATACGGCACGAATGGCCGCTTCAAAATCATCAATCCGTGTATTCTTGGGTGCCCATCCTGCCTCAACATGCGCCTGAGCTACTCGTCCATAATCACGACGAAAGAATGCCAGGAAATTCAGGGCCAGGTAATTTTTGTCTTCGTCACTGAGTGTTCCCATGATACCGAAATCCACTGCGATATACCGACCGTCTTTGCCGACAAAAATGTTACCAGGATGCATATCTGCGTGGAAATAGCCATCACGAAATACCTGAGTAAAAAATATCTCAACGCCCATACGAGCCAGTTGAGGAATGTCAATATTCTGTGCGCGTAATGTTTCTACATGGCTAATAGGCACGCCCTTTACCCGTTCCATTACCATCACATTCGAATGGCAATAATCCCAATAAACCTCGGGTACAAATAAGAGTGATGAGTCTTGAAAATTGCGCCTTAATTGACTGCAATTGGATGCTTCGCGAATAAGATCCAGTTCATCATCAATATGTCGCGCAAACTCTGATACAACCTGACGTAATTTCAGACGTTTGCCGTCAGGCCACAGAGCCTCGGCCAGCCATGCACCCGTATCCATCAACGCAACATCATGTGCGATAATTGGAGCAATCCCCGGCCGCAATATTTTTATCGCAACTTCGGTGCCATCATGTAAGACTGCCAGATGAACTTGGGCTACGGATGCGCTGGCGACTGGTTTAGTGTCAAACTCCAAGAATACTTCATTAATCTTTTTTCCATAAGCTGCTTCCAGTGTAGCGAGTGCAAGCTCAGAAGAGAAGGGCGGAACCTGATCCTGCAGTTTGGCCAGCTCATCTGAAATATCATGTGGCAACATATCACGGCGAGTAGATAGCATTTGACCGAATTTAACAAAAATGGGGCCTAATGCTTCTAATGCCAGACGTAATCGTTCGCTACGGGGGCGTTCAAGCTGCCGCCAGAATGTAAGCCATCTAACTGGTTTTTGTAGGAAGCGCAATCGCCCATGACTAAAGAAAAATTCATCGAGCCCGAAGCGAAAAGCGACAGATTGTATTTTAAGAAGACGGAATATGCGCATTTATAGAAAGAAAATAGGGTGGCATAGCATGGATTATATAACTCAATCCATAGATTAAAAATTAATATCTATCAGTTTGTTATCTTAATCCAACAGCACCACACTGGTTTATTATTGAAAATTTTTATGGGTTTTCTGACGGGTATCGACAGTTTACGACAATAATTATTTGCTTAATTTTCTTATTCGCTCTTCCAATTGATGAACATCGTCTTGTAGTTTGCTGATTTCCTGAGAAAAATCTTTTATATAAACCGACTTAGTTAGCATAGGTTGTTCCTCCACCCAGTATTCTACTAGTGCCTGAGTTAAATTATGGATGCTCCCGGCATGCCAGTGAATAACCTGCTTACCTGTTTGCGCAATTCGATGTGCCGGTATGTCTCCGATAATTTTGCTCAGATCCTGCTCTGCATCCCAACGTAAATTCTTTCCGATGTCTAGCAGCGCTGTTGCAAAGTCGTTATCACCTGAAATAATAATACAGTGAAACGCATCTTCATCGTTCATGAGCAAACGTGGTATTAAACCGGCTGTTAAGGTAAGTGTGGTATCGGCTATAATACTGTTTTTTGTATGCGCCAATTCACAATCAGGCTGTACGATAAAACTAAAATCTAGAAAAGGAAATATCTGAACTCGTGCGGTTTTACCAACATAGGATTGCAACCGTTTGCACGCCCAGCTTTCTCTACGGAGCGCATGGTTAATTGGAGAAGCTACGATAGATGTCAACATGATATTTTATATAATCCGAAGCTTAAAAAATCCTGCCGGCAAGAGAAAATCAGACATTATTTATATTCTCTTTAAACAGTCCGAAGCGCATTAATGGCATTTGGCCAGACGTATCATCTTATAAGGTTATAGGATAATAGGACTCCAAGACAGTTTCAAAAATAATACAATTGAAAGCCAGAGTATAGCATTTATCCACTTACTCAGATGATTCATAAATTAAACCATCATAGCTGCTGCTAGATAATAAATATAGGCTCAATGCCAAGGCTTTGCTTTGAGCATCATGTTTCCGACAATTTGTTAACTTTGGGACAGTCTGATCCAGTCTATGGCTTATATCTGGCAACTTAGGCGGCTAAAAGACAAGGGTAGCATTATTCTTCATTATTTCTTAAACTCACCACTATTTTTACTATAAAGAGATGACGCTGTATGCTTTTGTAGCGGTTGGTATGGGGGCTGTTATTGGAGCCTGGCTGCGTTGGGGGTTAGGATTACTGCTTAATTCTATTTTCCCACATTTACCATTGGGAACATTGTCAGCTAATTTGCTGGGAGGCTATCTTATAGGGCTTGCCCTGGCTTTTTTTATTCAATATCCTGGCTTGTTACCTGAATGGAGGTTATTTATTATCACCGGATTTCTTGGAGGATTGACGACCTTTTCTACCTTCACTGCTGAGACGGTTACCTTGCTGACACGCGGACAATATGCCTGGAGTATAGTGATGATTGTGACTCACATGGGTGGCTCATTAATTATGACGCTGCTGGGCCTGCAAACTATCAGATGGCTACATCAATAGTTTGATGGATTCGAGTTAAGAGGGTGTATTTTTTAGATCTATATTGTCGCAAAATAGTATAGTAGATATACCTTGTCATCTGAATTCCTTAATTATTCGAGCAGTAAGAGAACATCGTAAAATCCTGTTTCTATAAAATCGGAATAGAACTATTGGTTTAATTCTTGCATGGATTCTGTGCATGTAATACTGTCACGAATGCGTCAACCTGCCGTGACGATAACATTGAATGCGTGAATTTGTTCATCGGCTTATTCTAATAAATCACAGAGCCTCTACAGCCATTAAACGATTTCTGAATCCATAAAATTTTCTAAGTTAGCGCGCTAGATTCATTTGACAGAACGATCAGCTTTGATTATTTCAAATGCAGATCAATGCTGTGATAACCGATGTCACGCCGCATCTGGCAGCCATCGAAATCAATCCTGTCAGCTAATCTGTAAGCATTGCGTTGCGCTATTTTAATACTGTCGCCCAGGGCCGTGACGCATAATACACGCCCACCTGATGTGATAATCTCTTCTCCATTCTTCCCACCTAAAGCTGTTCCCGAATGAAATACATGAAAATCTTTTGTACTTTCCTGTTCTAAACTCAGGTCTGTCAGTCCTCGGATAACATCATTTTTTCGGGGTGCTTCCGGGTAGCCATGTGCAGCTATGACAATACCCAGGGCCGCGCGGTGATCCCATTCTGCTTTTGCTTTATCAAGTGTTCCATTTAATGCTTGTTCTATTAAAACAGAAAGGTCACTTTTTAAACGCAGCATAATGGGTTGGGTTTCAGGATCACCCATACGGCAATTAAATTCTAATACTTTGATCTTGTTATCCGGAGTAATAATCAGCCCCGCATAAAGAAAGCCGGTGTAGCTTGTGCCTTCCTGTGCCATTCCATTGATGACAGGGTAAATAATTTCCCGCATTATTCGGGCATGTAATTCAGGAGAAATGAAGGGGGCGGGTGAATATGCGCCCATCCCGCCGGTATTGGGCCCTTGGTCTCCATCTAACAGGCGCTTATGATCCTGACTGGTCGCCAGTGGCAATACATGACGGCCATCCGCCATAACGATAAAGCTAACCTCTACACCTTGCAGAAATTCTTCGATGATAATGTGCACACCGGCGTCACCTAGATTCTTTTCGACAAGCATGCTATCGATTGCTGCGTGAGCTACTGAAGGTGTCATCGCGACAATAACACCCTTACCGGCAGCTAAACCATTGGCTTTGATAACGATCGGTGTTCCTTTTTCTTCTACATAACGATGCGCTTTGATCGGATCACTGAAACTGCCATAAGCAGCGGTGGGGATATGATGGCGTTCCATGAATGCCTTAGAAAAATCTTTAGATACTTCCAGTTGTGCTGCCTGTCTGGTTGGACCAAAAATCTTCAGGTTAGCCATATGAAAAGCGTCAACAATTCCATCCGCTAATGGTGCCTCTGGGCCAACAATTGTTAGTGCGATACCCTCTGTTTTAGCAAATTTAATCAGATCAGGAATAGCGGTAATAGAGAGGTTCTCTATACCCTGCTCCTGTGTTGTACCTGCATTACCGGGCGCAACAAATACTTTAAGGACACGAGGTGATTGAATGAGTTTCCATGCCAGCGCATGTTCTCTTCCTCCGCCTCCAATAACGAGTAGTTTCATTGTAAATATCGATGAGTTATTAATGCCTAATGCCGGAAATGTCGAATACCTGAAAACACCATCGTGACATTCTGCTCATCTGCAGCCGCAATGACTTCCGCATCACGAACACTGCCACCGGGCTGAATAACCGCTTTGGCACCCGCCTGTACCACCACATCCAATCCATCTCGGAAAGGAAAAAAAGCATCTGATGCGACTACGGAGTTTGTTAGTGTGAATCCAGCTTGTTGTGCTTTAATTGAAGCGATGCGTGCGCTGTCCACCCGGCTCATTTGACCTGCACCGACACCCAGCGTCTGCCCATTGGCACTGAAAACGATAGCGTTAGATTTAATGAATTTGGCAACGCGCCATGCAAATAACAAATCTTCCAATTGTTGAGAAGTGGGCTGTTTTTTTGTGACGACTTTTAACTCACTGAGAGTAATATTGTGATTGTCGGGTGTTTGCACCAATAATCCACCACCAACCCGTTTTAAATCAAATTGATTTTGCCCGCTTTGGATTGGTAAGCTGAGAATACGTATATTCGGCTTCTGAGCGAACAGCTGAATAGCGTCATCCGTTATTTCAGGGGCAATGATTACTTCGACGAATTGCTTGATAATCGCTTCAGCCGTTATTTTATCCAAGGTTCGATTAAAAGCAATAATGCCACCGAAAGCGGAGGTCTGGTCCGTGGCGAACGCACGCTGATATGCAGTCAATAAGGTATCTGCTATGGCCACACCACATGGATTCGCGTGCTTGACAATAACGCAGGCCGGTTCATTAAAAGTCTTCACACATTCCCATGCTGCATCTGTATCTGCGATATTATTATATGAGAGTGCTTTTCCCTGTATCTGTGTGTAACCGGCAAGACCGCCAGGAACAGGTGTTTGGTCGCGATAAAAAGCAGCTTCCTGATGTGGATTTTCACCGTAGCGCAAATGTTGTGCCATGCGGAAGTTAAGATTGAGATATTCGGGAAACACGCCTGGTTGCTTATGAACATCAATGGCGGTCAGGTAATTACTGATGATGCTGTCATAGGCTGCGGTATGAGAGAATGCTTTTTGTGCCAGCTGGAAACGATACGCGGATGAGACCGTGCCATTATTTGATTCTATTTCTGTTAATAATGAAGTGTAATCCTCGGGATCAGTCAGTACTGTGACGTGCTGATAGTTCTTCGCTGCAGCCCGTATTAATGTTGGACCACCAATATCGATATTCTCGATTGCCTCTT
Organism: uncultured Nitrosomonas sp.; assembly: GCA_965369175.1. Lineage (GTDB taxonomy): Bacteria > Pseudomonadota > Gammaproteobacteria > Burkholderiales > Nitrosomonadaceae > Nitrosomonas. Next base: position 57,117 of record CBDUPR010000002.1, read on the forward strand.
CGAGATTGCAATCCGGTTTTGCAATAGTTTGACCGAATGGATAAAGATTGACGATCACTAATTCAATCCCTGAAATGGCAGCTTTCTCTAGCGCTTGCTTGTGTTCAGGTAAATCTTGACGCGCCAGAATACCTGCATGAATGATCGGGTGCAGCGTCTTGACGCGTCCGTCCAGCATTTCCGGGAAACCGGTATAATCACTGACTTCGATGACAGCGATGCCCGCATCTTGTAATAGTTTGGCAGTACCTCCGGTGGAAAGAATAACGATTCCAAGCTGACTGAGTTTCTGTGCTAGATCGATGATGCCTGTTTTATCTGAAACACTTATAAGTGCTTGTTTTATAGTCATTTTATAGCCTTATTTAATTTGATACTGCTTGATCTTATTACGGAGGGTATTGCGATTGATGCCGAGTAACTCAGCAGCCTGGGTTTGATTTCCACAGGTATGTTGCATGACCACTTCAATCATGGGTTTTTCTACGGACTGTATGACCATTCCATGAATGGAACCGGGTTTTTCACCCTCCAGATCATTTAGATAGTTATTTAAAGCTTTACGTACGCAGGATGCGATATCGTTTTCATTGATTGCACTCATACCGCGGCGATTCCTTCACTTGTCATATAGCTCAGTCGTGATCCATGATCAGTTAGCTCGGTAAAAAATACATCGGTAGCCAATATTTGCTGTTCACAAGTCTGTAATTGATTCATGGTATGCCGAAATACGGCAGAGCCAATCAACCCCTTGGTATACCAGGAAATATGCTTACGTGCGACACGAACACCTGAATATTCGCCATAGAAATGGTAAAGATCGTGTAAATGGTTAATGAGTACGCGATGAATCTCAGTTATCTTTGGTGGAAGTAAATGTTTTCCAGTAGCAAGATAGTGATTAATTTCACGGAAAATCCAGGGTCTGCCTTGTGCAGCGCGACCTATCATGATGGCATCGACTCCCGTATATTCAAGTATTTGCTTGGCTTTTTCGGGTGTCGTGATATCGCCATTAGCGATTACAGGAATCTTGACCGCAGCTTTTACAGCAGCAATTGTGTCATATTCAGCTTGACCTCCATACGCACAGGCGCGCGTACGCCCATGAATGGCAAGCGCTTGTACTCCTGTTTCTTCAGCAATTCTTGCGATAGAGAGCGCATTTTTATGTTGTGTATCCCAGCCGGTGCGAATCTTAAGCGTAACAGGAATATTGACTGCATTTACTACCGTCTCGAGTATTTTCTTTACTAATGCTTCATCGCGTAATAGCGCAGAGCCGGCCATAACATTACAGACTTTTTTTGCTGGACAGCCCATATTAATATCGATAATTTGCGCCCCTTGATCCATGTTATAGCGGGCTGCGGCAGCCATCATTTCAGGGTCAGCCCCTGCAATCTGTACTGAGATTGGCGAAACCTCACCTACGTGATTGGCGCGTCGCCGGGTTTTTTCTGAACCCCACAGTAATGAATTGCTCGATACCATTTCTGAAACAGCCATACCTGCACCCATCGCTTTACACAGCTGTCGGAAGGGACGATCGGTGACGCCCGCCATAGGCGCAACGATCAGGTTATTTTTGAGAATATGAGTGCCTATTTGCATGATGCTGAAATATATAGTGTGATAAACAAAATAGAAAAAACATGACAGAAAAACGATAGGATTTTAATCCTATGGTTTCTGCATAAACAGATGTTAATAATACAAAGAAATGAAACACGTTGTTTTAATAAGTGCTTTTCTGGAATGACCAATTTATCTACTGTTTTGACAAAGAAACCTGTTTAAGATTTTGAAGGTTAACTTCTGGCGCCAAATATCATACGACGCGCAACAAATTGTTTTAACGGGGGTAAACAGTCCAGTGCGCTGAGCCCTAAGCCACAGGTATTTCTTATCAAAGCGTGATTGTTGGAAAAGAGTTTCACCAGAGAATCTGTAAAAATTCGTCCCGCGTTACTATCTATTTGACGTCTCTGACGATACCTGGAAAGCATTATAGATGTGCCTATCTCATTCATGTCAGTTATTGATGTCAGAATTTCACTACCCAGTCCCCATGCATCCCGTAATCCGAGATTTAAACCTTGCCCCGCAACAGGATGTAGCGTTTGTGCTGCATTTCCTATTAGTGCGATCCGTCGAGACGTAATGGGTGTAGCATATCGAAGCGAAAGTGGAAACCCTGATCGCTTACCAGCTTGAGTGAATTTACCCAATCGGTCGCCAAAATGGCTGTGCAGCAGTGTGAGAAATTTGGCATCATCCAGTGCAAGCACTTCTTTTGCTGCCAATGGTGTGAGGGTCCATACTAAGGAGAATCCATCCTCTGAAGGCAGTAATGCAATAGGGCCATTCGGCGTGAAACGCTCATAAGCTATACCAGATTGTGATATTTTTGCCTTGATATTTGCAACAATAGCCCATTGTTGATAGTCATGGGTAAAGTAAGATATATCCTCGATTCGTTCGGCAAGGCGGCCACCATCAGCGAAAACGAGCAGCTTTGTATTGATTTTCTTTTCTTCTTCACCATAATGGAATTGTACCTGTCCTTGATCATCATTTATCTCGAAGTGCGTTACATTAACGCCTACGAGATAATCTGCCTGATGGTCTTGTAACGTTTCGTACATCGCACGAAACAGATCATGATAGTTGACTACATATCCAAGTGTAGGGACAGCTGCGTCACGGGTGGTCAGCACTGTCCTGCCGAAGCATCCCCGGTTAGAAATATGAATGGTCGCAATCGGTGTCGTATCAGGCAGTTTTTCCCATACACTCAAGCGCTGTAGAATTAAGCGACTGCCATGTGCCAGTGCCAGTGGGCGTGGATCTGGAACTTGTTTGGGCAAACCACGTGCTTCGAGTACTAATGTAGAAATCCCGCTATTTCGTAGAATAAGTGCTAATGCCATGCCTACCGGACCACCACCGATAATTGTAATGTCGTAATAGTCAGTAGTCATCGCGTTTGTTTGATAGGCTTTCATAGATTAATCTCTGGGAATTCTCAGAAAAAACAACCGAAATTATTTGCTAAAATAAATCCCTGTACAAAGCCTTGCTGGAGCTAACAAGCTTATAAGGTTTAAGGATAAAAGCAGGATTATGCCTATTATTGTGGACTGTTTTTTGTTAATCTAATCAGTCTAGCTTAAGCCCACCGTATGCCTCTTCTATTGATGGAATTCTATTCTTAACGTCGTTTCTCACTTACGAGGATAGCACAGGTCGTAGGGAGAGGGAATGAGATGATTGCCGTACGTTATATAGTCCCTAGTGGCGCGATGGCATAATATACGCATGAAATATTAATATTGGTATCATTTTTAATAAATACTGGTGTGATTTATTTGAACTTGACCGAGTAGACCTATCTAATATTTGTTTGAAATATTATTCCAGGAAGGAACGCTTAAATGATAAGAGTACAGAAATATACATTTGTTGTAAGTTTGCTATTGGGATTGGTTTATTTCTCAACGAATGCATGGGCTGATACAAAAGATAATGATCTTGCAGTTGCAGCGGGGAAGGGAAATCTTAGACTAGTCAAGGTGTTGCTTGATACTCAAGAGTTTGAAGATACTGAGCGAAATGCTGCATTAATCGCAGCGATTGAAAAGGGCAGCAAATCGATCGTACAAATTCTATTGCACACTGGAGCCGACGCCAATGCTCGATCAGAAAACGGTTATACTGCTTTGATGCTGGCTTCGCAAGATGGGCGACATCAAATAGTCGAAGCCTTGCTTGCCGCTGGTGCTGAAGTAAACGCAACAACAGAGAATAATATAACCGCATTAATGCTGGCTTCTGAAAAAAACCGACAACAGGCTGTATCGATATTACTTGCTATGAAAGCGGATATCAATCTAGCCAGAAAAGACGGTATGACCGGATTGATGCTGGCGTCACAGGAAGGCCATCAACAGATAATACAAGCATTGTTGAGTGCAGGTGCAAACCCTAACACTGTGTTAGAGAATGGTGCGACTGCATTGATGTTGGCTGCTCAACATGGCCATCAAGGCGCGATTTATTCATTATTGGCAGGCGGTGCAGCAGTGAATGCCCAGGCACAAAATGGGATGACTGCTTTAATGCTGGCAACCATGTATCAACATAGAGAGGCAATGCAGTTGCTTAAAAAAGCGGATGCCCATTAGTGAACATAAGATCTCCCATCTTCATGTATAGCTATTATTCAGTTTAACTATTTAATCGTTTGTAAATGATATTTGCGGGCCTGGTGTAATAATGATCATGCTGAATTAATTTAATCAAAAAAGAAATAGAGGAAAAACGAAATGAATGTTTTTGTTGTCTCATTGCTTGCTGTACCACTACTAATGCTGACTGGTTGTGGGGAGGAGGCGCTCAATGATAAATCTAAAACGGAGGCACCTATGATGCTGATGGATGAATTTACATCTATTGATGAGCTGCCATCCGTATTGGAAGAGGGGTTGACGCCAGAAGAAAAAGCAGAATTGAGAGAAAAGATATTACCTTCTGGATCGGCAGATGAATTGGCTGCTGAAGAAAAATTCAGACAATTACTGGAAGAAGCAAGAACGGGAGATGCCAAAGCGCAGAACGGCTTGGGTGTCATGTATTATACAGGCGAAGCAATTTCCAAGAATGGGGCAGGCCAAATATTGGAAAATGACCCGGAACTGGCTGCAGGCTGGTTTTTCAGAGCAGCGGAACAAGGGTATGCCGATGCACAATTTAATTTGGGCCTGATGTATGCAAATGGTGAAGGTGTTTCTCAAGATACGGCTAAAGCTGTGGAGTTATTTCAGAACGCAGCAGATCAAGGGCATGTTGATGCCCAAAATAATCTGGGTGCGTTGTATTATACTGGAGAAGGCATTGCCCGAGATGTCGATGAGGCTATTCACTGGTTTGAGAAAGCGGCTGCACAGGGAAATCTTGATGCGCAAGCTAATCTGGATGCAATTAGATCGATGAATAATTAAATAGGCCTTGCTTTTTGATCAGCATAATTTTCCATTAGCAGAGTAGCGCGTAATGTTCTTGTTCTGAGAATAAATTATGATTATTCTTCTAGGGTTGAATTTATTTTGATGTATGACTCATGGCAAGATGTGAAGATACGACATGAGACCAATTAAAATATGGCAGTCATTCATACAATTAATCCTGCAACTGGCGAAAAAATAGAATCTTATGATTTATTTTCGCATGATGCGGTAGAGGCTACTCTTGATAATTCGGCACGATCACGACCGGAGTGGGTGAATCTATCGCTCGATGAGCGTACCGTATTATTACGATCTCTCGCCAGTATATTACGCACTCAAAAGAAAAGCCTTGCCGAACTAATTACATCTGAAATGGGAAAGTTGATTGGCGAGGCTCAATCTGAAATTGATAAATGTGCCTGGGTATGCGACTACTACGCGGATAAAGGCCAGCAATTCCTTGCGGACACACCAATCGAATCTGATGCCGGTTATAGTTATATTATTTATCAGCCATTAGGCACGATACTGGCTATCATGCCTTGGAATTTTCCCTTCTGGCAGGTGTTTCGTTGTGCAGTACCTGCACTCATGGCGGGTAATAATATTCTATTGAAACATGCGTCTAACGTGCCGGGTTGTGCGCTGGCACTGGAACAATTATTCCAGGCGGCCGGTTTTCCATCTCATGTTTTTTCAAGTTTGCTGATTTCCTCTAATCAGGTCGAAGCGATTATTGCGGATAGCCGTATTCATGCGGTCAGCTTGACCGGTTCTGAAAAGGCTGGCCGGAGCGTGGCTGCTACTGCGGGGCAATATCTAAAGAAAACGGTACTCGAACTGGGTGGATCTGATGCATTTGTCGTACTTGAAGATGCGGATATGGATGCAACCGTGATGGCAGCGATTCAGTCCCGCTTTCTTAACAGCGGTCAGAGTTGCATTGCTGCAAAACGGTTCATTGTGCTTAATTCAATTGCAGATGAATTTATCGAAAGATTGCATGTGGCCATCGAAAAATGGCAGGCAGGGGACCCATTAAATCCCGAGACAACACTTGCGCCTATGGCGCGTGAAGACTTGCGTGATATCCTGCATCAACAAGTAAGTGACAGTATTGATCAGGGCGCGGTGAAAGTAACGGGTGGCGAGATTCTATGCAGGTCTGGTTGGTTTTATGCCGCTACGTTGCTTGATCATGTTAAATCTGGGATGCCTGCTTATGATGAAGAAATATTTGGTCCAGTCGCAGTTGTGATACGTGCAACAGATGAGCAGGTCGCGTTGCGTATTGCCAATGATACAAGGTTCGGCCTTGGCGGTAGTGTCTGGACCAAAGACACGCAAAAAGGAGAGAACTTTGCACGTGCGATGGATTGTGGATGCGTTTACGTTAATGGTATGGTTAAAAGCGATCCACGTCTTCCTTTTGGTGGTATTAAACACTCAGGTTACGGCAGGGAACTATCATTACTGGGTATTCGCGAATTTATGAATGCAAAGACAATTTGGATAAAGTAGCCATCCTGTAATCAAATATATAGTAATGCTGTAATTTTAGTAGATCCGGAGTAGGCTGTCAGCTCTGAGAAATATACTTTTTCTCTCCCCCGATTCAGGCTGGCTTTGATGTCATCAAAAAAGCCTGGTCCGTTATGGTTGTACTTGAACAATTGAATTGCCGTGTGCTATTCCACTAATAACACGTCCAGACTCATTGCGGACCTGAACAATTTTTCCTTCGGCAGCATCGGCAAGCGCCTGGCCTTCAGAACTGATATTAAACCCCTGTCCCTGAATGTGTAACTTTACCTTTTGCCCGCGTAATATGACATAAGGTGCGCGCAGCATATGTTGGCGCAATGGTTGGCCAGAGGTGAGGTTAGTTCGGGGTATTTGACCGATAGCCTGCATTACGTCTGTTAAAACGCCTTCGGGCATCTGAACTAGATTGACTTTCTGTAGCACGATATCATGTGATGAGATGGGGCGGCCCTGAGTAATGGGTTGCGCTGCATGAAGAACATCCGCCATGATTTTAATATCAGCCTGCACATAGATTGTCCAGGGGGTTTGACTATTACAACGGACTCCAATTGAAGTTTTTCCCCATAATCTCCCTCCTGTTGGAATGAAGGGCTCCATTTCCGGACACTGAGGTAATGTAATGCGTGAATCAATCTTACTCAAATTCACGATGATCTGTCCGGAGAGGTCAGTCGTTTTATTATAAATAAAATTTTCCACTGCTTTCAAAATCAAGGGTGTTTCCTGGAATTGCAAGGAGCGCTTATGTTCTGCCGCAGATAATGGGATAGCAGAACCTGCCAATTGAAGCAGGCTGAAACTGATTATCAAGATACGTTTCATAAATGGCGATTTATCTAATTAATAATTTGGATTTGCGGCCGCTGGTCTGCTTGCTGACCAATAATTGCCGTATGCGGCAACTATTGGTATCGCACCATGACATGGTATGCATAAAAGGAAGTGCGCATACTTGAAGATAGCGGCTATTTTAAGGCTTATTCGTCAGATCATCTGTTATGTATAGAGAATAATATGCCGCATATTAGATGCTTAACGATAAGTAGAATCATTCATTTATCATTTAAGGATACGCATATGATCAATAAGCTTAATAACACACTGAGTTTTCATCACCAGACATTAAATCTTAGAACAACCCGGCAAGAATTATTATCCGGCAATATTGCCAACGCAGATACACCAAACTTTAAAGCACAAGATATTGATTTCTCCAGGACGTTACGAGAAACGTTGTCATCAAAGAATATGAAGACAGGCCTGGCGACAACCTCTCCAGCACATATTCATTCAGACTCCGGAAATATATCCGCTGCCCAGATACTATACCGGATTCCCCAGCAGCCCAGTACAGATGGAAATACGGTTGATATGGATACAGAGCGTACTAGATTTGCCGATAATTCAATTAAGTATGATGCCAGTCTGACATTTATAAGTGGTCAAATCAAATCTTTGTTATCCGCTATCAAGGAGTAATCCGTATGTCGTTATTCAAGGTATTTGATATTGCTAGTTCAGCAATGGCTGCGCAGTCTCAGCGACTGAATGTGGTGGCCAGCAATCTATCCAATGCTGATAGTGTAACCAGCTCTACGGGTGAGCCTTACCGCGGCCGTCAGGTCGTTTTCAGTACGCTAAAAACAGCTAGCAATGGAGCTAGCGGTGTCAAGGTGGCAGGCGTTATTCACGATCCATCTCCGATGAAACAGGTTTATGAGCCCAATCATCCGTTAGCTAATAAAGAAGGTTATGTAACGATGCCGAATGTCAATGTCGTAGATGAAATGGTTAATATGATGTCTGCATCACGTTCATATCAGAATAGCGTAGATATGATGAATACAACTAAGGCTCTGTTGCAGAAGACACTGACAATTGGCCAATAAAAGGATAAGCAATGAATTCAATCCAGGATTCCAGTGTTTCGCCGTTACTGGCTTCAGGTAATTCTGCGGCTGCCTCAGTTAAACAAGATACCGATAATCCGCAAGACCGATTTCTGAAATTATTGGTCACACAAATGCAGAATCAGGATCCACTTAATCCGCTTGATAATGCCGAAGTCACCAGTCAATTAGCGCAAATCAGCACAGTAACCGGTATCGATAAGCTAAATGCCACACTTCAACTATTGGTCTCTGATTTTGAAGAAAACCGTTCTATGGAGGCTGCTGCGATGATTGGACGTAGCGTTCTGGTTCCTGGAATCTCGATAACATATGAAAATAATACAGCTGTAGCGGGTGTGGATTTACCTCAAGCGGTGGATCAATTGACGGTCACGATTATGGACAGTGCCGGTGTTGCCGTACGCAGTTTAGACATTGGACCCCAACCAAAAGGCGTGAGTACTTTTGCCTGGGATGGAATCACGAGTAGCGGTACTGCTGCAGCCAATGGCAATTACAGTTTCTCAGTAAGTGCCAGGCAGGGTGATCGGGATATCGCTGTAGATACACTTGCGGTTGGTTCGGTGAATAGTGTATCGCCCGGTATACACGGCGCAGTATTGGATGTTGGTGAATTAGGGCTTGTTGAGTTGGCAAATATTAAGCAAATATTCTAATAAGGGGGAGTCATGGGATTTCAGCATGGATTAAGTGGGATTAGTGCGGCGGCGGCCAATCTGGATGTTATTGGTAACAATATAGCGAATACCAATACGGTTGGGTTTAAGCAATCTCAGGCTCAATTTAGTGAAGTATTTGCCAATTCATTGAGTACGGGTAATAGACAGGCTGGTATGGGTACTGAGGTGTCAACGATAGCCCAGCAATTTACTCAGGGAAACATTAGTACGACTAATAATCCGCTGGATATTGCAATTAATGGCAAGGGTTTTTTTCGTATGAGTGATGCGGGTAATATCAGCTATAGTCGTAACGGTCAATTTCATGTTGATAGTGCGGGTTTTATTGTTAATGCAAATAACCTGAATCTTACGGGACTGATAGCAGATGCCGCTGGCAAGATTACGGCGGCCACGCCAACCAACTTAAAGCTGACTACTGCGGATTTGACTCCTCAAGCTACAAGTTCTTTTACCAGCGGACTGAATCTTGATTCACGTAGTACGCCCATACCCGACTCCATTTCAGTTTTTAATGCGACTGATCCGACTACCTATACAAGTACAACTTCAGGTTCAATTTTTGATAGCTTAGGCAATTCACATATATTTTCATTATTTTTTCAAAAAAATGAGGCTGCTAATTCATGGAACGCCTTTGCAACGGTGGATGGAGCGGTGACTGAAAATGGTCTGCCGAAAGGTATTACACTGGATGGGAGTGCGTCTCAGGCACTTACTTTTGATAATAACGGTGTGTTAACTGCGCCTGCCAAACTCGTGACCGTGTCTGTTGATCTTGCCGCGATTGACCCGGCTAATGGTGCAGCCTCTCCTTTGGATTTTACGCTGGATATTACCAACGCAACTCAGTTTGGTGCAAAATTTGGCGTTAATTCGCTGGTGCAAGATGGTTCCGCTTCAGGTCGTCTAGCCGGATTTTCTGTGTCAGAAGATGGCATTATCAGTGGAAATTATACGAATGGAGAAGTTAGAACGCTGGGGCAAACGGTCTTGGCTAACTTCAGTAACCCGCAAGGTCTTGCATCATTAGGAGGTAACCAATGGGCTGAAACGGCCAGCTCCGGACAGGCATTGGTTGGTCCGCCTCAAAGCGGCACATTGGGTAGTCTGCAATCTGCTGCAGTTGAAGATTCAAATGTTAACCTGACGGATGAGCTGGTGAATATGATTACTGCGCAACGCGTTTATCAGGCTAATGCTAAATCTATTGAGACTCAGGATGCGGTGCTACAAACATTGGTTAATTTATGAGTGTCAATGATGATGCCGTATTTATAAGAATAATTAATTCTAAATCAATTTGTTATTCAATTAATGGTTGAGTATGGATCGCTTAATTTATACAGCCCTGGCGGGCGCAACGCACACACTTAGTCAGCAGGCGACAGTTTCACATAATTTGGCTAATGCAACCACAACGGGTTATCGTGCAGAGGCAAATGCATTTCGTGCCGTACCGGTTTTTGGTGATGGGCTGCCGACACGTGCTTTTGTGGTTGATTCCACAACCGGAGTCGATTTTACCCCAGGCCCGATTCAGCAGACAAGCCGTGATCTGGATGTGGCAATAAAAGGATCAGGATGGATCACAGTACAGCTTGAAAACGGTGATGAGGCATATACTCGCCATGGCAGTTTGCAGATTAACCCCAGTGGAATTTTGCAAACGCACAATGGAATGAATGTGAAAGGCGATGTCGGAATAATTTCAATACCTCCTGAAAATCGCATTACCATAGCGAGAGATGGGACGGTTTCAGCTGTACCTACGGTATCTTCACCTAATACGGTTGCAGTTATGGGGCGTATTAAATTGGTCAACCCGCCTGAAGATCAATTGATCAAAGGGAGTGATGGTTTATTTAGGCTAAAAGAAGGAGGGGAAGCTTCTGCTGATGCAAACGTGACACTGATTGATGGCGCATTAGAAGGAAGTAATGTCAATCTTGTGCATGAGATGGTCAGTATGATTTCCCTTGCGCGCCAGTTTGATATGCAAATGAAGATACTTGAAAGCGCCGAGCGTAATTCGCAGCAAGCCAGCGAGATTATGGTTTTAAGAGGTTAAACCGAATTCAGCTAATAATTATTTTATTGGATACATTAAATTCTTGAGGTGAGGTATGGTTCGTTCATTATGGATATCAAAAACAGGCCTTGATGCGCAACAGACCAAGATGGACGTCATTGCGAATAATCTGGCGAATGTTAGTACGAATGGTTTTAAACGTGCCCGTGCAGTTTTTGAAGATTTACTTTACCAGACTATTCGCCAACCAGGTGCTCAGTCTTCGCAACTGACACAATTACCTTCGGGTCTACAGCTAGGCACGGGTGTACGACCGGTGGCTACAGAAAGTATATTCACTCAAGGCAATTTGCAGCAAACCGGCAATCCGCGCGATGTCGCTATTCAGGGTGAAGGTTTTTTTCAGGTGTTATTGCCGAATGGAACAACAGCTTATACTCGTGATGGTGCATTTCAGTCGGATATTAATGGCCAGTTTGTAACGTCAAGCGGATTTACCATTCAACCGGACATTACTATTCCACCTAACACTTTAAATATAACGATTGCACGTGATGGTACGGTATCGGCAGTCGTGCCGGGATCAGCATCCCCTATTCAGGTGGGTAATATTCAGCTAGCCAGTTTTATTAATCCAGCCGGATTACAAAGGGTTGGCGAGAATCTTTATCTGCAAACGGCTTCAAGTGGCACACCGAATCAAAATGCGCCCGGTACGAATGGTGTCGGGTTACTGAATCAGGGTTTTGTTGAAACTTCAAATGTGAATGTCGTAGAAGAGCTGGTAAGTATGATTCAAACGCAACGTGCCTATGAGATTAATTCGAAAGCAATAGAAACTTCAGATCAAATGCTCCAAAGACTATCACAACTTTAATATAAAAATCGAAACAATGGCTGTCAGAACGGGATTGCAGCACTTATATTCCAGTTTATTTTTATTCGTATTTATAGGTGTGGTGACTGGTTGTGCAATCACGCCGTCTACCGCGATACACCAACCGATCACTTCCCGCCCGGACGCATCGGTTAAGGTCATTGATTCAAATGGCGGTATTTTCCGAACGGTTTACAATGCACAGGTTGGGAGTCGTTACATTCCATTATTCGAAGATCGACGTGCACGCAGCGTAGGGGATACCATAATCGTTGCACTTAACGAAAAGACTAATGCCAGGAAAAGCTCTGGCAGCAATATAGATCGTTCCGGTGGTATTGATTTTTCAATACCGACTGTTGTTGGACTACCCATAGGTTTTTTACGTGGCACAAGCCTGGAAGCAAATTCTAACAATACCTTTGATGGGAAAGGAGCCAGCTCAAGTAATAATGATTTTACCGGCACCATTACCGTGACAGTGATTGAGGTGTTGCAGAATGGCAATTTACTTGTAAGCGGTGAGAAACAAATTGGTATCAATCACGGACAAGAGTTTATCCGCTTGTCGGGCATAATTAACCCTATTAATGTCATAGGTAATACTGTTTCATCAGTGCAAGTAGCCGACGCACGTATTGAATATCGAGCCAATGGCTATCTGGATGAAGCGCAGACGATGGGGTGGTTATCTCGGTTTTTTCTTACCATTTCACCATTTTAATGATCGATTCATGATGATTACTTCCAGAAATAAGTTTAGCTTGAGTACGTTGCATCATGTAATTGTTTATGGGTTACTTTTTGCCAGTTTATTTTTGCCTGGATTAAGTGCGGCTGAACGCATTAAAGATCTGGCTACAATTCAGGGTGTACGCGACAATCAATTGATTGGTTATGGTCTTGTGGTGGGCTTGGATGGTAGCGGTGATCAGACTACGCAAACGCCATTTACGATACAGAGTATTATTAGCATGTTGGGACAACTGGGCGTCAATCTGCCGCCAGGTACCAATATGCAATTGCGCAATGTCGCTGCTGTAATGGTAACCGCGAAATTGCCGGCATTTGCCAAACCGGGGCAACAAGTGGATGTTACGGTGTCATCAGTTGGTAATGCAAAAAGTTTACGTGGAGGAACATTGCTATTGACTCCTTTGAAAGGGGTAGATAATCAGGTATATGCGATGGCCCAGGGCAATATCCTGGTGGGTGGCGTAGGCGCTGCTGCTGCCGGAAGCAGTGTACAAATAAATCATCTCAGCGCTGGCCGAATTAGTGGAGGCGCGATTGTCGAACGTTCAGTACCTTCATCACTTGGACAAGGTGACTATATTAATCTTGAGCTGAATACAACAGATTTTACAACGGTCAGGCGTGTTGTCGATGCAATTAATTCCTTTTCTCCAGGATCGGCTTCTGCGATAGATGGTCGTCTCATTCAAATTCAGGCTCCAGCCAGTAATAATCAGCGGGTCATGTTTATTTCTCAAATTGAAAGCCTCGATGTCATACCTGCAAAAGGATTGGCAAAGGTTATTGTTAATGCGAGAACCGGATCGATTGTAATGAATCAGGCAGTTACGCTGGAGTCAAGCGCAGTGGCTCATGGCAATTTATCAATCATTATCAATAATGAACCGATAATTAGTCAACCGGGCCCATTTTCTGAGCGGGGAGAAACCGTGGTTGCTCAGCGTGCTCAAGTAGAGATTCGTACTGATGAAGGGAATCTCATGCTGTTACCCAATGGCGCTGATCTGGGTGAAGTGGTCAAGGCATTAACGGCCATTGGTGCTACGCCACAGGATTTGCTGGCAATATTACAAGCTTTAAAGGCGGCGGGATCATTACGTGCCGAGCTGGAAATTATTTAAAATATAACTGATAGATACCATGATTAACTCATATGATATTTCAGGCAAGCTCGCGATTGATACAAAAAATGCTGATAACTTGCGTTTATTAGCAAAGCAAAGCCCGGATCAAGGGTTGAAGGAGGCAGCAAAACAGTTCGAGGCGTTATTCATGCACATGATGCTTAAGAGTATGCGCGAAGCAACATCAAAGGACGGGTTATTGGATAGTCAACAGACAGCATTCTATACCCAGATGCTTGATCAGCAGCTGGCGCAAAGTTTATCTTCAAAAGGAATGGGGATTGCCGATATTATGGTGCAGCAGCTGACACGTACGCTGAGTGAACCAGTGACCCCGGAAACACCTATCTCTAACACTCAAACTATGCTTGATGTGATTGATTCCGGGGAGAAATTGATATCCATGTCATCCGAGAATCAATCTGGCTTGATTTCGCCCAGTATAAAGACTACTGATATAAAGACTACTGATGTTTCAAGCTCAATAAGAGAATCAAATTCCACGGTGCAATCCCCATTGGCTGGACTGGAGGAGCCCGCTGCTTCATTTTCTTCATCCTTAAATCAGCCTGAAGATTTTGTAAGCCTGCTTTTGCCTCATGCAAAGCTGGCAGAGCAGGCGACAGGCATTCCCGCTCATTTCATGATTGCGCAGGCAGCATTAGAAAGTGGTTGGGGCAAACATGAGATTCGTCATGCAGATAACAGTTCAAGCTATAACCTTTTTGGTATTAAAGCGGGGAGGGATTGGAAAGGTGCCGTAGTCGAAACGGTTACTACTGAGTATATCAACGGTGTTCCTCAGAGGATGATTGAAAAATTCCGTGCTTATAACTCATTTGCAGAAGGATTTCGTGATTATGCTGATTTGCTGTTAAATAATCCGCGATATGCGGCTGTAATCAAAAACCAGGATGCAGCTGCTTTTGCTTACGGTCTGCAACAGGCAGGATACGCTACTGATCCAAAATATGCGGATAAACTGATACGGATACTTAACAGTAATACCTTTCGTAATCATCTAACAATTTGATTTGTAATATTTTGTTTTTATACTGATATAGATTGTTAGTTGAATCTAAAAAAACTGCGCCTGTATTCTGTTGCTGTCGTTAAACAGAGTAGCGGAGATAGCGTGCGACTCCACATAAAATGAGGGTGAAGAAGCCATGAATAATAGTATGTTAGGTATTGGAATTTCAGGTCTGAGTACGGCTCAGACCAATTTACTAACAACGAGTCATAATATCAGCAATGCTGATACGCCAGGATTCAGTCGCCAGCAAGTGGTTCAAAATACCAACAGCCCCCAGCTTACGGCTAATGGTTTTATTGGGCGAGGCGTACAAGCATCTACGGTGCAGCGTATTTACAGTGAATCTCTTGTCAATCAGTCATTGCAAGTACAAACACAAAGTAGTCAGCTGGATAGCCATTATGCTCAGATTAAGCAGATTGATAATTTATTGGCGAATCCCGGTTCTGGGCTATCTCCGGCACTACTCAACTTTTTTAATGCTGTACAAGATGTTGCAACGGATTCTGCATTCATTCCTTCACGGCAAGCAATGTTAAGTAATGCAGAATCTTTAATATCTCGGTTTAATGATCTGGATCAGCGTTTCACAGAAATTCGTGATCATGTTAATGAACAGATTGTCAGTAGTGTGACAGCGATTAATTCATTATCAAAACAAATCGTAAACCTAAACCAAAATATACTTCTGGTGCAAGGTCAGGCTGGCGGTCAGCCGGCGAACGATTTGTTGGATCAGCGTGATGTGCTGACAAACCAGTTAAGTCAATTAATTAATACCAATCCCGTCCGACAGAGCGATGGTACATTCAATATTCTTATTGGAAATGGTCAGCCATTAGTGGTTGGAACACAGGCTCTGCCTCTCAAGGCAATGACTTCACCCGAAGATCCCACCGAAATGACGATTGGCCTGGCTACAACAGATAATAAATTTTCCTTACTTCCAGACAATCAGATACAAGGGGGGCGCCTGGGCGGACTATTGGCTTTTCGTGCGGATACGCTTGATAGTGCACAAAATTCCCTTGGCAGGGTTGCAGTCGGCTTAGCACAGACTTTTAATGCACGACATCGCCTGGGGCAAGATTTAAATGGTCATATCGGCAGTGATTTCTTTACAGTTTCAGCGCCCAAGATAACCTCGGCTATGGGAAATAATCCGGCATCCAATATTTCAGCGACAATTAGGGATATCGGTATACTGACTACCAGTGATTATCAATTTACTTTTGATGGTACAGACTATGCTTTGACACGCTTGTCTGATAAGACGTCTAATCGCTCCCCCATACCGCCTTCGGCTGCGGCACCGCTTGTGCTCGATGGTCTCAGTGTCACGGAAGCAGTTATTAATGCCAACGAGAGCTTTTTAATTCAGCCTACCCGTAATGGTGCTAAAAATATAACCCTAAATATTAAAGACGTATCAGAAGTTGCCGCTGCCACACCAATTCGAACCAACGCTTCGCTATCTAATACCGGAACGGGAGCTATTAGTGCAGGTACGGTCAATTCATTGCCGATTGATTCCAATCTCCAGCAACCGGTAACGATTAGATTTCATACGCCATTTGATGGCCAATTCGATGTCACTGGAACGGGCAAGTATTTGCCCGCCAGCGATCAAATTTTTACTGAGGGTGATGATATCAGCTTCAATGGCTTTACAGTGCAAATAAGTGGTAATCCAGATGCAGGCGATACATTCACAATTGGCCCCAATAATCAAGGTTATTCGGATAACCGTAATGCGCTCTTGCTGGGAGGATTACAGGCTCAAAATACCCTGGCGGGGGGTACTGCAAACTATCAATCAGCATATGGGCAAATAGTGAGTCAAATTGGCAATAAAACCCGTGAACTGGAAGTAACCAGTAAGATGCAGGTTAATTTATTGGGCCAGATGGAACAATCCATACAATCATTATCAGGGGTTAATCTGGATGAAGAGGCTGCTAATTTAATACGCTATCAACAGGCATATCAAGCTTCCAGCAAGATAATCGAGATTGGTAATACATTGTTTGATACCTTGCTCCGAATTGGCTGATTATGATTAGAAAATAGGTGAATATTATGCGTGTAAGTACAGCGACTATTTTTGATAAGGGCACGAATACACTACTGCAGCACCAGGAAACTTTATTTAGAACACAACAACAAGTATCTACTGGCAAGCGCATCCTGACTCCTGCGGATGATCCGGTTGGGGCAGCTCGGGCATTGGCTATTACTCAGGCTGATTCATTAAATACACAATATTCGGTGAACCGGGATAATGCAATGTCATCACTCGGTTTGCTAGAAAATGTTTTGAAGGAAGCAACAACGCTGATTCAAAGTGTTCACACGATTGCTATTACTGCAGGCAATCCGGCGCTCTCAGACGCAGACAGAAAGAGTATTGGGATCGAATTGCGTGGTAAATTAGATACATTAGCTGGCTTGGCAAATAGCAAGGATGGATTAGGGCAATTTTTATTTTCTGGCTTTCAGGGCAATACCAAACCTTTTACTCAGACTAAGGATGGCGTGCAATATAATGGAGACCAGGGACAACGTTTGATTCAAGTCAGCGAAACACGTCAGCTTGCGGTGAATAATTCCGGGGTGGATATCTTTGAACGAATCAAAAATGGTAACGGTGTTTTTACTACGGCGGCTGATACGAATAACAAGGGCAGTGGAATAATTGATGCTGGAACGGTTATTACTCCTGCTGGTTTAACGGGTGGTGATTATCAAATTATCTTTACGGTTGAAGCCGATGTCACCACATATGATATTTTGGATACGACGGCGAACGCTGTCCTTGTAACAGGTAATCCTTACACGAATGGTGATACTATTCAGTTTGATGGCATGAAACTGGGTATTAGTGGTGTTCCCGCCAATGGTGATCGGTTTACTGTATCACCCAGCACCAATCAAAGTTTATTTAAAACTGTCAATGACTTACTTGATGTGGTAGAAAGACCGGCAAGTCTCCCATCTGGCGAGACCAGACTGACAAATGGCTTGAATACCGCACTACAGAATATAAATCATGGTCTGGACCATATTCTTGCTGTACGTGCATCGGTGGGTACACGGTTACAGGAAGTCGATGCACTGCGGAATATGGGTGATGATTTGAAAATTCAGTTCCAGCAATCGCTTTCACAGATCCAGGATGTCGATTACGCAGAAGCAATATCTAACCTGACTCAACAGAAACTATATCTCGAAGCAGCGCAAAAGTCATTTATGACTGCATCAAACCTATCTTTATTCAACTTATTATAACGATCTCGATCTATCTGTTATTTATCGCCGATACATTATGTTAAATAACGGAGGAAAGTGAAAGTCCGAACAGATTAATTTCAGGCTTAATAACAACGATAGATTATTGTAACATATTGTTTTTACTTAACATATCATACATGTTGTCGATGTATTAATATTTTTCCTATTAAATCAGTAATTTGTCTTGTGTGTCAGCGCTTGATTTTCGCTGTCAGATGATTATGCATTCACGAAATGTGGTTTTTATAGTTTTGGGGTATACTCCGCTGTTAAATATCTACTATGTGGGTATTTTGTACGACTGTTATTCAGAATAATGAATAATATAGAATGTAAAACGGCATTAGCTAAGGAGAATTTATGCGTAAAAAAGTAACCAATATCTTATTACTCGTATTAATACAGGCAATATCAATTTCTGTTTTTGCTGCTGTAGAGCCAACGGCACCACCCATAATAGATGCTGATGAGAAGGCTTCGGAACCACTAGACAGTGGTGTAGGTTGGCAGCTTATGAAATCATTACCAATGGGCAAGTCAGGAAAATCGATTTACATGGTATTGGTTGATCATAATCAATATACTGATAAGACAATTTACAGCGCGGCAATTAATCGGTTATGTCGATCCGAGAAAGAGTTCTGCAGAATTAGATTCTGGAGCAATAAGCGTTTTCTACCAGAAAAGGCTTCTATGACTCCACTCCAATATAAAGAATTAAGAGCTGAGTATACATTCAATAGCGCAGCCGGCATTCTTCAAACACAATGGTCTTGTAGCGTTGATCCTGACAAGAGCCATTGTGTCGAACACTAATAACTGCCTTTAATACGAATAGAAGGGATAAGCAGTTAAACAATTTATATTTTATTAAATATGTAACGCTCGCTTATCCACCCCCAGTGCGGCTTCATGTAATACTTCCGATAATGAAGGATGCGCATGAACGATACAGGCAATATCTTGGCTGGTCGCTGAAAATTCCATCGCTGTAACTGCTTCTGAAATGAGTTCTGATACATGAGGTCCAATCATGTGAACGCCGAGGATACGATCACTTGTTTCATCTGCCAACACTTTAATAAAACCATTTGTTTCGCCCATAGCCCGTGCACGCCCATTAGCAATAAAAGGAAATTGGCCTGTTTTATAGTTAATCCCCATTGTTTTTAATTCTTGTTCTGTTTTGCCCACCCATGCGATCTCTGGCGAGGTATATATGACCCATGGGATGGTATCAAGACGAACCTTCTGAGGCTCGCCTCCTTGTCCTTTTTCTTTTGCTATAATCGCTTCGGCAA
The DNA here is from genome assembly GCA_965369175.1 of uncultured Nitrosomonas sp. GTDB lineage: Bacteria > Pseudomonadota > Gammaproteobacteria > Burkholderiales > Nitrosomonadaceae > Nitrosomonas. The sequence continues at coordinate 76,687 of CBDUPR010000002.1, forward strand.
CCGAGACGCCTTCTTCAGACGCTTTATGCGCTAACATTGGTCCACGTACTACGTCACCAACCGCATAGACGTTTGGTAAATTAGTCTGGCAAAAATGATCAACGATAATATAGCCTCGCTCATCTAGTTTAAGCCCATTTTTCTCTGCTCCTAATTCGGCTGTATTGGGGATACGGCCAACTGCAATAATTAACTTATCAATTTCTAATTTTTGTGGATTATTTCCAGCGTCAGTATATTCCACCAGGATATCTTTCTTACGAGCATCCACCGCTGTGATCTTGACTCCCGTTTTAATCAATAACCCCGGTTCCTTACTAAATATTTTTTGTGCCTCTTTTGCTATTTGTTGGTCAGCAGCCATAAGAAACTCGGGAGCCGCTTCAAGAATCGTCACTTCAGAACCCAGCCTTCGCCAAACACTGCCCATCTCTAAACCAATTACCCCCGCTCCGATAACGCCCAGACGCGAGGGGATTTCAGTTAATGCTAATGCGCCAGCGTTATCCAATATCAGTTTGTTATCTATGGGCGCAATTGGCAGTGGTCGTGGAATCGATCCAGTCGCAAGAATGACGTATCTGGCTTGGACTGTTTTTACTTCATGAGTATCTTTTATTTCAATTTTCCAGGCCCGATCATTTTCCGCGCGTTTAAGTAATGTCCCCTTGCCATGTATAGATGTTATTTTATTCTTTTTAAACAATGAAGCGATGCCGCTTGTAAACGTAGTGACTATTTTATCCTTACGCGCAATCATGGTAGGAACATCTACTGATACGTCTGGAATCTTAATTCCGTGTGATGAGAACTTGTTTACTGCACGGTAAAAATTATCTGTAGATTCCAATAATGCTTTAGATGGAATACAACCGACATTGAGGCAGGTGCCACCAAGACTCGCTCTGCCTTTTTCGTTTTTCCAGTCATCGATACAGACCGTATTAAGACCCAGCTGTGAGCAACGAATCGCGGCTACATAACCGCCAGGACCTGCTCCAATTATGGCTACATCAAAAGATTCAGACATATTAAGACCTTATGAAATTTATGATTAAAGTAAACAAATATAAGAGAAAAAAGCCATCATATAAATCGAATTATATAGTTGGCAATTATGACATGACGGAAGGGATTAATACTGATACAAAGTAAGCTGTATCCGCTGATGGTATAGAAAATATATTCTGCGGGCAGTATCTATAAAGCGATACTCTATTTCATCATAATACCAGGCTGTTATTGCGATTTGAAATGATAGCTGTTAGCGGATTATGCCGTTAGAATGCTTATCCTTCACTATTTGCACTCAATACGACTAATTTTTTTGACTGCTTCAATATAATCAGTATTTTCACGTAATTTGTTCATTGAATTAAAACGACGCCTTTCGTGTATATGGTTAAGCCGCATAATGCTGGCGGCAGAGACATTCCACTGCAACTTTGCCAACAACTGATCTGCAGCCTGCGAATCATTACAGGCCAATACCATATCACAACCTGCATTAAGTGAAGCCTGTGCACGCCGATCTATCGTATCGAAATATGCGGCGCCCTGCATACTTAGATCATCGCTAAAAATACAGCCATCAAATCGTAATTTTCCTCGCAAAATATTTTCTAGCCATATGCGGGAAAAACCAACAGGATATTTATCCACTTTTGGATAAATAATATGTGCTGACATAATACCTGCGAGTCCAAAATCTATCATTTGTCGAAATGGAATTAAGTCACCTGCCTCAATATCAGCATAGGTGCGATTATCAACTGATTCTTCAGTATGTGAATCCGCCTGAATATAGCCATGGCCAGGAAAATGTTTTCCTATTGCTATCATGCCGGCTGATTCTAGACCGGACATGAGATTATGAGCAAGTTCAGTGATTACATATGGGTTGTGATGAAAAGCTCTGTCGCCAATAACACCGCTTTGCCCATGATCAGCATCGAGTACTGGTGTGAAGCTAAAATCTATGCCACAAGCATTTAACTCTGTTGCGATTACATAGCCTATTTGCCGTGCTAGGTCTCGTGCATGATCTGGGTGCGTATCCCAAATTCTACCCAGCTCACGCATGGCTGGTAACGGCGTAAAATCTTTGCGGAAACGTTGTACCCGCCCTCCTTCATGATCTATTGCGATGAATAGGGGGGGATTTCTTAAAGCATGTATCTCGGTTGTTAATTTTATTAGCTGTGTATAGGACGCGTAGTTACGAGTAAATAGAATGACGCCGCCAGTTAATGGGTGCTGGAGTCTCTTTTTATCGCTGGCAGTGAGTTGTGTCCCCTCTATATCGAGCATGACAGGTCCGAGCAACATCGCTATTTTTCCAAAATAACAAAGGCACAAGCCAAACTTATTTCATCGCTGATGGAAAGAAAATGATTCTTAATTCCCTGGTTATTAATGAATCTTTCAAGATCGTCATGAAATTTAAAATAGGGTTTTCCCAGAGAATCGTGCGTTACCTGAATATAATTAAAATTCACAGGATGCCGTAAACCTGTTCCAATCGCTTTAGAAAAGGCTTCTTTAGCGGCAAAACGGCTTGCCAGAAACATAACCGGTTTGCTGCTACTGCCATATTCAGCGTATTCCGGATCTGTTAATATGCGTTTGATAAAGCGTTCCCCATATTTTTCTAGAGAATTTTCAATACGCGCTGGCTCGACCAGGTCGGTCCCAATTCCATAGATCATTAGGATGCCTCAAGGATTAGTGTTTTCATTTCCCGTACCGCTTGCTCAAAGCCAACGAAAATAGAATGAGCAACGATGGCATGGCCAATATTAAGTTCAGAAATGCCAGTTATCGCTGCAATGGGTTGTACATTCCGATAATGTAATCCATGCCCTGCATTCACTTGCAGCCCTTGATTATTACCATAAATGACTGCTTGATGAATATCAAGCAGCTCTTTTTTTTGTATTTCTTCAGTTTTAGCATCGGCATAACAGCCCGTATGAATTTCAATGGCTGGCGCGCCAGTTCTTGCGGCCGCATCAATTTGTGCTTGATCGGCATTAATAAATAATGAGACACGAATATCTGCTTCTGCCAATCGACCACAGGCACGCTTCACTTGTTCAAAATGTCTGATTACGTCAAGACCGCCTTCTGTTGTTAATTCTTCTCGTCGCTCTGGAACCAGACAAACATCATGCGGTTTAATATAGAGTGCAAAATTGATCATTTCATCAGTTACTGCACTCTCCAGGTTCATACGGGTTTTAAGCACACCTCGCAAGATCTCAACATCTCTGTCTTGAATATGACGTCGATCCTCACGTAAATGTAATGTGATTGCATCTGCACCAGCAGATTCTGCAATCAATGCAACATCAATTGGGCTAGGGTATGTCGTGCCTCGGGCTTGCCTTAAAGTTGCAACATGGTCAATATTGACACCCAACTTAATCATACTGGTTATCGCTCCCTTGAAATCTAATATTGGTTATACTTAGAGAAAGTGAATGAGTGTGGGCGCTAATAATCATTTTTCTATATGGCAGTTAATCATATCCTAAGGTTTTTAATATAGTTGCATTGTCGGCCCAGCCATTCCTGATCTTAACCCAGACTTCCAAGAATACCTTGTCACCAAAAAGCCTTTCCATATCTTTACGTGCCTGTGTGGCGATTGCCTTAAGATTTTCTCCATTTTTACCAATAATAATCGCCTTCTGATTGGCCTTTTCCACAATAATGGCAGCACTGATTCTGCGCAAATGGCCATCCAGTTTAAACTGATCTATCACAACGCTTGCTGAGTATGGAATCTCTTCTCCTGTTAAGCGAAATAGCTTCTCGCGTAATAGTTCAGCAGCATGAAAACGTTCGTTTCGATCGGTAATCGTATCTTCATCAAATAGAGGCAAATTTTCTGGTAAATATGAACGAGTAATATCGATTAATACGGATAGCTGATTTTTTTTGGCAGCGCTGACTGGTATGATTGCAGCAAAAGTAAATAATCTGGACATTTCCTCAAGAAATGGAAGTAATCGTTTTTTATCAGCTAATTTGTCAATCTTATTAATGACCAGAATCACAGGTTTATTTGCGGGTAACAACTTGAGTATTAAGTGGTCACGATTATCGAATCGCATTGCTTCGACCACGAACAACACGATATCCACATCTTGTATACTCTGTGTAACAACGCGATTCATAGCGCTATTTAATTGATTCGTATATTGATTTTGAAAACCAGGCGTATCGACAAAAATAAATTGGAATTGCTGATCGGTGAGAATGCCATTGATGCGATAACGAGTAGTTTGTGCTTTTCGAGAAGTAATGCTTATTTTCTGCTTAATCAGGCCATTTAACAGTGTAGATTTGCCAACGTTCGGACGCCCTACAATAGCGATATAACCTGTATGATGATTAGTATGCGTGATCATACGGGTAAATAGTTGTTATTTTCGAAAGCAAGCTTCATATGGATAGAATGTTTTGAAAGGGATGTGGTTCTGCTTGTTTCAATTAAACAAGAATGATTTGTTCGTATGCCTGTTTGGCTGCGGCTTGTTCTGCGCTACGCCGACTAGCGCCCTCCCCTAAGGTGCGGATATTAAATTTTGATACAACACACGCTACCTTGAATTTCTGCTGATGTGCTTCACCAATTGTAGTGACAACGGAATATTCTGGTAATGCCAGTTTATGGGCCTGTAGAAATTCTTGTAGCAATGTTTTAGGGTCTTTGCCGAGCGTTACTGAATTTAGATTCTGCAGCATGGGCATGTAAAGTGCAGCGACAACTTTTTCAGCTTCTGCAAAGCTGCTATCAAGATAAATTGCTCCCAATACAGCTTCTAATGTGTCAGCCAGTATAGATGGACGGCGACAACCGCCACTCTTAAGCTCTCCTTCACCGAGTCTAATGAGTTCACCCAGGTTGAGGGTAAGTGCTAATTGAGATAGTGTTCGCTGGTTGACCAGGTTAGCACGCAGTCGAGATAAATCACCCTCAGGAAGTTCTGGGAAGTGCTTAAAAATTAATCCAGCAACGGAACAGTTTAATATACTGTCACCAAGAAACTCGAGGCGTTCATTATGTGAAGCGCTATGACTGCGATGAGTCAATGCCACGTGTAGAAATGTGGATTGATTGAAAACATATCCTATTTTCCGGCAAAATTCAGCTTGCCGCATTGTCTTATTAATTTGCATTATGTGTGTTATGCATTCGAATCTTACAAGTAACTAATAACCAGAGCTATTTGCAGTATCGAAATCAAGATATAACGATATATTCGCAGCCAGCGGTATTTTTACGAAATAGTTAACAGTAAGAATTCTACGCCCATCTTTTTGACTAATTTTAATATCACGTCCATTTATGACATTAATATTATCTATTTGTGCCCGTTTATTAAATGATTGCCGGATTTCATTAACTGTTGCATTCTCCAGGTTTGAGTCATTGGTTATCGAAGTTAATGTTTTCTTGATTGAGGCATATTCTATATAAGCCGGTATTAATTTCATTCCAAGAATAGAAATGAGAACGAGTGTTCCAGACCAGACTAACAAGCGAGGCAGACTAACTCCTTTCTGTTTTTCAATTGAGCGATAAAGCATATGTTTTTCCCGGAAATAGCTTTTATCAATTAATTGATAAACCAATTCTATTGAAATCATTAAAATTCCACCAAATCATAAATGCCCTTCCAACTATATTTTGTTCAGGAACAAATCCCCAATAACGACTATCACTACTACTATCGCGATTGTCACCTAAAGTAAAATAATTACCAGGAGGCACCTCGCAAGTAAATCCCGCTCTATTGTAAGTGCAATGATCAAGAAATGGGAAATGACGTACACTGGATAACTGTAAACTGGGTACATCTTGATTGATCAGGATCGCATGACCTTGATCATCTAAAAACTCCTTAAAATGTTCAGCATATATATATCCAAGTCCAGATTCTATATATTTATATTCCCCTTCATAGTGCATTTTTACCATATCACCATTGACGGTTAATTGTTTATTATGATAGGTAACAGTATCACCGGGTATTCCAACTACTCGCTTGATATAATCTACTGATGGATCCTCTGGATAGCGAAACACCATGACCTCGCCACGCTTAGGCTGATTTATATCCATTATTTTAAGATTGATGACTGGTAACCTAAGGCCATAGGTATACTTGTTAACCAATATAAAATCACCCACAAGTAATGTCGGGATCATTGATCCGGAAGGAATCTTAAATGGTTCGATGATAAAAGAACGTAGAGTAAATACGATTAATATGATAGGAAAAAAACTTTTGGGATACTCTATCCACAATGGTTCATTTTGGTCTGGCGTACGTTTGTGACGTAGTATTAAGTAGTCAAGTAACCAAATACTGCCAGTAACAACCAACAAAATAAACATAACTAAAGGAAAATTCATTTTATTTCTTTTCCTTTAGTTATTTGGGCAGATAGTAGCAGATATCTGAAAAAAGACTGTTCCTTTCTCCACCACGATTATGTGATATTTACTGTTATTATGCATTATTTATTTTCAACCTGTAGAATTGCTAAAAAGGCCTCCTGTGGAATCTCCACGTTACCAACCCGTTTCATTCTCTTTTTTCCTGCTTTTTGTTTTTCCAGTAGTTTACGTTTGCGACTAATGTCTCCACCATAACACTTAGCAAGTACATTCTTCCGCAATGCCTTAACGCTTTCTCTCGCAATAATATGGGCACCTATAGCTGCTTGTATAGCGATATCAAACATTTGACGTGGGATGAGCTCGCGCATTTTTTGTGCCAATTCACGTCCTCGCCGCTGACTACTGTTACGATGTACTATCAATGAAAGTGCATCTACTTTTTCACTATTAATCAGTATATCGAGTTTAATCAGATCAGCAGTATGAAATTCTTTAAATTCATAATCCAGGGACGCGTATCCACGACTGGTAGATTTGAGTCTATCAAAAAAATCCATTACAACTTCGTTCAATGGTATTTCATAACTGAGCATAACCTGCCTGCCCATATACTGCATATTCTTTTGTATTCCACGTTTACTTACGCACAGTGTAATCACTGCACCCACGTATTCTTCCGGAACCAATATTGTCGCTGTAATAATGGGTTCGCGAATTTCTGAAATTAGAGCCAAATCGGGCATTTTCGATGGATTTTCAATTTCGATTATCGTACCATCACGCATCAGTATTTGGTAGACTACTGTGGGCGCAGTAGTAATAAGATCCATATCATATTCTCGTTCCAAGCGCTCTTGTACGATATCCATATGCAACAGACCGAGAAAACCACAACGAAAACCAAAGCCCAGTGCATGGGATGTTTCAGGTTCGTATTGTAATGATGAATCATTTAGCTTTAGTTTCTCTAATGCAGCACGTAATGCATCATATTGATTGGATTCTACAGGGTAAAGTCCAGCAAAAACCTGTGGTTTAATTTCTTTGAAGCCAACTAAAGACTCACTTGCAGGGTAATTTGCTTGTGTTACCGTGTCCCCTACTTTAGCTGCATTTAATTCTTTTATACCAGAAATAATAAAACCCACTTCGCCAGCGCTGAGTGATTCCCGACTTACCGGTTTAGGCATGAACACGCCTACTTGTTCACATAGTTGCACGGCATGGCTAGCCATCAGCAAGATCTTATCCCCAGGTTTGAGTGTGCCGTCTATAACCCGTACCAGCATGACGACGCCTACATAATTATCAAACCATGAATCGATAATTAAAGCCTTTAGTGGCGCAGCAAGATCCCCTCTGGGAGCAGGAATCCTTGAGACTATCGCTTCTAAAACCTCCTGTATGCCCTCACCCGTTTTGGCACTGATGCGTAACGCATCTTGGGCATCGATTCCAATTACATCCTCAATGTTCTCAATAACGCGTTCAGGTTCGGCCGCAGGTAAATCAATTTTATTCAATACGGGAACGACCTCTACACCCTGCTCAATGGCCGTATAGCAATTGGCAACCGTTTGAGCTTCTACACCTTGGGATGCATCTACTACGAGCAAAGCACCTTCACACGCGGCGAGTGAACGGGAAACTTCATAAGAAAAATCTACATGCCCTGGCGTGTCGATTAAGTTTAATAAATAGGTTTCGCCATTTTTTGATGTAAAGCTCAAAGCGACGGTTTGGGCTTTGATAGTGATGCCTCTTTCACGCTCCAGATCCATTGAATCAAGAACTTGCTCTGCCATCTCTCGATCAGATAATCCGCCACATTGTTGGATAATACGGTCAGCTAATGTAGATTTGCCATGATCAATGTGGGCAATAATAGAGAAATTTCGGATATGTTGCATCAGGATTTGGGACCCAATAAGATTGTAGTTACGGGTGATATGGAAGTTTTAGAGCAATCCGATTTGGTATTGTTTTTCTGATCGGATTACTCTAAACGGATGGTATTTTAACGAACTTTAGTAAAATAAGCATCCAAGGCAGCTATATCAAGGTGATAATGACAAATTTCTTCTTTGTCCGAGAATGTTACTAATACGGGTACTTTATCACCATAAAGTACAATTAGTTCTGGATGATGATCTATATCGATGATCTGAAAACGAAACAATACTTGCTCCTGTAATTTACTTAGGGCAACTATCATTTCCTGACAAAGATGACATTCTTTGCGACCGTATACTATAAAAGTTACAGGTATATCCGATTTACTCATCATGAGCTGGTTTCTTATCATCAAGTTTCATAGTTATAAAAGTCGTCATATCACCACGTCGTATCAATAAGGCAATATTACGTCCTTTTTCAACCTTGTTGAGCAAACGATTAAACTGCTTAATACTGCTTATATCCTGATTATTGAGTCCAAGAATGATGTCGCCTGCATGTATGCCTGCGCGACTGGCAGTACCAGGCCGTATATCTTCAACCAGCAAGCCACTATTAATCTCTAACTGTTTTTTCTGGTTGGCTGTCAATTCGCTCAATGCAAGCCCCAGATTATTTGAAGTATTCGCTTGCTTGCTTTGTTTTGACTGATTGTTATCTGCACGTTCATCAGATAAGATTTCTTCCACTTCTATCATAATATTTTTGGTTGCCCCATCTCGCCATATCTGCATAGATATTTCCGAGCCTGGTTTCGTGTTACCGACGATGCGAGGCAAATCTGCGGATGTAGCAACATCTTTACCATCAAACTTCAATATGATATCCCTTACTTCTATGCCGGCTTTGTCAGCAGGGCTATCTTTTTGAATGGAAACGACTAATGCACCATTAATATTCAAGAGTCCAAAGGATTCGGCTAATTCTTTAGTTACTTCTTGTATCATTACGCCAATTCTACCCCGGCTTACCTTGCCATTAGTTTTTAATTGATCGGCGATATTGGTGGCTACATTAATTGGAATGGCGAACGATAATCCCATAAACCCACCGGTACGACTATATATTTGTGAATTAATCCCTACTACTTCTCCCATCATATTAAATAATGGTCCTCCGGAATTGCCCGGGTTAATCGCAACATCAGTTTGAATAAAAGGTACAAAGTTTTCCTGCGCGAGTGAGCGTCCCTTTGCGCTGACAATGCCGGCTGTTACACTATTTTCAAATCCGAATGGCGAGCCGATTGCCACCACCCATTCTCCAACTTTGAGAAGTTCTGGATTACCTTGTGTTACCTTTGGCAAATTATTGGCTTCAATTTTAATCAGCGCAATATCCGTTTTACGATCGCTGCCGATTATCTTCGCGCTAAACTCACGCTTATCGTTAAGTTTGACATTAACTTCATCAGCAGATTCGACCACATGTGCATTGGTTAAGATATAACCGTCTGTGCTGATAATAAAGCCAGAGCCCATGGATCGAGGCTCGGTTTTTTTCGGCATGGCAAACGGTTGCATATGACGCCGGAAGAATTCATGAAATGGTGAATTCTCTGGAATATTCGGCAGCTCTGGGAAAATGGAGTTGCTCGCGATGTGCTGTGTTTGAGTGGTACTGATATTTACAACTGCGGCACCATACTTTTCAACAAGCCCGGTGAAGTCAGGTAAATCTTTAGTTTTAGAAAAAACAGCGGGTGAAATTATAAGCAATAGCAATAAAACAAATTTATGCATTCTTTCTATCCTTGGTATAAACCCGTCTTGTAGTGGATAATGAACCATTATAAGACCGGTTTTTTTATAAATAAATTTCATATTCAGAAACAATAACATGTATTAATATTGAATACTTTCCATCTGGTGATTTAAGCTTTTTATGGGAAGATTGATCGCTTGTTTAACTACTGAGTCTCCAATCTTCTTTACTGTCTCCAGTGGCACTTCTCCGACTGTTGTGATCTTATTGTCAGCAAATATTCGAACATAGATATTAATGGCACCCCGGCTTGAATAAAATCCTGGGATAGGTGAAGATATTTTTCCTGAAATTGGCTCAATAAACACAGAGACTGTCGCAAGACCATCTGATAATGCAATATGATTGACAGGTGTGGGTTTACCAGAAATATTTCTTTTCATCTCAATGATCTTTTTGAATCCTGCGGGAGGGTCTCTCACCTGCCATTCAAGTTCATTATCTTCTAAAACGGAAGCCATTAAATTGGTAGTATGCCATTCTGATGCAATAATCGACTGATTGGGTTCTAATAGCTCAGTATTGACAATGTTGCCCACGTCTAGTTGGGCAAATGCAAATTGTTCAATGACATGATCAGCATCTACTACGGCAGCTTTGAGTACTAAACCGGTCTCAACATCCACCCAGAACTTGTGACCATAACGCAGATTATCTCGTGGTTCTAATAAAATAACCTGGCATTCATAACCGGTAACTCGCTCTCGCTCACCTTTACTTACATAATAGTTGTCATTAAGACTGCCATAGGATTGAGGTAATAAATCAGGAAAAAATTTACGTAACCAGCGTTTCTCCGTTACAATTCGTTTACTTTCAGGTAAGTAGCATTTCATTTCGTCATTGTTGCGAAAAACGATACGTGGTAAACCATCCAATACTTCTATTTTTTCTCGTTCTCCATGCTGATCAATTATATGTGCTATTCGAGACGTTTCCATATGCCCATCAGCATAATAGACGAATGTTCCAATGAAATTATGCTGGCGTGGCGCGATAGAAATCTTTTTTAGCCAATTGAGTGCTTCTTTAGAGGAATCTGGTAGTTTCTGTGCGAAAGAGGTTTGAACAATACCTGATAATAACAACAGTAGAATAATTCTAGCCATCTACCTTATCTTTCTCGTGAATCAGTAACAGGATGAGTATGAGTTGTTAAGCCGTGCGTAACTGTACCAGAAGAGAACTCCCGGTGTGCGAATAGATAATCATGAATTTCTGCAGGAACAGGCGGATAGGTAAGAATAGATGATGGTGTGGAAACTAAAATGGGTGTAATGGGCCTGCTTTTTTCTATATTCGATGTATCAGCGACAATCGTTTCTTCTGGCTGATATAAAGTTTGCAAAGTTAACCAGCCTGCCACCATCGCAACTACCGAAGCCGCTACCGAATAGGCAAAAACCCTATGCTTCTGTCGCCTGGATGGATAAGGTGCTACTATGGCTGGCTCAGTTGTCAGTTCCATACTGACGCGTTGTGAAATGTCTATGGATAGTTTGGTTGACTGACGCAGCGTATCACCAATCAAATGATAAGTTTTCCAATTATTAATCAGATCATTCTGATTCCCCAATTCTGCTATTACATCTGTTGCATCTTGCGCGTCTAATTCACCATCTACCAAAGCCGATACTTTATTTCTCACGTTACCACCTCTTATCTTTACTGGTCCCTAATAAAGGACGTAACTTTTCAGATATTGCCTCACGAGCACGAAATATACGCGAACGTACTGTACCAATGGGACAACTCATGATGTTTGAAATTTCATCGTAACTTAGCCCCTCAATTTCTCTTAGGGTAATTGCAATTCGTAATTCTTCAGGCAATTCATTTAGTGTCTGGTTAACTGTTTGAGCAACCTGCTGACTCATCAGTTCACTTTCGGGTGTATTCATTTCTCTTAGTTTGCCGCCTTCATCAAAATTTTCGGCATCTTCATTATCAATTCCATGTATTGTAGTTGGCGCTCGCCGTCCCTGAGAAACCAGAAAATTTTTCGCAGTATTGATACCGATTCGATATAACCAAGTATAAAACGCACTTTCACCGCGGAACGATGGCAACGCCCTATAGGCTTTAATAAAAGCTTCTTGGGTGACATCCTCAACCTCAGCAGAATCACGAATGAATTGTGACAACAAACGGGCTAATTTCCGCTGATATTTAATCACAAGTAGATTAAATGCCTGCTTGTCTCCGCGTTGCACACGTTCCACGAGTTGCTGATCGATTTCCCGATCACCCATAATTTCCTGTTTCCTGAATTTTTAAATTAATTGTATCTCTATTGTACAACTTGTAAGTGTTATATTACGACACAATAAACCAAGTATACTTATTCAAGAGTCTTTCGGGAACTATGAGTAATCAATGATAAAGACAATTATTTGTTTTCATTGGTTCACTGATTTATGACTTTTGTTATTAAATAAAAGAGATTTGATATATGAGTGGATTCATGAAGTTTTCTGAATCTGTTATGATTTAATGTTCTCAATATGTGGAAACAATTCCAGCCAGGATGCAACATTTCTATTTTGATACACTAATTATTGGTAGTGGCTTAGCTGGGTTTACGCTTGCACTGCACCTGGCACCGCACAAGAAAATTGGGTTGATTACTAAACAAACCTTATATGATAGTGCCAGTGGGTGGGCTCAGGGTGGTATTGCAGCAGCGTTATCAAGAGAAGACTCACCTACTAAGCATATCCATGACACATTGATAGCCGGTGCGGGTTTGTGCGACGAAACGATTACTCGGTATGTGGCCGAGAATGCGCCGCAAGCAATACAATGGTTGATTGATCAAGGGGTGTCTTTTACTCGAGACCAAAGCAGTGAAACAGGCTACCACCTTACACGGGAAGGCGGGCATAGTGTACGGCGAGTCATTCATAATGGGGATGCAACAGGGAAAGCGATACAGCAAACTTTGATTGAAAATATTGCTGCTCATCCTAACATCACTGTATTTGAACAGCATATTGCCATTGACCTTATCACGAGCGATAAACTGCCAGATCATCATAATACAAAGCATAAGTGTTGTCTTGGTGCCTATATCTTGGATAAGAAAGATGGTAAGGTTCACACGTTTACCGCGCACAATACAGTATTAGCGACAGGTGGTGCTAATAAAGTTTATCTTTACACTACTAGTCCTGATACTGCTACAGGTGGCGGTATCGCTATGGGATGGCGGGCTGGTTGTCGAGTCGCTAATATGGAATTTATTCAGTTTCATCCTACTTGTCTTTATCACCCTCATGCAAAGTCATTTCTGATCAGCGAGGCGGTTCGCGGTGAGGGTGGACTTTTAAAGCTCCCCAATGGGGAGTGCTTTATGTCCTGGCATGATAAACGTGCTGAACTGGCACCGCGTGATGTTGTGGCGCGGGCTATCGATTTTGAAATGAAAAAGAGAGGTCTTGATTGTGTTTATTTGGATATCTCGCATAAGCCGGCCGATTTCCTAATCAAACATTTTCCCACTATATATTCTCAATGCCTGAAATTTGGTATAGATATCACTCGAGAACCTATTCCAGTTGTTCCCGCTGCACATTATACTTGTGGGGGTATTGTTACAAATCAAAATGGCAAAACTGATTTGGATAATCTTTATGCAATTGGAGAGACTGCACATACGGGTTTGCATGGTGCTAACCGACTAGCCAGTAATTCTTTACTTGAGTGTCTGGTGTTTGCACAGGCAGCTAGTAAAGATATCCTTAGCCAGCTTCCTATCCCTGCTATTCAGTTGCCGAAATGGGATGAGAGCCGTGTTACTGATGCCGATGAGGAAATTGTTATTTCACATAATTGGGATGAGTTACGCCATTTTATGTGGAGTTACGTGGGTATCGTACGGACTACAAAACGCCTGCAGCGCGCACAACATAGAATTAAATTATTACATGAAGAAATTAACGAATATTATGCTAATTTTCGCGTAACTAGTGACTTGTTGGAATTACGTAATCTAGTGGATACAGCGGATTTAATTATTCAAAGCGCCATGCTGCGCCATGAAAGCCGTGGATTGCATTTCAGCAAAGATTATCCGCATACTTTACCTTATGCAAAGAATACAATTTTGAAGAAATAATTTTCCGAAATAGAAGCAGTTTAAATACTCATATAGCTCGAATTTAGATCGTTCATATTCATTTGGGGATTCTGAAAAACCAAGGTAGGGTTAAACATAAAAAATAATGTTTTTATCGATCTTAAGTTGGTTTAAGCGTATCTCTACTCATCAGAATATTTTATGCCAATAAAATTTTGTTTTTCGATATTCTTAAATATTTGACATGAGTTTGAATGATAAAATTTTTAATTAACTATATGAGATTTTTGTAAAATCCCTCGCTAGAAGTTTTCGACTATTTTGATTATAAAGGATTAGTTTTTCAATTATTGGGGTTTTGCAAAGGCCTCTATATATTACCAATTGATTGATGAACAAAATATTTTCAAGCGGGTTCTATGGATAGATACTAGAGCGACACGCGTAGAGTAAACTGATTTAAACGAGCGGCGGGATAGGCAAAATAATTGCTAATACGAGAAATTGAATTTTACTTAATCAGGTTGGGCCTATTTAATTGTATTGATATGCCGTCAAGCTTTCTTCCTGCTTTAACAGGAAGAATATTCTGGCCGGGAACTTGTTTTTTAATTATAGGAGATAACTGATTGTAATGTAATCAGGTTCTCTATTCTAAAATTTAACAGGGGTAATAGTTGAAGTTACATCTTTCTGAATTTTCAGATACGAATATATTTTCTGGGTATGGCGAAGGATATGTCATGGTTAACCAGGTACGCTATGAACATAGCCTGATTGTTTTTCCTGATAAAGTGATTGAAAATTGGCCGGTCAAAGCATTGGAGCAGCTAGAATTAGAGCACTTTGAATACATATTGCCTTTTCGACCTGAGATTGTACTGCTTGGTACCGGTAGCAACCTTAATTTTCCTCAGCACTCTTTAATAAATCATTTGGTCAAATCCGGGATTGGCATTGAAGTAATGGATACCAAGGCTACTTGCCGTACTTATAACATATTGATAGAGGAAGGGCGCCGCGTTGCTGCTGCTTTATTAATTTAGGATTCATCTAGCTGTGTATTCAGCCAGATAACTGACTTATTAATAAAATTAATAAAGAGGCTTGGTTTGCTATAATCAATCAGTTAAATATAAAAATTTACTAAACGAGCAAGCGGCTCACAACGGTTAATGAATCTAAGATGAAAGTCAGCAGAGTTTCGTGGCTGCTCAGTATGGAATGCTTAGTCCGAATGTCTGTCCCTGGGGTCCATATAACGCAATGTTACCCGCAGCACTTTGTAATGCAGAAAGTGCTCGTTGAATATATTGTAATCGTGTTGAAATGAGTATTCCATTGGTTTTATTTAGTTGTTGAGCATCTTGTGCTAATTGCAGTAATTCGGTCCAGACGGTATTTATGTTTTTGCCTGGTTTTTGTGTTGCTAACCATGCATTCATGCCTCGATTGTCAGGTGAAAACCCTTGAGAGACTAAATATTGACATCGTTTCTCATCAAAACGAATCAATATTTTTATTATATGAGCTTTATTTAATGTAAGGGAATCCATATCTTCGGTTTTTTCTTGAACTAAAGTAGTTTGTTCTTTTTGAAGGATTTTAATAAATACCCTGAAGGCATCGTGTTCATTCTTCAGAGTGGTAATAAAATCGGTCAGATGCCACATTTGATGCATTAAGAGCCACCTTTCTTGGATTGAATTAACTCTTTCGCTGTTTCTAACAAACGATCAGCGATTACTTCTGAATTAATTTTAAAGTTGCCTTCACTGATTGCTTGCTTTATCTCTTGTACACGAGCAGTGTCTATAACGGAGCTAGTCGCTAAGTTGCTGTCAATTGTTTTTTGTTGTGTAATATGTGAATTTAAATGTGCAGCAGTTGTGTTTAGGTGTTCTTGCCTTGTGCTCGGAGTAGTGTCAGTACGTTTCTTTTCAACACTGGCAGAAACATTTGTCAAAGACTGGATTGAATTATCTACTTTCAATTTAATTTCCCTATAATCAGTGTTTATGGGTGTGTTATCGACATTTTGATAAAAAAACTTGAGTCCAGATATTTATATGATTGATACTGTATCAGTTGTCACAGGTCACAGGTCACAGGTCTTTAAGATTTTAGATGAACATATTGTGTACTATTTGATGTCACTAAACAAATTACGATATATGATATTTTTTTATCAGAATCAGTCTGGTTATAATAGCTTGTAATTAAATGCCTATTACTTACCTGATAACACATAAGGATTTGTTAATCACTTTATTAGCTCATTATGTAATTAATTAAATACCTGTTAATTGGGTTTAGATAAGTTATTAATTATAAACATACCTTAAATGAATTTCAGGCTTTAGTATTCATTTAGGGATAGACTATGATAAACAGTTGAGGAGAAGCGTTACACATGTCTCATATTTTTATTGCACTTTCGCGTGCATTGAGGGATCTATTCCAACCTAAAGTATTGTGGATTATGATTTGGCCAGTACTAGCGGCAGGTTCGCTATGGCTAGTTTTAAGCGTGATTTTTTGGGATACCTTTTCAGGGTGGATAATTCAAGGCTTTTCTAGCCTTGGTATTCAAAGCTGGCTTGAAGCTCTGGAACCAGAGTGGATTGCGCATGGAATTCAAAGTATAACTCATGTAATTTTATTCGTCTCACTAGTAATTGTTACTACGTTATTCATTACCGCTATATTCGCAATGCCTGCATTGATTAATATTGTTGCTAATCGTCATTATCCGTCTCTTAAGCGTGAGTATGGCGGTAGTATTAGAGGAAGCTTAGTTAATGCATTACTTGCCATAAGTATTTTTGCTCTAATGTGGCTAATTACGTTTCCTTTATGGCTCATTGGGTTGGGTATCATCGTTCCGTTTGTCGCAGCAGCCTATTTAAATCAACAATTATTTCGCTATGATGCATTGTCGGAACATGCCAGCCATGAAGAAATGAAGGTGTTGCTTGCTACACATCAGTTATCATTATGGAGTTTAGGTCTACTGACTGGAATGGTTCAGTTCGTGCCATTTTTAAATTTGTTTGCGCCAGTATTTGCTGCATTGGCTTTCATTCATTTTGAACTGGCGCGTCTCATGAATATGCGTCCCCCCTCTGATATGGTTGCTTAATATGGTATTTTCGAGGGAATAAGCAGTCTTTGAATTTACCACAAAGCTAAGAATTATTTTAGACAATAATCATCCCCATTTACGCAAAAGATACAGATCATTCTATTGAGTTGAATAGAATACTTCGGTCTTTCTCAAGATTCTAGTTATATATTTAAGAAAAATAATTGGATTATTATAGGTTAAAGGGATAAGCATTATGAGCACTTGTATAGATTCTGCTGAACCTGGTTCTGAATCTCATAATACGATTCCAATGCAGAAGCAGCGTTATCCCAAGTCGTTCTTAAAGTTAATACTATTTGGATTTTCAATCATAGGATTACCTCTGATCGGAGCATTAATAAATAGTGCGATGTCTATTGATCGACTTGCTGAACAAAGTCGTAAGACTGTACACCAAGCAACACAGGTTACACTTGGCAATCGTGTTTTAATCGATGAAATTCGAACAATGGAGCGAAGCATACGACAAGCGCTGATTCTGGGGGATATGTCACTGCTTGAAGGATATTTCCGCGCCCATTCAAAGTTTGAGATGACTGCAGAGAAACTATGGGAGCATTCATCACATATCGAACAACAATTATTATTAGAGAAAATACGTTTATCAGAGACGACTATTTTTATGGAGATATTAATCGCTATCGATGATTCTCCAGAAGATTTACGTGATCTGGTAGAGAACTTCACCAGTTTAATGGAATCAGCAAATAATTTTTCTATCATGGGGCAGAATTTGATCGGGGTTGACGTCGGTGAAATGCTGGATATGGCTAGTCACGCGCGCACAGTTGTCGAGTGGCAGTTACTTGCTTTAATTCCATTTGTAATACTATTAGCGCTTATCTTTTCAGTTCTAATTACACGCCCTATTCGACAGATTGATGAAGCTATTTATAAAATGGGTCAGGGAGAGCTATCAAAACCAGTATGTGTTGAGGGACCTCAGAATTTAAAATATATTGGAATACGTTTAGACTGGATGCGGCGTCGTTTATTAAAATTGGAAGATCAAAAAATCCAGTTTCTTAGACATGTTTCTCATGAGCTTAAGACCCCTCTTACTGCTATACGTGAGGGTGCGGATTTGCTTGCTGAAGGCATCACAGGTCAACTAACCGAAAAGCAGCAGTTGATTGCCAATATACTGCACAGTAGTAGCTTGCAGTTACAAAAGAGAATTGAAGATCTATTAAGTTATAGTGCTCTTGAAACAGACAAAACTGCACTTGTAAAACACCAAGTAAAATTGGCAAAGATTCTAGATGAAGTATTACAGAACCAGAATCTTTCTATAATGAGTAAGAGACTAGAAATTATTCGCAATTGTCCAGATTTGATGCTTGAATGCGATAGCGAAAAAATTAAGATTATTTTGGATAATCTGCTTTCCAATGCGGTGAAGTTTTCCCCACCCCGTGGCGCTATTCAAATAAAAGTAGCTCAAACAAATAAATTAATTCAATTAGATATAGCTGATATGGGTGTCGGTATACATAAAGTTGACCGGGAGAAGGTATTTGAACCTTTCTATCAGGGACGCAGTGTAGCGAATACACATGTTAGAGGAACAGGACTCGGATTATCCATTGCTCGTGAATACGCATTTGCGCATGGGGGTAATATTGAGCTAATTGAACAGTCTGAAGTTGGCGCACACTTTCGCCTTACCTTGCCTCTGAATGATATGGAGGGGGAAACATGAATATTATTTATTATAAGCTATTCGTCTTATTGCCAGTTCTACTATTAATACAGTTTATATTATCCGGATGTTCAGCGTTGACCGGAGGGAATGGGGAAATAAGTGCACAAACTAATTCGGTGTGTATTCCTGATGCATTGCCGCATCAGGTAATCACTTCTAGTCATCTGGATCAAATCATGGAGTATTACGATTTTTTGCATAATCAAACACTGCCGGAGCTCATTAGAGAGTATAGTGCTGTAAAACAAGATGTTATAAATAGCAAGAGTGATGAGAACCAGATTAAATACATACTACTGCTTTCTTTTCCAAATACAACTTTCCATGATGTAGACAGAGCACTTAAATTATTGAATGAATGGCCGGGAAGCTCGGAGCAATCATCGAATTTGAATAGTTTTAAGAACTTATTGGTCATGTTATTTAACGAACAACAACGCATGAGTGATACTATCGGTAATTTATTTCATAAACTCAAGACAGAGCGTGAACGCGCTGCTGCACTAGAAAAAAAGGTTAATGATATTAAAGATATGGAGAAGAATCTTATCAGAAGAGATGCATATTAGGTGTAAAAGGTAAAAAACTATGCTTCCTAAACCAAAAATACTTCTTGTCGATGATGATGCCGATTTACTGGAACTACTCTCAATTCGCCTGATGGCTGTTGGCTATGAAACAAGTACAGCAGAAAGTGCTGAAGTTGCACTCAATTATTTAGATATTGCGCGTCCACAGCTAGTTATCAGTGATATGCAAATGAGCGGTATGGATGGTATGGCATTATTTGAGCATATTCACCGAATGATTCCAACGTTACCTGTAATTATTCTTACCGCATATGGGACCATCCCAGATGCTGTTGCTGCTGTACAACGCGGAGTATTCGGTTATCTTGCCAAGCCATTTGATAGCAAAACCTTAATGGCTCAGATTAGTCAGGCTCTTAAGCATACTTCATTTAGTGCCATTAAAACTGATGCATCGCAAGCACTGTGGCGTAAAGAAATTATTACACAAAGTGCGGTGATGGAAGATGTGCTGACTAAGGCAGAACTAGTTGCTAGAGGTGATGCCAGTGTATTGCTTTATGGCGAGAGTGGTGTTGGAAAAGAATTGTTTGCGCGTGCTATTCACCGGGCATCTAATCGCTGTAATGAGCCATTTGTCGCGGTTAATTGTGCAGCAATCCCAGAGCAGTTACTGGAATCAGAACTTTTTGGACATGTTAAGGGGGCTTTTACTGGTGCAGTTAATAATCATAAAGGATTATTTCAGTTGGCAGAGAAAGGTACACTATTTCTCGACGAGATTGGGGATATGCCACTCTTGCTCCAGGTAAAATTACTCCGTGCTTTACAAGAAAAACAAATCCGTTCTGTTGGGTCTGCGCAAACAATTCCGGTTGATGTACGAATTATCTCAGCAACTCATCGTAATCTCAAAGCGGAAATTGCTGCAGGTAATTTCCGTGAAGATCTTTACTATCGACTGGATGTTGTCGCTTTGATAATCCCAACATTGTCACAACGCCGAGAAGATATTTCTCTATTAGCAAATTATTTTCTCCAGCTATTTTCTGAAAAATATACAAAGGATATTAACGGATTCTCACCAGAAGCAATGCACATGCTGATTAGTGCACCCTGGCCCGGTAATGTTCGGCAACTCATGAATATTGTTGAACAATGCGTTGTACTAAGTACCATATCGTTAATCTCACCTACTTTGGTATATGATGCCATGCAGAAGGAAGAAACTCAGCTAACATCATTTGAAGAAGCCAGAAAACATTTTGAAAGAGATTACTTGGTGCGCGTATTGAAAATTACGGCTGGTAATGTAACTCAAGCTGCGCGTATAGCTAAGCGTAATAGAACAGAATTTTATAAATTACTTCAAAGGCATCGATTAGATTTTTCTGTTTTCAAGCAACCGTAAAGAAGGTTCAATTTGATGACTACTATACTTTTCGAGACTACTGAGAAATATTCTTGTGTGATTTTAAGGATTGTTTTGATATCGTATTTCTGAATATCTCGAACAATTATAGCCGGGCACTTGTAAAATAAAAAGAGGCTTTTGCAGAAGCCCTCGCCGGAAGATTTATATTGTTGATTATAAAAGGTTAATTTTCAACTATTGGGGTTTTGCAAAGGTCTAAAAAAATCTAATTTTTAAGCATCTGAAGATGGTTTTATATAATAGCGTGCTATTTTAAGAGGTCAAAAAAATGACCTTGATAAGATATTCAAAATGCAGCAGTGATAATAATCCCACGGAGAATATAGAATAATTCATTGAGATAGTTTCTATGCGTGAATCAGAACTGTTTTGTTTATGTGAAAGGAAGCAATTATTTTATGTCAGGCTTATTGGGCTAATGTCCATAATAATTGGCATATTGAGTGGCTGTGCTCTCAAGTCGTCGCATGGACCACTTCGCCCAGAAGGGCTATACGATTATCGTGCGCCCGACCTTGGAGCACCCTATAACAAGCCTTATAAAATAAAAGGTAATATCTACTACCCATTACGCTCAGCAGTTGCTTACAGTGAAGAAGGAATAGCTTCCTGGTATGGGTCCGAGTCGGGTAACCGCACCGCTATGGGTACTCGGTTTAAACCATATAATTTAACAGCTGCGCATAAAACACTGCCATTGCCAACTTGGGTTAGGGTAACGAATCTAAGTAACGGGCGCTTTGTAGATGTATTGGTTAATGATCGTGGTCCTTTCAAAAAGAATAGATTAATTGATTTGTCTCAAGGCGCAGCCAAAAAGATTAATCTGAACGGCCTCGGTAAAGTAAAGGTTGAGTATATTGATCACATGATTAGTCAGCGTAATTAGATGGATTATCTCAAGATAATATCATGGTGTATGTCATAGTGTATGCCCCGAGGATCAGACTGGTCGTATCTGACTTAAGTTTCTATGGATACCGCTTTCTTGTTATCATTTTTTCCTCCGGTTAAGAATATTCTCTCTTAGCTGGGCTGTCTAAATATATTAGATTGAAGTGGTACCGCAAAACTGGACAAGCTGTTAAGCTCTGATATGAGATAAATAAGAGGTATGAGCATAGTGCCGACAATTTACATCGCATGATTGAGAAATTGACGGTAGAACGCGATTTCTTAGCTAGCAAGCTCGATCATTAAGTGTTGTTGAATGCAAAACAATGATCGTGTGCCATGAGAAGCTAAGTCAATCGCATCAATGTCATTCGACTTCGTGTTGCACGTTCGTCGTATTATTATCAGCCACAACCCACAGGTGAGAGTGAGTTAATTTTGCTGCGTCAAATCGATGAACAGCATTTGAAAGCACCACAGTATGGTTCACGCAGTTATGCCGCGTGGTTCAGGCGCCAGGGGATGATGATAGGCCACAAGAAAGCAATTTTAATGATGAAGATGCTGGGTATTATTAGTACAGAGCGGAGTACCAAAGCCCAAAACTAGTATTCCGGCCAAGCTGAGAAGAAATGAACTCTAACGTGCTTGATTAGTTCAAGCTCAAACGGCGTAGGAGACTATATTTTTTTGATAATAAACTTCATCTGGTGCTAGGCATCAAAGTTTTGATGACAACGTTCTTGATTGCACCAATTGAATCAGTTAGCTAAACTTCTCATCACCTTATTAACTTTTTGAGTTCAAATATATTGTCATAGTAACAGCCTTGCTATCCGCTGATCATGTATATCATGAATTGCTTTCATTGGTCGATTGCGTTTGATAATGATACGCTGAGCGTATAATACTCAACAAATAGCATTGGCGATACTGAGCTTAGGCAGTTTTTTTAGATTGTACGTTCCGCATGGGTATCGGGATTAATGTGATACAGCCTGTGTAGTGACCAAGCACTAAATACATGCATCATTAGTTGGCCTGTTTCAGCAGGTTATTTCATATTCAGGCATCCGTCAGATGGATTCTGAAATGTAATGGCGCTAAATAGCTGGGAAGATCATTTTCTGATACTAACCCAGAAAATGTATTCCATGCAGATTGGCGTTAGCTATCCCTTCAGGTTATTTCGTTTTGCCAAGATCGTATAATGATCTAGTAAAGGATTGTGGCTGGTGCCCGGAGCCGGAATCGAACCGGCATGGGCGATTAAGCCCGAGGGATTTTAAGTCCCTTGTGTCTACCAATTTCACCACCCGGGCAATTGAAGTTGCAGATTACTTGTGTGGAGGCGGGGGTCGGAATCGAACCGGCGTAGACGGCTTTGCAGGCCGCTGCATAACCACTCTGCCACCCCGCCATTTTTACATATTTACATAATCAGTTATATAGCGCACGGTATAATAAAATTTGAAAGTAATAAGTGGATGCTTGATAACAAGAGATATATCCAGCTGTTAAAATAGTTATCCATATCAAAAAATGGAGCGGGAAACGAGGCTCGAACTCGCGACCCCAACCTTGGCAAGGTTGTGCTCTACCACTGAGCTATTCCCGCCCTAAGAAACTCATGCGCTGCTGAAGATGCTTCAGAAGCAAAAGTGGAATTATAGACATGCTGGTTGTTTTGTCAAGGAAAGCGCAAGCAAAAGTGAATAAAAGTGAAAATTATTAGCTATGCTTGATTGCTTGTGGAATGGCTGCCTTTAAATAATAGATCATTGACCATAATGTCAGAATAGCTGCCAGATAAATGAGCCATGTTCCTATGAGCTGAGAATCAAATCTACCGCCAATGTTATCATGGTATAAGAGCAATGGAATGGCGACCATCTGTGAGGTGGTTTTTATTTTTCCTAAAAAGGAAACCGCGACACTTTTAGATTTACCAATTTGTGCCATCCATTCACGTAATGCGGAAACGGTAATCTCCCGGCCAATGATAATTAAAGCAATTGGAGCATCCAGTCTATCCAGATATACCAATACAATCAATGCGGCTGCAACCATCAGCTTATCTGCCACTGGATCGAGAAATGCACCGAATGCAGATGTCTGATTTAATATCCGGGCAAGATAGCCATCCAACCAATCCGTAATAGCGGCACCAGAAAAAATGATAGTGGCAACCAGATTCTGATTGGTTTGTGATAGCCACGTGTGTGGTAAATAGAAAATACCTACAAACAATGGAATCGCAAGTATTCGCAGCCAGGTAAGTAGATTAGGAAGGTTAGAAGGCATAAGATTTAACGGCTATAAACTAAAATAATCAACAATCGAAGGATTAAACGGATTTGGCTATTGTCAAATCGAATCGATTGTAATGTTAAAAAATAAATTCTGTCAGTTTTATCTGTGTACGAGAAGATTAATCTCTATAGGGTATGTTGAATAAATAAACGCTAATGGAGTTCCTTATAAATTCTTTCTGCTAGCTTGCGGCTAATTCCTTCCGTTTGTTGCAATTCTTCGATGCTGGCGGTTAGTACACCTTTTAACCCTCCAAATCGGCTTAATAGGCCTTGGCGTCGCTTGGCACCAATGCCACTAATCTGTTCTAAGCTCGAACTAGTTCTGGCTTTGCCGCGCCTATTGCGATGTCCTTGAATCGCAAATCGATGTGCTTCATCACGAATTTGCTGGATGAGATGTAAGCCAGCATGATCGCTCGTTAATTGTAACGATTTTTCCATTTTACTGACGGGAAAAATCAATTGCTCTAAGCCGGGTTTACGTCCTTCGCCTTTAGCAACACCTAATAGGTTTACATCACTTAACCCCAGCTCTGCCAATGCTTCTTGAGCAGCACTGATCTGCCCCTTACCACCATCAATTAGAATCAAATCTGGTGGCCTGCTTTCATCCTTGATCGCCTTATAATAACGTCGTGATAGCGCCTCACGCATGGCCGCATAATCATCTCCTGGTGTAATATTATCAATGTTATAACGTCGGTATTCATTGTTACGCATAGAGAAGTTGTCATAAATCACGCAAGATGCAACAGTAGCTTCGCCGGATGTATGACTGATATCAAAACATTCAATACGGGTCAGGCTAGAGAGATTGAGCGCTTGTTGCAGTGCGCGCACTCGCTCTTCCTGACTGGCTTGTTGGTTTATCATTTGCTTCAGTGCCAATCGCGCATTTTCAGCGGCCATACTTAGCCATGCTCGTCGTTCACCAATAGGATTGAGGTTGATAAGAACTTTATGGTCCGACTGGCTGCTTAATAATGTCTGTAATGCTTCTCTTCGGATTCTCTCTCCAATGATAATGAGATGCGGCACACTACGATTAAGGTAGTGTTGAGCAAGAAATGCTTCTACTATAGTAGCAGGATTATGCCCCTCTGCATTTTGTGGGAAAAAGCTTTTATCCCCCAAATGCCGCCCTCCCCTGATCATAGCTAAATTGACACAGATTTTCCCATTACTATCTTCTAATGTGGCACAGGCGATTACATCGGCATCCAGTGCTTTGCCACTATCAATAACTTGTTTTTCTCTAATTTTTCGGAGTGACTGAATCTGATCACGAAATAACGCAGCTTGCTCATACTCCATACGATCTGATGCCTGTTGCATCTTTTCAATAAGATTTTCGACGACTTCTGTCTGTTTGCCTTGCAAGAATAATTCAGTATTTCTAATATCTTCATGGTAAGCTTGTTGTGTAATTAAGTTTACACAAGGGGCGCTACACCGTTTAATTTGGTATAGTAAACAAGGTCGCGTACGATGATTAAATACATTATCTTCACAAGTACGGATGCGAAATATTTTCTGTAACAGTTGAACACTTTCTCTGACGATGCCTGCATTTGGATAGGGTCCAAAATATTGATGCTGCTTGTCTAACATGCCACGATAAAATCCTAAACGAGGATAACTGTGTTTGCTTAACATGAGATAGGGATATGATTTATCATCCCTAAATAAAATGTTATATCGAGGTTTCAGGCTTTTTATTAGATTATTTTCTAATAACAAAGCCTCAGCCTCAGAGCGCGTTATTGTGATCTCAATGTTGGCAATTTGAGATACCATTAACTGCGTACGCGGAGCTAGACTGGTTTTCTGGAAATAAGAGGAAACGCGTTTCTTGAGGTCAATAGCTTTACCTACATAGATAACTTCCCCTGTCTTGTTCAGCATACGATAAATACCTGGCTGAAGTGGCAGGCTGGAACAAAAACTTTTGGCATCAAATGCAGTTTCTGACAAGTTTCTTTATTCCTTTTTTCCCAGAAGATTACCTCCGATAGCCCAATTTTCATGCGGTATCTCATCAAAAGAGATATAAGTGTAAGATTTTGGTTTTTGTGCAACACGCTCAAGTGTATCGGTTATTTCTTCAGCAATCTTTGTTTTTTGTTCGCGGGTAAGCGAACCGGCAATACGAATATTGACATAAGGCATAGATAATTCTCCAACAACTCGGTTAGTCTTATTTAGCGCTAATATCAGCACTAATTCTTTTAAAGATCGCTTCAAACATTTCTGTTGTTAAACGTTTCGTTTGAGTATTGTAGCGACTACAATGGTAGCTGTCATAAAGTATCAACCCATTAGGTAATGCATGCACCATACCATGATGAAAGGGAAACGCTTTTGTTTTAAGCTCTAAAGCCATTAATATGGCTTGATGAGCAATCGTACCCAGTGCGAGTAATGCAACACCTTTACCTGACATAAAATCTACAATTTCGGATGTAAGGTATACGTTGCACTGGCGAATCTCTTTTGGTTCTGGCTTGTTATTGGGTGGCAGGCACTTCACTGCGTTAGTAATACGACAGTCAGTAAGGTGTAGGCTATCATTAACAGACGTCGATACATCATGGCTGGCAAAACCAAATTTATGTAATGTTTGATAAAGTAAGATTCCCGCGAAATCTCCTGTGAAAGGCCTTCCGGTACGATTTGCGCCATGCATGCCCGGTGCGAGACCAATAATAAGAAGCTTAGGGCTCGCATCACCGAAAGCATTAACCGGACGTGCATGATAATCTGGATACTGAATTTTCACAGTATCTAGAAATTTTGCTAATCGCGGACATTTGCGACAATTTTCTGGTCGTTTAGATTTCAAAGAATAACATCCTTTTGTTTTATAGTAGAATAGCGCTATATTAATTAGTCAAATAACAAATGAGTTACTAATTGAAAATAGTTGGGCATTCATGTCGGCATTTGCTTCAATACAGTTATTGTCTTGTGGCAATTGGATGTTACTATGCACGGGCTGGAAGCTATAATTTCATTTTTATTCAATCAGTAATGGGATATATTAAAATAAATCTTAAAAATTTTTAATAAATCCCTGCGAACATACCGATTATTTTTGTATTTCTGCCAAACGATAGAACAGAACCCTTCCTATCACAAAATGAATCATGATATTTTCATGAATAGGAAAGGCTGCATGTCGCTATTTTAGCTGAAAATTTCCTTGGAAATCAGGATGAATCTTCAGTTCGTGTCCATGCCACTTTACCTTTATTCAAATCGTCCTGTTGAAAATGTTTCATCGCCTAACTCTACCTGTGGCCATCATTACATTAATCGTACAATAAATTAAGAACTCCAAAACGAATAATGCCCAACATATCAAGGGAAAATAAAAAAGTACTATTGAAATACTCTGTTTGTCTAGTGAGTGACATCGCATCAGTAAAAATTTTAACCGACTGATTTAAAAATAGATCTATTCTCTTACTTCATGAAATCGAATTAGATTGCCTGCTATGCACGATATCAGACCGCCGATGCGTCATCGCTATCTATTGCACATATTAATATTATGGCCAATGTTAATTATTTTTACAGCAAATAGTAATTTTGCGGAAGCACAATCTATTTCTGCTAAGAATAAGAAAAATTTACCGGTTGTAAAATTATCTGCACCCGAGGCTGTACAGGAGTTGTTAGCGACACACTTTAAACTACCTGACGAGCCCTTGGTAGATGAAACGGCCGTGAGCGCTTTTTTACATCGAGCACGGCAGGAAATAAGCGAATTATTGGCGACAGAAGCTTATTTTACGCCGACGGTTACGTTATTAGATCGTCGTTCACAAAAGCAAGGCGATATACAAGTAAAGGTTGATCCAGGGCTGCGTACACGAGTGACTGAAGTAAATATAGTATTCCAAGGCGATCTCGCAAGCGATCAACCAAAGCAGCGTAAACGGATGAAACAGTTGCGCGCTAATTGGCCACTCAAAATCGGTCAGCCTTTTCGTTCAGCAGACTGGGAAGAAGCTAAAGCAGCATTATTGTCGGATATAACGGATCGGAACTATGCTGCGGCATATATCGTGAAGAGCCAGGCGGTCGTAGATCCGACTAACAAAAGTGCGAAGCTTACAATAACTCTTGATTCTGGGCCTGTCTTTTATTTTGGGAAATTAGAAATCACTGGACTAGAACGTTATGATCCATCCTTGATTAGTAATTTTACGCCGTTTCGCATTGGTGAACCTTATCGCCGAGACTTGTTACACGCGTTTCAATTGGCGCTACAGAATGTCCCTCATTTTAATTCCATCTCTGTGAGTATCAATCCAGATATCCTACTGCATGAAGCGATACCCGTCCAAGTAGTTATTACCGAGACAAAATCACAACGTATCGCGTTTGGTGCGGGTTTTAGTTCTAACAATGGCGCCAGGGGCGAAATAAATTTTCGTAATTATAACTTCCTCGATCGCGCATGGAATATCTATAGTACGTTGCGTTTGGAACAAAAACGCCAAACCTTTCTTACCGGGATTGATACGCTACCAAATAAAAATAATTTTCAGTATTCATTGAGAGGTAGTTTTCAGATGACTGATATTGAAAATTTGAAGACACGCAATCAAAAGATTAGCTTTACCCGTAGTTATAAAACCAGAAAGGTTCAAAGACAATTGAGCCTTGACTGGCAAAGAGAAGAAAAGCAGCCATCGGGTGGAATCAATCAAACTAACCAGGCATTGGTGTTGGACTGGCAATGGCGCTATCATCAGGTTGATGATCCGCTTCATATTCGCAGTGGTAATGTAACGGAAGTGCGAATTGGCGGCGGAAGTCAGCATGTATCATCTGGGCAAGATTTTATACGAACTTACGCAAGTCACCAGAGCTGGTGGCCAATTGGTAAGCGTGATGTATTTTTCCTGCGTGGTGAAGCTGGATTTACATTGGCCGAGTCCCGTTTTGGTATCCCTCAGGAATATCTGTTCCGTGCGGGAGGTATCCATTCTGTGCGAGGTTATAATTTTCTGAGTCTGGGTATACGTGAAGGTAATGCCGTAGTCGGAGGACGAGCACTGGCAACAGGTACCTTGGAGTACAATCGATGGTTTACGCAGAATTGGGGCGCCGCTCTGTTTGCTGATATCGGTAGTGCTGCCGATAGTTGGCAGAAATTTGATCCCTCTATAGGTTATGGTGCTGGTGCACGCTGGCGCAGCCCCGCTGGCCCACTTGCACTTGATCTGGCTAGAGCACATGAAACAGGCGCTATCCGCTTGCATTTTTCGATGGCTGTCGCCTTTTAGTTATGCTAAATCCAGGGAATTCAAATCAAATCAAGCAGACTACCGGGAAAAATAACAGATGGTTATTTATCGTCCTGCTGTTTGTCTGTATAACTCTGATAATGAGTGGTCGCTGGTTATTAACCAGTCCATCCGGTCTTCAATGGCTTTTATCTGCGGTATCGCGTGTCAGTGCGAATAGTATCGTATTTGAAGGCATTCAAGGTTCTTTAAGTTCCATGCAGATTAATTTGATCCGCTTTACTAGTAGCGATTTGCATCTGACCCTGCAAGGAACAGAATTGGATTGGCAACCCGACAAGCTGTTATCTGGAAAATTATTAATTAATGTCTTATCAGCACAAGATGTTGAAGTGCGTTCATTTCCATCTTCAACTTCAACATCAGCATCGTTACCAGAAAGCTTACGTCTGCCATTATCGATGCGCATAGATAAATTAAGTGTCGTAGCTTTGCGCGTATGGACAAAAGAAAGTGATATCCCCGATTTCTCCGCAACGGAACTTTCGGTACGCTTAGAAAGTGATGGTCAACGACATTATTTATCTGACCTGTTTGTCAATTTTGAAGATGGCACGTTAAAAGCCTCAGCCCAGATAAATGGGGATCGACCTTTTGACTTATCAGCTCAAGCGAATTTGATTAGCGCTCTGGATTCGACAGGAATTGAATCATCCAAAATAGATCTGCATACGGACATTACGGGTAATCTGGAGCAAGTGAATCTGAAAATTAATGGATCAGGCGCCGGAGTGAATGCTGATGCTGATATGCAATTACTTCCTTATGATCTATTTCCGGTTTCGGTTTTACGCTTATCCATAGCTGGTTTTAATCCAAATATATTTTTATCTCAAGCGCCGGATGCTGATCTAACACTACACGCTGAACTCCATAAAAACACTGGCGGACAACTTGTCGGAAAGATAGCGGTGAAAAACAAGGCTGTGGCTTCATTGGATAGGGGTGGTTTGCCTTTGCTCGAAATATATTCCCAGGCGATATTATCCACTGAATCCCTGGAATTGAATGATTTACTCATACGTTTTGTCGATAACGGCATCGTCTCAGGAGATTTTTCTTGGCAGATGAAGGAATCATCAGGATCGGTCGATCTGGCGGTTAAGCAGCTTAATCCATGCTCGTTAGACGCACGCTTACGTTCCGCTCATATTAATGGCAGTATTAAGCTGATTGGCGATACCAAAACGCAACGAGGTGTCCTTACACTTAAGGATAATACGTTTAATCTGGATGCGAAAATATTACATTCTGCCGATGTGGTCATGTTGGAAGAGCTTTATCTGAGCCGTGATCAGTCGCTATTAACGGGGAAAGGAAAATTAGATTTAAATAATCTTCAGCGATTTGAATTCAAAGGAGGAGTGAGGCATTTTAATTTTTCTGATTTTTTGCAATCGCCCTCCTCTGATCTGAATGCGACAATAAAGTTGACCGGTAATTTAATGCCTCGAATTAGTGGCTTAGTAGATTTCAAGATAGAAAATAGTAAATTAGCAAAGCAGCCTGTAGCGGGAAATGGCCAGATTGCGTTTAATGATCTCAAGCAGATAAAAGGTATGCTGGAACTAAGCGTAGGTTCTAACCATGTACGTGCTCTAGGCGGTTTTGGCCGACCTGGTGAGTCTATGCAATTGGATATTGTTGCTCCGGTATTGTCACAAATCGGATTTGATCTCAATGGTGCTTTAAATGCCCGAGTCAGATTAAGTGGTAGCCTTGTATCACCAAAGATTGGTTTCGAAATTAATGGAAAGAATCTAAGTCTACCCGGTAAACATCAATTGACCAGCTTAATTGCAAGTGGCAATCTTGATGATCGGGTTATTGTAGTTAAAATAGAAGCAGACGATTACCGAACAGAAAATGAGACTCATTTGCAATATTTGAATATTGACGTAATGGGTACTCGATCTGCGCATACATTAGTGGCCAGCGCTCGAATAAATGATGACTTCGCAATTGAGTTGGATGCAGCCGGGGAATTGGCAAATTTAAAACAGACTGATTCGGCTCTAAGATGGATTGGAAAAATATCTCAATTTTCAGCTACAGGCCCACTTCCCTTTCGATTATTGATGCCTACCTCTCTTGAACTTAGCCCTGAACATGTTTCTCTGGGTGCATCAAAGTTTGCTCTGGCCGGTGGGGAGGCTCATATTAAAATGGCGCAGTGGACACCCGAGAAATGGTTTAGCCAAGGCGATTTTACCGGTATCGCTTTGAATGCAAAAAATGACAGCACAAAAAAACAGAAGGCTCTACATTTAGGTGGTAACTGGCATATCACATCAGCTATGCACTTGACAAGTAGCTTACAAATAATTCGCGAGAAGGGTGACTGGGTTTTGCCTGGTGAAACACCGTTATCATTAGGACTGCAGGTTTTACAGCTTAGCGCTAATGCGACAAATGGAGAATTGAGTGGCGAATTATTTTTAGAGGGTGAACGGATTGGAAAAACGAAAGCCAGTATTACCTTGCCACTGGCACAATCAAATGCAGGTTGGACAATAACCCCTGATGCGGCACTGAATGGACAGATTACAATGAATGTCGATGATATTGCATGGATTGGAAATATTCTCGACGATACTATAAGTAGTAGCGGTCAGTTTAGCCTGCAAGCGGGTATTGGCGGTACCTTTGGCAAACCGGAAATTCAAGGAAGAATTTCTGGTGAGAACCTGGCTCTTGCGTTACTTGATCAGGGTGTGCGATTGGAACAAGGTAAATTGGCAGCGGATTTTGATCAATCGTCTTTGCGCATTGATAAGTTGAATTTTGCGGCCCCGATTGAATCACCACCGCGTGATCGCCTGTTAAGCCGCTTAAAATTAACAAAGGAAACCGGGAATTTGAGCATCTCGGGTGTTATAGGATTATCAGGCAATGATAGCAATATGAAAATTGAGCTTGATCATTTGCCTTTGGCGCGCCAGTCCAATTATTGGATTATTGTTTCTGGGAATGGCCATGCTAGATTTAATAAAAAAATGCTGGCTATCGGTGGTGAAATGATTGCGGACGCAGGCCTACTAGCCGAGCCACCGACCGGTCGCCCACAATTGGCGGATGATATTCTGATTGGTGAAGAGCCGCAATCTACTCCAGATAAGTCACTACTGAATCTTAATTTTACATTGGACTTAGGCAAGCAATTTTATATTCGGGCCTCTGGGTTGGAGGGTCGTCTAGCTGGCCAATTGCGGCTGCAAAATGATGCAAAAAGGGGGTTAAGCGCTAAGGGCTCTATTGCTACCCACAAGGCAATTTTTGAGGCTTATGGTCAGCGCTTAAAAGTAAAGCGAGGAATCGTAAATTTTTATGGACCCTTAGATAATCCGGGATTAAATGTATTGGCTGTACGTGAGAAACTACCGGTAGAAGCGGGTATTGAGGTTATTGGAACAGTTCGCCGACCCAAAATACGCTTGGTATCGACTCCTAATGTGCCTGATTCGGAAAAGCTTTCCTGGATAGTATTGGGTCGTCCACCACATGCAGGGGGTGTCGATACTTCATTATTATTGACTGCGGCCAGCTCCATTCTGAGTGGCCAGCCAGGTGGTGGAATTACGGATCAAATTAGTCAGGCGCTGGGTGTTGATGAAATATCAGTCCGGCAGACTGGAAATGGTAATCCTCTAACCCATCAGATTGGTACTATTGGTAAGCGTCTTTCCTCGCGCGCGTATATCAGCTATGAACGAAGCTTGACCGCAGCGACGGTTGGTGTAACAAAATTGACGTATAACCTAACTCCCAGTATATCAATTGTTACTCAAGCCGGAGTAGATAGTGCTATAGATATATTTTATACATTTCAGTTTGATTGAATGCCGCGTATTCATTTATTGGACGACTCTACAACTGTGTAGAAAATGCT
The DNA here is from genome assembly GCA_965369175.1 of uncultured Nitrosomonas sp. Classification (GTDB taxonomy): domain Bacteria; phylum Pseudomonadota; class Gammaproteobacteria; order Burkholderiales; family Nitrosomonadaceae; genus Nitrosomonas. The sequence continues at coordinate 110,134 of CBDUPR010000002.1, forward strand.
ATTTTAATTATTAATGCCATAACATCGCATAGATGATTAATATTTCTTCCAGGAATAATCGAGAGTTAAGTGGATGACGAGATAAGCGTTGAGCTGTAATTAAACGCCGTGAATAAGCCATCAGTTTTTTTGGATCCACTGTAGAAGATAGTGCCTTAACAGCAGGATAATGATTTAAATAGTAGCGAACTTCTCCAGTTGTATGAAAGCTCATTAAATCGTGGCACCATTTTTGTAACCAGTTAACGACTGTTGATAGATCCAATTGTTGCATTGTTTCTGCCAGCAGAACTGGATCTAGATGCTTGGCTGCGCTGATTTGTTCGATAAACTGTTCATGTTGTATAACGTAGTCACCTGCATTAAATGCTAACGCCGATAGAGGCGCAAAACTAGCGGCGGCAAGACAAGCGGCAGGCTCATTAACTCCTTGTTGTTTGAGCCATTCCGTCGCGGTTGCAATGTCAGGACTGGGCATTGCAATTTGCTGGCAACGGCTGCGTATAGTCGGCAATAAATATTGTGGTCGGTGTGTCACCAAAATAAATAATACTTGTGGAGGCGGTTCTTCCAGTTTTTTTAATAAGGCACTGGCCGCTGCGAGATTCATTGTTTCTGCTGGATAAATCAGAATAATTTTGAAACCACTCTGATGACCCGTCATGTATACGAAATCGGTCAGCATACGAATCTGTTCGACACCAATTTGCTGGCTGTTTTTTTTCTTGAGTTTTTTATCGTTGGTTATATTTTCAGTGTCTATCTTTTCTATGCTATTGTCAGATGATTCTGAAAATAATTCTGGTGCTATCTGATAAAAATTAGGATGCTCGTTTTGTTCAAACCAGTGGCAACTAATACATTTTTCACAGGCTCCATTATGAGCAGATAAATTTCTGCACAATAATGATTTAGCCAGATCATGAGCAAATTTGAATTTGCCAATTCCCTTTTTTCCTTTAAGTAATAATGCTTGATTCCGAAAACCATGATTTTGCATCAGGCGCTGCCAAATCACCTGTTGCCAGATATAGATATTATGCATTAGGCCTAGAAAATAGAGTTGCTTCCAGAATTCGCCTTATAGCGGCTTGTACTTCATTAAGCGATTGACTGGCATCGATACGATAGATGCGATCAGGAAACTCATCAACCCTCTCAAGGTAGATTGCTCGTACACGGTTGAAGAAGTCTTGCTGTTCTTTCTCAAATCGATCAGTGGAATTGATAGCGCTGATTCGTTGTCTGCCTAATTCGACTGGCACATCAAAGTATAATGTTAAATCAGGTTGCATCTTGCCTTGTATCCATTGTTCCAATATCTCTAGCTTGATTCTTTTTACCTGTCTTCCCCCACCCTGATAAGCAAAACTGGCATCGGTAAATCGATCTGACACTACCCAGTCACCTCGTTCCAGAGCGGGCAGTATGACCTTGTCCAGATGTTCGCGCCGTGCTGCAAACATCAATAATGTCTCCGTTTCAGGGTGTATGGTCAAATTACTATCAAGCAGAATAGCACGTAGCTCTTCACCAAGAGGGGTTCCCCCGGGTTCTCGTGTGGTGATTACGGTTATTCCTCTGCGTTGTAAGAATTCTTTTATCCAGGTTAATTGTGTACTTTTACCTGCACCATCTATGCCCTCAAGAGTGATCAGCTGACCTTGACTCATACTGCAAATGATCCTATAAAAATTTCTCAACCGGCTCATCTATTTCCGAATTTTATCTGTATAAGCTAATATGCTGAAAAATTCAAAATTAATAAATGCAAATTAACACACTAGGTTATTTGGATAAAGCTTGCTTTATTGCTTCGCCTAACTTTGATGAGCGACCTGAGGAATGCGACATCAGCTTATTGGTGATACATAACATCAGCCTGCCACCTAATGAATTTGGGGGCCAAGGTGTTATTGAGCTATTTACCAATCAAATTAATCCAAGTGTACATCCTTATTATCAGAATTTATGTGGTCTCCGAGTTTCAGCCCATTTCTTCATTCGCCGTAACGGAGCAATTATACAGTTTGTTGCTTGTGCTCAACGAGCCTGGCATGCGGGTGTATCATGCTGGCAAGGAAGGAATCGCTGCAATGATTTTTCTATCGGCATAGAACTTGAAGGGAGTGACACGACTATCTTTACTGAAATCCAGTATGCAAAGTTGGTTGCTCTTACGCATGCTTTATGCAAGCGTTATCCTATTAAAGACATTGTTGGGCATGCCGATATCGCACCTGGTCGCAAAACGGATCCAGGTCCCTATTTTAACTGGCAAGATTATCGTGCCGTGCTCTATTCGACAAGCCTTTCCGGAATAAAATGTGGCATAGATAATCCGAAGGAATAATTATCCTCAAAAGACGCGTCCCATCTGGCTTAAAAATATCGGCCAGAAAACTCTGGATGAGAATTTAACCCACCGTTCTAACAGCCTGTCTATTAGGAGAGAATACCATGAGTCAATCAGTGGTTGAATTTTCTATCAGGAATCTGCTTGGGGTTTGGGTTTGTTTTTTGTTCATTATTCACGGTCGGTTTTATAGTGTAGAGCTATGTGGCAGCATTCAACGGAAGTAAGACAAACAATCGCGAAATAAAGAAACTACGAGGTGAAAAGGCCTCGTAGTTTATTGACTGTTTATGCAGTTTTTTCATATACTATCAATTAAGTACTGTGACTTCTCTAAGCAGTATTTTGATACCCTTAGTTAATCCCGTATGATGCGATAGTTTGCAACCAGTCGGCACTCATTATTAGGCGTAACTGTTATCACATCAGTGGCGGCATTGGTAGTCTCGACGCACAGCAGATGTTGGTAATCCGTATCTTGTAAATCGGCCATCTCAACGGCTATTTCTTTCCATGGGTTCCATACTACTGCTGTTTTATTGCCGCTTGATGTAATCTGTATACGACGTTTTAAGAAAATATCTTCAATAACCAGTTTATTGAGAACATCAAGATAGATGCGATCCACTTCAGCATTAATTGTGACAGCCCCTACTTGTTTTTTTTGCTTACTGCTATCAACCTTATCGATATACTCATGGCCTTCCAGGCCCAATATTGTTGCTTGGTGTATATTTCCAACCCTGAAATAAGTATGAAATGCCTGCGTAATAGAGAATGGGTCTGTCCCTGTGTTGCGCGTGATTAGCTCTAAATTTAAAGTATCTCCAATCGTAATTTCTTGTGTTAGGGAAAAAGCATGTGGCCAGATAGCCTGGGTTTCAGGTGTGTCCGCTAAGCCGAGCGTTATACTCAGATCGCCATTTGTGGTTATCTCAGTGTTCACAACATTCCAGAGCCGATTACGTACAAAACCATGTCCCGGGCGCCCCAATCCTTCCGGATCCGAGCCAAACCACGGCCAACAGATAGGTGCCCCGCCTTTAATGGCCTTTCCCACCTGATAATAAGCCTTTTCACTTAAGAACATTAAATCATCAGGTTCACCGGCAGGCTGAAAGGATAAAACCTGACCGGCATGAATGGAAATGAGTGCGCGGGCTTTGCTACTACTGACCTGTATCATAGGTAATCTACCTTTACCTTCGATAAATTCTAGTTGACCAGAGATTCCGTACTTGGCGTTAAGATGTTCAATATTCATGATACCTATCCTGTTTGGATGATTGTTAATTTGAGATGGCTGCTGAGTTAAAGAGCATTGCGTACATTTGTAATCTATTGATTAAAATTACCCTATTTATTTTTTGTGTTAATTTGAATCACGATTATAGTAAAAATGCCAATTAATTTATGGCGGATGTGAAGTATCGCTTAGATAACACCGCCATTATTGATGACACGATTTTTTGATCGCGCCACCTATATCGTGTGTAGCAATAGAAATCAACATTGCCAATAGTATCCCTTAAATGCAAACGGATTCATTTGCGTGGTGATGAATAATGGAAATAGTTTATTTCGGTGCTTCATGCGATTTGATTAGAAATATCGGAGCAGTTGTTTTCATTTATGTTGTCGTAATGCCCATTGCACATGCTCTCGGACTAATGGCGAATCATCATCATGGCGAGCCCACAATGCATTCATTATCTTTGGGGATGAGGCTGCATTGCCTAAACCTACTGCTAGATTCCGTAGCCACTGTTTATGGCCAATACGACGAATCGGACTACCCGCAAGCCGCAGATCAAATTCTTCTTTGCTCCATGAGAATAATTCGACCAGGGACGCATTATCCAAACCGTGTCGTACGGAAAAGTCATTTTCGTTCGTTATCTTGGCAAATTTATTCCAAGGGCAGACTAACTGACAATCATCACACCCATATACTCGGTTACCAATTAAAGGACGTAGTGTTTCCGGAATACTTCCTTTAAGCTCAATGGTTAAATAGGAAATACAGCGTCTGGCATCCAGTTGATAGGGTGCGATAATTGCTTGTGTCGGGCAAATATCAATACATTTTGAACAAGTGCCACAATAATTTCCAATGGCTTCATCTACAGGCAGCGGCAAATCGGTATATATCTCGCCTAAAAAGAACATTGAACCTGCTTCCCGTGAAAGTAACAAGGTGTGTTTTCCGCGCCAGCCCAGTCCAGATCTTTGAGCCCATTCCACTTCCATTACCGGTGCGCTATCAGAAAATACACGATAATTAAATGGAGTTACTTCCAGCGCGATTTTATCGGCTAGTTTTTGTAATCGTGCGCGCAATACTTTATGATAATCGCGCCCCAATGCATAACGAGAGATAAATGCCTGATTACCTGATTTGATCACAGCCCAGCTATTTTCTGCTAATGGCGGTGTGTAATTCATGCATACGGAAATGACACGTTGTGTTCCCGGTACCAGTTCCGACGGGCGAGTACGTTTAATGCCATGTTTTGCCATATAATCCATGTCGCCGTGATATCCCTTGCCTAACCATTCTAAAAGGTTTGATTCAACAGGCGATATATCTGTATTAGCGTCCGCAATTCGAATATCCTGGAAGCCCAGTTCCTTACCCCAGGCTTTAATAATGGTTGCTAAAGATATAAAATCATATGACACATTTAAAGGGGTGTTTTCTTGCATAATTTTCAGCGTATTGGTCTTGACTATAGTTCGACTCGGAATTCTACCTGTCACCTTGTTGATGAGATAGCAACTCTGGAGTTTGGTGCCGCAATTGCCAAAGTTCTGCATGCAGGTTTGACTATTTTCCTAAATGGCAATCTTGGCGCGGGCAAAACAACATTAGCACGTGGTATTCTACATGGACTCGGTCACGAAGATATAGTTAAGAGTCCCACATATAATTTAGTTGAAATTTATAAATTTTCTCGGTTATACTTCTATCACTTTGATTTTTATCGTTTCAATGATCCAGTAGAGTGGGAAGAAGCGGGTTTTCGTGAATATTTTAATGCGAATTCAATTTGTCTGGTGGAATGGCCAGAAAAAGCAGGTAAACTATTGCCCACTGCAGACTTACAGTTTTCTATCTGTATTGCTGAGCCAGGCCGAAGTATTAAAATTCAAACAGGGACGGAGGCAGGAAATCGATGTTTGGTACAATGGCAAAATTCAGAGTGTCTCTGATCAAAATGGCGCGTGCTGATCATTTCCCTTTTGTAGCATCTTTTTTTCTAACATATTTACTGATTGCGATTGTATTATCGCTTTCTCTATTCAGTAAGACTGTATTTGCGGCTACTGAAATTCATTCTGTGCGTGTTTGGTCGGAATCATCGGAACGTACCCGCTTTACATTGGAATCGAACCTGCCGATCCAGTATGCCCTCCTCACCTTGGATAATCCAAAGCGTGTGGTTATTGATTTAAAAGATATTGAACTGACACCTGTACTGAAAAGCCTGCCGGATCAAGTTAACGCAACTGACCCCCTTATTCAGAAAGCGCGTATCGGACGTTTTAAGCCACATATATTACGGCTAGTACTCGATGTTAGGACGGATGTTGTACCACAAGCATTTACACTTGAGCCGGTAGATAATTTTGGTCACAGACTAGTGCTTGATGTTTACCATGCAGATCAGGCAGTTCAAACGGATTCGCTGGATGATTTAATCGTTTTACTGACTCGATCAAGTGAATCGGAAAATTTGGAAAGCCCTGAATCAAGACCGCATAAAACCGTTAAAACTATCAATCAACATAAACCTGATATTATTAATCATCGTAAGCCTTATATCGTCAGTAACCGTAAGCCCGCTTCGCCGCGAACCATCATTGTTGCTATTGATCCGGGCCATGGCGGTAAAGATCCAGGTGCAATTGGTCATAAGGGTACGCACGAAAAGGATATTACTCTGGCGATTGCTAAAAAGCTTAAAGCCAGGATTGATAAAGAACCGAATATGCGAGCAGTCCTCACACGCGATGGTGATTATTATATTTCACTGCCTATGCGACGTGATAAAGCACGCAGCTTTAATGCCGATTTATTTGTATCGGTTCATGCTGACGCTTTTCATAAAACACATGCACGGGGCTCTTCTGTATTTACGCTATCTCAGAATGGTGCGACTTCTACTGCTGCCAGCTGGTTAGCGAGAAAGGAAAACAGTGTTGATGGTGATTTAATGGGGGGTGTTGATATCACCTCTAAGCCTGCCGATATACAAAAATTATTAATTGATCTATCGTTAAACGCTACTATTAATGATAGTGCTAAACTTGCAGATCATGTTCTTGAAGAAATTAGTGGCATTAATCACCTGCATAAGAAAAACGTTGAGCAGGCCGGATTTGCCGTACTAAAATCACCAGATATTCCATCGATTCTAGTTGAAACAGCCTTTCTTAGTAATCCGAACGAAGAAGAAAAATTAAAAACTGCTGCCTATCAAAACAAGATGGCTGATGCCATGTTCGCAGGTATCAAGCGCTACTTTGCTACGGGTCCGGCGTTAGCGCGGGAGAAAATGGCTCAAGCGGAATAAGTGGTAAGGGGTTACCAATATATGCAATGTATGACTACGCGTTGACAGTCCTTAACTGGCTGGTTATCTGATAAATAGGTGTTTCAGGTAGTGTTATTAAGTTAATTATGATCATTTTTATGATGCGATCTGTCCAATCTGTTTAATGATAAAAGGAGTCCATGGTATCAACTCATAAAGTGCCAGGAAAAGATATTGATGCCAACTCGTCTTGATAAGTCCTTCACTCATTGGTATCGATTCACTTCTGATGACGGTGTAAAACGTCTGATACTCACGGGGGACTTTACTTTAGTTACTCTCGGACAACAACTACAAACACTAATTATTGATCTTGGTAATTACGCTGATGATCCTGATTTATATTGGGACTTAACTGAGATTAAACAAATGGACGCTGCGGGCGTAATATTACTATGGCGCGCTTGGAATTCACAGCGTCCGGTGCACATATTGCTGCGACCAGAGCAGGAAAAAATGTTTGAGCGACTTGAGAAACAGGCCGTTTCTTTCGACGAACCAAAATCTCATAATCTGTTATGGCCCGTCATAATAGCAGGGAGAGTCGCGCTACTGCTATGGGAACATCTGATTGGAATCGTTATTCTAATCGGTCAGTTATTGCTTAGCGTCAAGCTTCTGATCAGATACCCGCGCCATATTCCTTGGCGTGAGATTTCTGCAAATTTATATCGTACTGGTGCACAAGCATTGGGTATTACCGCACTGGTAGGATTTCTTATTGGTATCGTATTGAGTTATCTTTCTTCCAAGCAATTACAAATGTTTGGAGCAGATATCTTTATTATTAATATTCTGGGTATCAGTATTATCCGAGAATTAGGTCCTTTGCTCGCTGCAATTCTGGTAGCAGGGCGTTCCGGCTCTTCTATGACCGCGCAATTAGGCGTTATGAGAGTAACCGAGGAATTAGATGCGCTGACCGTGATGGGTATTTCTCATAGCCAACGCTTGGTATTGCCCAAAGTATTAGGATTGGGCATTGCAATGCCATTGTTAGTATTATGGACCAGCGCTGTTGCACTAATGGGTGGCATAGTGGCAGCGGAATTACAGTTAGGACTGAGTTATCAATATTTCTTAACAGCATTACCAGATGCAGTACCAACAGCTAATTTATGGCTAGGATTAGGAAAAGGAGCTGTTTGCGGTATGGTAATTGCATTGATAGCTTGTCATTTCGGCTTAAGAATCAAACCCAATACCGAGAGCCTGGGCGAGGGTACGACTAATTCAGTCGTCACAGCAATCACTGTTGTTATCATTATTGATGCAATTTTTGCCATTGTGTTTTCAGATGTCGGGCTTCTATAAGGAGATGGTTACTCAAAACTGTATCATTGAAATTGAGGCATTACATACTCGCTTTGGTCAGCTGGTAGTTCATCGGGATATTAATCTATGCGTGCATTATCACGAGGTACTGACGTTGGTTGGCGGCTCTGGTAGTGGGAAAACAACATTACTACGACAGATGCTGGGTCTAGAGAAACCAAGTAAGGGCAACATAAGGGTTTTTGGTGCTTCCAGATGTGATTGTGATTTTGATCTGCTGAGAAACATCCGTAATCGATCAGGAGTGTTATTCCAACAAGGTGCTTTATTTAGTGCCCTATCTGTGTTTGATAATGTTGCACTGCCATTACGTGAACTTCGTATTTTAGATGAACAGATGATACGTGACTTGGTTATGTTCAAACTTGATATGGTTGCTATCGGGTCACAACATGCAAATAAAATGCCTGCAGATCTTTCCGGCGGGATGGTTAAACGAGTCGCGTTGGCACGCGCTTTGGCATTAGATCCAGAGCTGTTATTTCTTGATGAGCCAACTGCAGGATTAGATCCTGAGCTTAGCGAAGGTTTTGTGAAGCTGATACTTGCTTTACGTGCCGAAATGAATCTGACTATTGTCATGGTGACACACGATCTGGAAACATTATCTGCCTTATCGAGTCGTATAGCGGTATTAGCCGATCAACAAATCGTGGCAATAGGTAATCTACAGGACATACGCCATCATCAACATCCATTTATTAATAGCTTTTTTAAGACTGCATAGAATAGGCCCACAATAGGAAATAGTAAACAAGAAGAGAGATATTATGGAAAATCGTGCGCACGCCCTGGTAGCGGGCTTATTTGTGATTTCCTTAAGTGTAGCTGCAATGTTCGTTGCTACATGGTTCAATGGAGATGTTACCAAGCGGAGTGATTACCTTGTGGTAACAAATGAATCAGTCACAGGACTTAATTCCCAGGCAGCAGTACATTATCGCGGGGTCAATATTGGTAAAGTAGAAAATATCCGTTTTAATCCGGATAATTTAAACCAGATTCTGATTGATATTTCAGTAGATGAAAATGTTATGCTGACCAAAAGTGTATATGCCCAGCTTGGCTATCAAGGTGTGACTGGGTTAGCTTATGTCCAGTTAAATGATGACAGGAGTGAGCCTGAGCCATTACAACATGATGCACAGATTCCAATGCGCCGCTCATTATTCGAGGAAGTCGCGGGTTCTGGGCAAGACTTACTGAGTAATGTAAACGAATTAGTAAAAAAAATGCATCTGTTATTGAGCGAACAAAATCAGGTTCAATTTTCGAGTATTTTGAAAAATATAGAGAAAGCAACGGGCCAGTTTGATGAGACTGCTAAGCAATTACAGCCTGTATTTAAGTCATTTTCAGGCTTAACCACAGAAACAGAGTCGGTTGTAGGCCACCTTGATCAATTGTTGCTTGAGATTCGTCATATTACAGCGAGAGTTAATCAGCAGGGAGGAATTATGGATAACCTGTCTCAAAGTACTGAAGAACTTGCTGCTGCCATTCCAGAGCTTCATAGAATAAGTGATGGAGTGACACGCAGTACTTATAATTTAGATCGTGTTCTTCGCCAAGTGGAGGAAAATCCACAAAGTTTATTATTTGGTAGTCCCCCGCCGCTACCAGGCCCGGGAGAATATGGCTTTATATCACCCTAAGCGACAACTAATGAGAAAAATTCTTATATTGATTGTGTTGCTGCTTTCAGGGTGCGCTGTGGGGCCCCGATCGGAAGTTCCTGTCGCGATTTATGATCTTGGATTGGTCCATTCGTCGCATGTTGCTGATACAGTCAAATCACCACGCATAGAAACAGCAAATTTGCTGGTAGCAGAAGTGATGTCGCCGATATGGCTTGATAGTCAAGCAATACGATATCGTTTTGCTTATCATAATTCCTCACAATCATATGCATATGCTTATAGTCGCTGGATTGCTGCACCTGCGGTTTTGCTCACACAGAGAATGAGAAGTCGTATTGTTACTAACACTGATAATAAAGTCATAAGGGACAAGAATAGTGCAAAGGTTGATTATGCACTGTATACCGAACTTGAAGAATTTTCTCAGGTTTTTGATGCTGCTGATAATAGTCATGTTGTAATTAGCCTGCGTGCCCATCTGATTGAGCAGCGTACCCGTTTAATACTGGCTCAACATCATTTTCATATAAATATAACCGCTCCTACTCCGGATGCCACAGGAGCTGTAGCGGCCTTGACTGAAGGAACGAATGAGTTGCTTGATAATTTGCTAAACTGGCTTACTAGGGAAATAGTCAATCGAAAACTATCTGTCCAATCTGTTGCAGATAATTAGTTTTATGTATCGCTGCGGCGGGGCTTACTTATGTTAATATCCTGATATTTATAGATTTGAAGATTCTTTTATGCGCATGTCCTGTACCGTTTTTTTATTAATATTATTACTGAGTGCCTGTGGTTTGAAAGCGCCGCTTTATCTACCGCAAGATAATGCATTGCCTCATGCTTCACAGGATCCGAAGGAAAATTAATGAGTGGTTTCTCATCTTTTATTTATCGTAATAATGAGCTTTATGCCGAATCGGTTTCTTTGCAACAGATTGCCCATGAGTATGGAACGCCTTGTTATGTTTATTCGCGCTCAGCATTAACGAAGGCTTATCAAGAATTTGATTCTGCGTTTACTTCACATGCGCATCTTATTTGTTATGCGGTCAAAGCGAATTCCAATATTGCCGTTCTTAATTTGTTTGCCCGTTTAGGCAGCGGCTTCGATATTGTTTCTGGTGGAGAATTACAGCGCGTTCTTAAAGCAGGCGGAGATCCACGGAAAGTTGTGTTTTCAGGTGTTGGTAAGAAGATTGATGAAATGCGTATGGCACTGACCGCTGATATTCTTTGTTTCAATGTAGAGTCTGAAGCAGAATTATTGTTATTAAATCAGGTGGCCAGTGAAATGCATAAAACTGCACCCGTGAGTTTGCGAGTCAATCCTGATGTTGATGCAAAAACACATCCCTATATTTCTACCGGTTTAAAAGAAAATAAATTTGGAATACCGATCAATGAAGCGGAAAGACTCTATAGTTCTGCCAAGCAATTCTCTCATATAAATTTTATGGGACTGGATTGCCATATTGGCTCTCAGCTAACCGATCTGGATCCATTCGTTCAGGCACGTAAAAAAATGTTTGATTTAGTGGATCGTCTGGAGAAGCAGGATTTACAAATTGATCATCTGGATCTTGGCGGTGGATTGGGTATTCGTTATGCTGATGAGAGCCCACCGTCCATAAAGGACTACGTTTTAGCTTTATGTGCCAGTATCGGCCAGCGTAAGAAACGTATTCTAATTGAACCAGGACGTTCGTTGGTAGGTAATTCTGGCTTGTTGCTTACTCGGGTAGAATATCTTAAACATACCCCTGAGCGTAATTTTGCTATCGTAGATGCTGCCATGAATGATCTGATGCGTCCAGCTTTCTACAATGCTTATCATGAGATATTACCGATTATGAAGAGTAAAGGAACTGTCTCTAATTATCAAATAGTGGGCCCAGTCTGTGAGACAGGTGATTTTCTTGGACATAACCGAAAACTGACTCTGACAAGCGGAGATTTACTTGCTGTCATGTCCGCAGGTGCCTACGGCATGAGCATGAGTTCAAATTACAATACTCGCCCTCGCGCTGCTGAAGTGATGGTGGACGATAATAATATTTATCTCATCCGTGAACGTGAATCGGTAGATCAGTTAATGGCTGCTGAGAAAATGCTCCCCTAACTCAATACTTCCATCGAGTAATCATGGAATAACGAAGAATAGCTGTTACTCACTAAGATTACGCTCTGATATACAGAAAGAGAGTGTCTCGGTGTCTTTAGTTATAGTAACATGCGATATTGATTGACGCTCATATCTGTAAATGACAAGCTATTCTAATTTTAAAGATGAACAATATCAGGATTACATTCTGCAGGGTGTCTCACGCACATTTGCTTTAACCATTCCACAATTGCCAGAAGCACTGCGCCAAGTGATCGGAAATGCTTATTTGTTGTGCCGCATTACAGATACGATAGAAGATGATAATGCATTAACGCCGGAACAAACTCGCAGGCTTTCAAATGTATTTATTGAGGTTGTTTGTGGAAATATTGCAGCGGAAGAATTTGTTGAAGAATTATTTCCACTTCTTTCTGACCACACTATTCCGGCTGAACACGAATTAATAAAAAATACACCCGCTATTATTCGCATTACACATAGTTTTAATGCCAGTCAGCGCGCGGCGTTAGAGCGCTGTATTCGTATTATGGGACGCGGCATGGCTGATTATCAGGATACGGAAACACTAGCAGGATTAAAGGATTTATCCACATTAAATCAATATTGTTATTATGTTGCTGGCGTTGTGGGAGAAATGCTCACTGAATTATTTTGTGATTATTCGGAAAAAATAAACCGAAACAAACCGGCTTTAATGGAGTTGGCTGTATCATTCGGGCAGGGTCTGCAAATGACCAATATTCTTAAGGATATATGGGATGATAGAAGGCGGGGTGCGTGCTGGCTGCCACAAGATATTTTCCTTAAGGAAGGATTTGATCTGAGCCAATTACGGCCTGGCAGTTCTGATGAAAGATTCCAGGCTGGGTTAGGTGTATTGCTGGGTGTAGCCAGGCAACATTTACAGAATGCGCTTGCTTATACCTGCATGATTCCCCCAGAGGAAAAGGGAGTGCGCCGATTTTGTCTATGGGCGTTGGGAATGGCGGTTCTAACGCTGAACAAGATTAATCAACACCGTGACTTCAATGAGGCAAGGCAAGTTAAGATTACGCGTGGTAGCGTTAAGGCAACAATCTTAACTACAAGCTTATTTGCAAATTATAATCTAGTTCTAAATGTTCTTTTCAATATAATGTCTAGAAATTTACCTGATACGAGCTTGATTGAGCTTTCTAAGCGATTATAAAAATGCATGATTAGAATGTGATTGTATTGAAGAAATTAAGCGAAGAGAGTTTGTTTTCTTAAGTACAGATTCATTAAGAGTTTAATCGAATTTTAATAATCGATCGCTATCAGATAAGACAATGAGAACAGATTGGTCTGATATTAAGATCTGTATCACTTCTATTAATCATCATATTTTGGAAATATGCTTGTTTTTGCTATTTAAATATTCGAAAAGCGTTAAATCCAATCAGGATATTACCTTATTATGAAATCATTGGTTACTGGCGCAACTGGTTTTCTCGGCTCAGCTGTGATGCATTGTTTGCTGGCAGCAGGTCATGAAGTTAGAGTATTGGTTAGGCCAAAGAGTGATCGGCGTAATCTTGGAAAACTACCGATTGAAATAGTTGAAGGAGATCTACGTGATTCTGTATCGTTAAAACGCGCTACTGTGGGTTGCGATAACTTATTTCATGTTGCTGCGGATTATCGACTCTGGGTACCTGATCCCGAGACCATGTATGACATTAATGTCAAAGGAACTCGCGCATTAATATTAGCGTCTGTTGATGCCGGTGTAAAGCGTATCGTCTATACTAGCAGTGTGGCTGTATTAGGGCTGAATCACGGGGGGGTATCGGCAAATGAAGAAACGCCTTCTAGTCTTGCAATGATAGCGGGGCATTACAAACGCTCAAAGTTTCTGGCCGAACAAGCTGTCAAACAACTTACGGATGAGCTGGCATTATCTTTGGTTATTGTGAATCCGTCTACGCCAATAGGACCGCGGGATGTTAGACCTACACCAACTGGACGCATTGTGCTGGATACACTGCTTGGCAAGATGCCTGCCTATGTAAATACCGGTTTAAATGTTGCTCATGCTGATGATATTGCATATGGACATCTGCTGGCCTTTAAATATGGAAAACCCGGCGAGCGTTATATTCTAGGGGGAGATAACATGACATTGCTGCAGATATTGCAAGCAATAGATGAGATTAATGGTAAACGCTTAAAGCGAATTAATTTACCAATAAATTTTATGCTACCTACGGCCTGGGTAATGGAAAGGGTTTCAATGATTACACATACTGAACCACGTGCTACGGTAGACAGTATTCGTATGGCCAGAAAAATCATGTTTTTCACTAGTGAAAAGGCTGAGCGTGAATTAGGCTATCAACATCGGCCCGCGATTGAAGCTCTTAGAGATGCGGTACTCTGGTTCAAGAAGAATGGTTATTGCAAATAGGAACAATCATTTCAACTGAGTTAATTTTTTCATCCAAGCCAACCTTAATCAGGTGTTGTTTTCAGATTCCAGATAAAATTGGCTAAAAATATGATTTGATGAAATATATTCGCGAGACTTTTGCAAAACCTAATAGTTGAAAAATTAATCCTTCATAATCAATAGTTGAAAACTTCTGGCAGGGGCTTTTGCGAAAGTCTCTCGCTGTTTTTTTGATATTGCTTATAGAAATAATGATTACGTTAAATATATGTGCGTGATATAACGCTTTAGCTAATTGCTGTTATATTACATAAGGATGACGTCATATTGTTCTTGCGTATAAGATTCTTCTACCTGTAGACTGATCGGTTTTGCGATAAAATCACCGAGCTGAGCCAGGCTTTGAGATTCTTCATCAAGAAATAAATCAATGACTTGTTGAGAAGCGAGAATGCGAAACTCATTTGCATCAAACTGACGCGATTCACGTAGTAATTCACGTAGAATCTCGTAACAAATGGTTTGTGCTGTTCTAATTTCCCCCCGTCCCTGGCAAGTTGGACAAGACTCGCACAGAACCTGATTCAAACTTTCGCGAATACGTTTTCGGGTCATTTCAACTAAACCGAGCGTAGTAAATCCGTTGACAGTCATGCGTGTTCGGTCTTTCGTTAAAGCTTTATTGAACTCGGTTAACACCGCATTTTTATGTTCCTCATTATCCATATCGATAAAATCGATAATGATAATCCCACCCAGATTACGTAGACGTAGTTGGCGAGCAATGACCTGGGCTGCCTCTAGATTCGTTTTGAAGATCGTGTCATCAAAACTTCGTACCCCGACAAAACCGCCAGTATTAACATCCATGGTGGTCAAGGCCTCAGTCTGGTCAATAATAAGATATCCACCCGATTTTAAGTTTACGCGTTTTGCTAAAGATTTTTCAATTTCATCTTCCACGCCATATAAGTCAAATAACGGTCGTTCTCCAGTATAAAGGGCGATGCGCTCCGCTAAATTAATCATATAACTTCGGGCAAATACAACCAGCTTTTGATGATTTTCACGAGAATCCACATAAATCCGCTTAGTATCATCATTTACAAAATCACGTAACACACGGTGGCTGAGATCTAGGTCCTGGTAAAGCAATACTGGTGCGGTAACAATTAAAAATTTCCTTTGGATATCGTGCCACAGCTTATGCAGATACTCAATATCTGCACGCAGATCACTCTCATCTGCTGCCTCGGCCATTGTCCGGATAATATAGCCACCTTTCTCATCATGAGGCAGTACATGTTGTAGCTTTTCTCGTAATAACTCGCGTTCATCATCATTTTCTATACGCTGGGAGATACCGATATGAGATTCCTGCGGAAGATAAACCAGCATGCGTCCGGCTAGACTAATTTGCGTAGAAAGTCGTGCACCTTTAGTACTAATGGCATCTTTGATCACTTGAACAAGAATATTACTTCCTGCATGTAGCAATTTTTCAATTGATTTTGTAGACTGCTTGTTTTGATCTGATCCCCAGATATCCGCAATATGTAAAAAAGCCGCACGGTCCAGACCAATATCCACAAATGCCGACTGCATCCCAGGCAGTACACGACTGACCCGACCATTATATATATTACCGACAATACCTTGGCCACCGATGCGTTCAATATGTAACTCTTGTGTTACACCTTGCTCGATGATGGCAACGCGTGTTTCTTGCGGTGTGATATTGACAAGAATTTCGTTACTCATAAAAAGTATAGATCAGGACTTAACGAGTACTGGTTTATGGAAATATTTCTATTCCGGATTTTTCTAACAGTTGTGCAGTTTCAAATAATGGCAATCCCATCACGCCACTATAACTGCCTGATATCTGAACTATAAATGCAGATGCTATGCCTTGAATTGTGTAAGCACCGGCGATGTCATATATCTTGTTATCAGCAAGACAGCTGCGAATCTCACGTTTTCCGATTTCACGAAATCGTACTGTAGTCGTTGATAAACGAACATGTAATTCATTTCTCATTATGACGGCTATCGCAGTCAGTACCTGGTGAGTGCGCCCAGAAAGTGCCCACAACATTTCTTCTGCATGAGTTATATTCCTTGGTTTGCCCAGAATATACCCGTCAAGTGCTATTACCGTATCCGCTACTAACATAGGTAGTAAGGGTAATTTGCGCTGCATTAATCGTTTCCACCCTTCTTCAGCCTTGATATGAGTAATACGGTAAACATAGTCTACTGGTGGCTCATTCGATAAGGGTGTTTCATCAATGTCAGGAGGGCGACACGGTGCCTCACGCAGTAATAATACTTTATATTTTACTCCAATTTGTTTTAGTAATGCTCGTCTGCGGAGACTATGAGAAGCAAGATATATATGATTTTCCAGAAAGGTCATGACGAATATAATCTTTATAAAAAAGTAGCGTATATATTCTGATTCGAGAGTTCTTATCATATGTTCTCTTTATCAAAGAAGAAAGCATTATCGCTCATTTCTATCATGTCAGAATTACCTGCGGTGATACGGGTGATTCTTGATAATGGATACCGCACGATATAGCTGTTCAGCCAATATTATTCGTGCCAGACCATGTGGCAGCGTTAATGTAGAAAGTGATAAAGTTTCACTCTTCAAATTTTTGATATTATCATGCAGTCCATCTGCGCTACCGATAATAAAGGCAGTATCTCCACCAACGCTCATCCAGTCGCTTATCACATCGGCTAATTTAATTGTCGACCAACGCTTGCCCCGCTCATCTAAAATTATCAAACGACACCCGGGTGTTATTGCAGCCCGTATACGCACACTTTCAGCATATAATAATTGTTCACTTTGCTTCCCATCAATCCGCTTTTCAGGCTTGATCTCGACCAATTCGACGGTTATCTCATGAGGCATACGCTTGATATATTCAATATAACCGGCTTTGATCCAGTCTGGCATTTTATTACCGACCGCCAGAATGTAGAATTTCATAATATGAAGTATCTATAGGAATATAATATGAATTTAAGTTACCAATTACCGTGTTTCTATTTAGCAACTACATGGTAAAAAATTTATAGTTAAGATTGAATAACCTTCAATCTCAGCTTTATATCTAATAAATGATAGTTTAGGATTGTTGATATCGGATCGTATGTTATTTGATATACATATCGAGTTGATAGTTTATTTTCTAATTATCTTTGCTTTGGTCTGTCCATAGCGCTTTAATGTTGTAATATTGGCGGGTAGCAGGTTGCATGATGTGCACAATAACATTACCTAAATCAACGAGTATCCATTCTCCGGATTGCTCCCCTTCTACACTATAAACTGTCGCATTTGCTGCCTTTGCTTTTTCCTGCACATTATTAGCTAATGCCTTGACTTGACGGGTTGAGTCAGCGCTCGCAATAATCATATAATCAAACAACGAGGTCATTTTTGTCACATTCAGCACCTCAATATCATAGGCTTTAATGTCTTCTAAAGCGGCAATAGTTGTTTTCACCAGTGTATCTGACTTCATTTTTCTCCGGAATACAAGTGATGGATATTAATATAATCAAGAACTGCATCAGGAAGTAAATAGCGTGCACTTTTTTCAGCGCTGAGAAATGAACGAATAGTTGTGGCGGAAATATCCAATAACGAAGTGGATGCGGCAAAAACCAGTCCACTGGATTGGCGCTTCAAATCGTTGGCGCTGGTTACCCAGCGTGATGCACATTCTTTTTTCAGATCTTGTGGCAGTGTATCTTGATTCATCATGGAGATTCGTCCTGGACGATGCACGATGATAAAATGGCAAAGTGTGAATAATTCACGCCAACAATACCATAGGGGTAATTTCATAAAGGCATCGATCCCTATGATAAAGCATAAAGCAGTTTTGTCATCTCCAGATTCATATTTATATTCACGTAATGATTCCACGCTCGAGCTTTTCCCCTCACGGTTAATTTCACGTGCATCAAGTATAAATTTGGAATTATTTTTTATCGCTAGACGCGCCATCATGAGACGATGATATCTTGATGCGAATGGATCACGGCGTAAACGGGGTGAACCTGAAGGAATAAAATGTATTGTCTGGAAACCAATAATATCGGTAAGCTCTTCTGCTATTCGCAAATGACCATAGTGAATAGGATCGAATGTGCCACCATAAATACCAATCAGAGAAAATTTCAGTTCAGACATTACTCATGGGACATCATGTATCACAATATAGGAAAAAAATTCCATCTTATTTATAATAAGGCTAGGCGCATATCTGCTAACATCTCAGTCAGATGTGCCGTGAAACGTGCGGCTGATGCGCCATCGATTACCCGGTGATCATAGGATAATGACAATGGCAGCATTAAGCGGGGGATAAATTGATTATCACGATAAACGGGTTTCAAGCTTGCCCGGGAAACACCAAGAATAGCAACCTCTGGCGCATTGATAATGGGCGTAAAGGCAGTACCACCAATACCACCAAGGCTTGAGATAGTAAAACTTGCACCTTGCATTTCTGCTGGCTTTAATTTTCCTTCACGAGCCAACTCTGAGAGTTGGCTTAATTCTTCAGCAATAGCAATCACTCCTTTCTGATCGATATTCTTAATTACGGGCACGACCAATCCATTTGGTGTGTCTACTGCAAAGCCCAAATGATAATAATGCTTGATAATTAAACTTGTTTCTTCACCTTCACTGTCCAATGAAGCATTAAATTCCGGAAATTTCTTTAGCGTTGCGATTAACGCCTTCATCAAAAAGGCTAATAGAGTGAGCTTAACCTTGTTCTTTTCTACCGTTTCATTGGATTTCTTTCGTAATATTTCCAGGTCAGTGATATCTGCTTCATCAAACTGCGTAACATGCGGAATCATGACCCAGTTACGGTGTAGATTTGCGCCAGAGATCTGTTTTATACGTGTCAGTGTTTTTTGTTCTATCGGGCCAAACTTGGCAAAATCAACTCGTGGCCATGGCAATAAATTCAGTGCCGCGCCTGTGTCGATATGATTCTGAGGTTTCGAAAGATTCGCTTTTACATAGGCCTGAATGTCTTCTTTAAGGATGCGTTGTTTGGGACCGCTGCCCGTAATTAAAGCTAGATTTGCCCCCAACTCACGTGCAAAACGCCTGACCGAAGGACTTGCATGTGCTTTATGTAAGGCAGTATCATCTGCCAATAGATTCCTGTTGTTTAATTGTGATGGTTGTCTTGTTTCCTGTGCCGGCTGCGGTACTGTTTGCTTTAGCTCGCTACCTATTGCAGCTGTGGATATATCAGTTAAATCTGCAGGCACAGATTCTTTTGTGTTCGCATTTTCGGTATCCAGTATTTCCAGCGATAAAATGGGTGTACTCTCGGAAACTTTATCTCCTGGTTTGACATATATTTCTTTAACGATGCCAGAGAGAGGGGCCGGTATTTCTATTGTGGCTTTATCTGATTCTAATGAGACTAATGGATCTTCAGTTACAATTTTATCGCCTACTTTGACCAATAACTCTATAACAGGCACATCTTTAAAATCGCCTATATCAGGAATTAATATTTGCTTAACTTCAGCCACAGATTTATCCTTAAATCATATATTGCAGACATATAGATAACTACCGAATAACTCTATTGAGCTATTGGGCAATTATAACTGTAGTTGGCTTTATTATGAGACCAACTGATCTTAAAGTGTAACTGGATCAGGCTTATTCGGATCAATACCAAATTTTTGTATTGCTTGAGCAACCTGTTTATCAGGAATACTTCCTGCTTCAGCTAGCGCTTTAAGTGCTGCGACTGTTACATAATAACGATCTACCTCAAAAAATTGTCGTAGCTTTTCGCGTGTATCAGATCGCCCAAAACCATCCGTTCCCAACACACGGTAGCACCCAGGAACAAATTCACGTATCTGATCTGCATAAATCTTCATATAATCAGTCGATGCCACCACAGGGCCTTCTCGATCTTTTAAGCATTTGGTCACATGGGAAGATCTAGCTGGCTCAGTCGGATGTAACATGTTCCAGCGAGACACACTCATTGCCTCACGACGTAATTCATTAAAACTGGTCACACTCCAGATATCGGCATTCACATTATATTCTTTCTTAAGTATTTCTGCCGCCGCAATCACTTCGCGCAAAATTGTGCCAGAACCCAGTAGCTGTACACGTGGGTTTTTACTCCGCTTGCTACCTTCCTGAAATAAATACATTCCTTTCAAGATGTTCTGTTCCATTCCCTTCGGCATCTCTGGCTGAGAATAATTTTCATTCATTACGGTAATGTAATAATATATATCCTCTTGCTCCTGATACATGCGGCGTAAGCCATCCTGGATAATAACCGCCAGTTCATAAGCAAATGTTGGGTCATAGGAAACACAGTTTGGAATAGTAGAAGCAGTCACATGACTATGCCCATCTTCATGCTGCAGGCCTTCACCATTCAATGTGGTGCGACCAGCGGTGCCACCTAGCAAAAAACCACGGGACCGCATGTCCCCTGCTGCCCAGGCTAAATCTCCTATGCGCTGAAAACCAAACATAGAATAAAAGATGAAAAAAGGAATCATCTGTATGCCATGTGTACTATAAGCAGTTGCTGCTGCAATCCATGACGACATGGCACCAGCTTCATTGATTCCTTCTTGCAGAATTTGCCCGTGCTTATCTTCTTTATAATACATTAGCTGTTCAGAATCCTGCGGAGTATAAAGCTGGCCTATCGAGGACCAAATACCCAGTTGTCGGAACATGCCTTCCATGCCAAAAGTTCGAGATTCATCAGCAACAATCGGTACGACACGTTTACCAATTTCTTTATCTTTTACCAAGATATTCAGAATACGTACAAATGCCATGGTCGTAGAAGATTCGCGGCCCTCGCCGCTTGCTTTTAGCAATGATTCAAAAGCTGATAAAGGCGGAATCTGTAGTGCTTCAGCTTTCTGTTTACGGCGATGCAGGAACCCTCCCAATGCCTGCCGTCGCGCCTGCATATAGGTGTATTCAGGCGAATCTTTATCCAGTGTAAGATATGGAATATCGTCTATTTCATCATCCGGTATTGACAATCCAAAGCGATTGCGGAAGGCTTTCAATGAAGTCGTGCCCATTTTCTTTTGTTGATGGGTAATATTCTGCGCCTCTCCAGCCTCACCCATACCATAACCTTTAATTGTCTTGGCAAGTATTACAGTGGGTTGTCCTTTGTGTTTTACTGCTGAAGTATATGCAGCATAGACCTTATGAGGATCATGACCGCCACGATTCAGTCGCCAGATATCATCGTCAGACATACTAGCAACCATTTCCAGTAATTCAGGATATTTACCAAAAAAGTGTTTGCGCACATAAGCGCCATCTCTGGACTTAAATGTTTGGTACTCGCCGTCCACACATTCCATCATGCGCTTCTGCAGTAATCCTTTAGTATCTTTTGCTAATAAGGGGTCCCAGTAGGATCCCCATATGACTTTGATGACATTCCAGCCAGCACCACGAAATGCGCCTTCCAATTCCTGGATGATCTTTCCATTTCCTCTAACGGGCCCATCTAGACGTTGGAGGTTACAATTAATAACAAATATTAGATTATCCAAATGCTCACGTGATGCCAGCGTAATGGCCCCTAATGACTCAGGCTCATCCATTTCACCATCACCCATGAAGGCCCATATTTTACGCCCTTCGGTATTGACCAGCCCTCGGCTCCCGAGATATTTCATGAAGCGTGCTTGGTAAATTGCCATGAGTGGTCCCAACCCCATCGATACGGTCGGAAATTTCCAGAAAGTCGGCATTAGCCATGGATGCGGATAAGAAGACAGGCCTTTCCCACCCGCTTCTTGACGGAAATTATTCAGTTGTTCTTCTGTCAATTGTCCTGATAGAAAAGCATAAGCATAGATACCAGGCGAAGAATGTCCTTGAACATAAACTAAATCACCACCATGGTTTTCACTAGGTGCATGCCAGAAATGATTATAGCCCACATCATAGAGTGTTGCGGCAGACGCAAAGCTTGCTATGTGCCCCCCGACATTGGTGGCTTTGTTAGCACGCAGCACCATTGCCATGGCATTCCAGCGCACATAAGAACGAATGCGATGCTCAATTGCATTATCGCCTTGCGAGCGCTCTTCCAGGCCGGGTGGAATAGTATTAATGTAAGCAGTATTAGCACTATAGGGAAGATACGCACCAGAACGCCGTGCTTTTTCTACCAGTTTTTCTAGTAGAAAATGAGCGCGCTCAGCACCCTCTCTGATTAATACAGACTCCAGTGCCTCAAGCCATTCCTGTGTTTCCTGTGGATCAATATCAGGTTGTAATTCCATTTCCTAGACTTAAAATAATTTTCTAAAATTGATATCTAACTAACGATTGCTGATCTTTCGGCCGCTGTGATAGTGTTACATAGCAACATGGTAATTGTCATAGGGCCTACTCCGCCCGGTACCGGTGTAATGTATCCGGCTTTATCCTTAAGTGATTCAAAGTCTACATCACCCGTAAGTCTGCCATCAGGCAAGCGATTGATGCCAACATCGATTACTATAACACCTGGTTTCACCATGTCAGCCGTAATCATGTGCGGCTTCCCGATTGCAACCACTAAGATATCTGCACTGCGTGTAAATATCGATAAATCACGTGTTTTTGATGTACAAATGGTGACAGTGGCACCTTTTTCCAATAGCATCAATGCCATGGGTTTACCTACAATATTGCTGCGCCCTACTACAACTGCATGCTTGCCTTCAATAGCGATATTATTTTTTTCCAGCATTACCATCACACCAAAAGGTGTGCAAGGCGGAAATACTGTATTTCCCGTTACCAGTGCGCCCACATTATAAAGATGAAAACCATCGACATCTTTCTCTACAGCGATTGCCATAATCACCTTATTACTTTCGAAATGTCGTGGCAAGGGTAATTGCACAAGAATTCCATGAATTCGTGCATCCTTATTTAATTCCTGAATGCAGTGTAACACTTCATCTTGTTTAGCATGGCCTGGAAAACTATGTATCTCTGAGTATATCCCTACTTCATTACAGGCTTTTACCTTATTACGTACATAAATACTCGAGGCAGGGTCATCGCCTACGATTATGACTGCCAAGCCCGGTTTTTTGCCCTTTTTTGATAAATTTTCAGCACGAACCTTCCATTCAGCACGTACTGTTCTGGCTATCAACGTCCCATCTAAGATTTGAGCACTCATTATACGTTAGAGGTTAATTAGACTATCTAATTGAGATGTGTATCAAAAATAAAGTCTGATTGATCACATTCTTGAAACAAGCCTTGTTAATAATACTAAAATTATATTTCGTCGTGTTCAGATAAAATCTGGTGGATTCAGATAATATAAAAAACTCAATCTATATAGTTAAGATGAGGATAAATCCGAATGCTTTGATTTCTTGACTTTTATTCGATAGATCAAGAGTCCGATTAAAAACGTTGGAATAACGAATAGCATAGCTGAAATAAGCCCAGCTGCAAGAATAGCAATCGCACTATTTCCTGGCATGAACAGGGTTATAAACCAGATTACGAAAAAAGCGACAAATGCACCTCCATAGAGCATTGTTTTTTTTCCACGATCATAGAGCCGCCAGAAAGATCCGGAAACCTGAACCTCATCAGTATAGTGATCAAATACTTCAGAGAGGCTATGATCTCCAAGTACAGATTCATAGCCAATCGCAACAGCCAATGCGCTGCTACCATCTGGAATTTGAGACATTTTTCTTAGAAATTCAATTCGTTTCTGTGCATTTTTTTTATGCACGCCATCATCAATCAATATGGTGCGCATTGCCGAGAAAGCCATCTCGCGTGCATCTTCTGAAGCGTTTAGGCTTTCAGCAAAACGCCACATAACACCGAGCAAATAGAGCTGAATAGTCATTTCCTTGAATTCAGGAGCAAAGTCATAACCTTTATCTTTTATAAGTGCGAGCTGTGTCGCTAAAATTTCTCTGCCATGTTGAACGCAAGTATCAATTCTCGCTGTTTCTGAGTCAATTTTTATATCATTCATTATTACAACCTTCTGCTATATTTTGTTTATGCTAATCTCTCTCAGGAACGGTTATTATATACTGGCTTGGCTTTCTGCTCTCTTGAAAAAAGTGATCGTATACAAACCGATTATCAAACATGGGTGATACTGAAATCAACCATTATGTTATTTGATACCCAGACGTTGCCAAATAGTGGTTACGAATTTTGCCGAATTCAAAGTATAAAAATGCAGACCAGGTGCGCCAGCTTTAAGTAAACGTTCACAGAGATCGGTCACAACATCCAATCCGAAAGCATGTATTGAAGCACTATCATCTCCATAACCTTCCAGCTTTTTTCGAATCCACCGAGGAATTTCTGCACCACAGGAATCAGAGAATCTGACTAACTGTAAAAATTTATTTATGGGCATAATGCCGGGTACTATAGAAATTTTTATGCCGGCTGCTTCGCATGTTTTTACAAAATGAAAATATGCATCCGCATTATAAAAATACTGGGTAATTACCGAATCGGCTCCCGCCTCTACTTTCTGTTTGAAATTTTTTATATCTTCCTGTGCTGAGCGAGCCTGCGGATGATATTCTGGATAAGCGGCAACATCAATGTGAAATGTGCTACCAAATTCCTTACGAATAAATGCTACCAGTTCACTTGCATAGCGAAACTCGCCTGCTTGTGCCATACCTGATGGCAAATCGCCACGAAGTGCAACAATGTGCTGAATACCGTTAAGATGATATTTTTCCAGTATGGCTCGGATATTTTGTCGGGTTGAGCCAATGCAAGAAAGATGAGGTGCAGCCACATGCCCTTCCGCTTGAATTTCCAGTACCGTTTCAAGCGTACGATCGCGAGTAGAGCCACCTGCTCCAAAAGTGACAGAAAAAAATTTAGGATTAAACTGTGCCAGTTGTTTACGGGTAGCTCGCAACTTTTCCACTCCCTCTGGCGTTTGCGGAGGAAAGAGTTCGAAACTGAAAGTGGGTGTAAATTGTTTTTGTGATTCCATTTTTCCGATTACAGTCGCACCGAGTTTAGAAAATTGTGCTCAAAATATTACAAACAAGAAGACAGTATCAATCGCTTGCCAACCAGATAATCCCTCCTGATTAGGGTTTGTCGCGGAAGTTTGCGGCAGACTCAACTGAGTCTGCCGTTTTTATTGAACTTAACTTCGTTATCAGTTGATACTATTATGAGTGTCTGTGTTCAGGTGCTAAGCAAATAAGAATCAGAAAACTACTAATATACATTTTCGCTGTTCTATTCTTATCTATGTTTTAGTATTGCAATTAATATCGATACATTTCTGGTTTGTAGGGTCCATTCTTATCCAGATTGAGATATTGCGCTTGTTCATCAGTGAGTTCTGTAAGTTTTACGCCTAGCTTCCCAAGATGAAGTCGAGCGACTTTTTCATCTAACTGTTTAGGCAGAACGTAAACATTATTCTGGTACTTTTCTCCATTTTGCCAGAGTTCCATCTGCGCCAATACTTGATTAGTAAATGAACTAGACATTACAAATGAGGGATGTCCCGTAGCACAACCCAGATTTACAAGTCTTCCCTGTGCTAACACAATGATACGGCGGCCGGATGGAAAAATAACATGATCAACCTGTGGTTTAATATTTTCCCATTGATACTTCTGAACTGAAGCAATATCAATTTCGGAATCAAAATGGCCAATATTACAGACAATAGCCTGATCTTTCATTCTCTGCATGTGGTCATGAGTAATCACCCGCAAATTACCTGTCGCAGTAACAAAAATATCAGCTTGCTCACAGGCTTCTTCCATAGTCACAACGCGATAACCTTCCATTGCTGCCTGAAGTGCACAAATAGGATCTATTTCAGTGACCCAGATAGTCGCGCCCAGACCACGTAGAGATTGGGCACAACCCTTCCCAACATCACCATAACCACATACAACGGTGATTTTACCTGCGATCATTACGTCAGTCGCGCGTTTAATACCATCAACCAGTGATTCACGGCAACCATAAAGATTATCAAACTTGGATTTAGTGACAGAATCATTCACATTAAATGCAGGAAAAGGTAATTCACCTCTCTTCTGCATTTCATATAAACGGTGTACACCCGTAGTTGTTTCTTCTGTAACACCACGAATACTAGCAAGATTCTTTGAATACCAATCAGGTTGTTTTGCTAATTTATTTTTGATTGAAGCAAATAGCGCTTCCTCTTCTTCATTTGTGGGTTCTGCAATAATTGACAGGTCTTTTTCTGCTTTGCTGCCAAGAATAAGTAATAATGTTGCATCACCACCATCGTCCAGAATCATGTTTGCGGAGTCCGGTTTTCCATCAATTGACCACTCAAATATTTGGTGAGCATATTCCCAGTAGTCTTCCAGTGATTCCCCCTTATAAGCAAATACAGGAATATTCTGAGCTGCAATGGCAGCGGCGGCATGGTCTTGTGTAGAATAAATATTGCACGAAGCCCAGCGTACTTCTGCACCGAGTACGACCAAAGTTTCGATCAGAACTGCGGTTTGTATGGTCATATGTAGAGAACCGGCGATACGTGCGCCTGCTAAAGGCTTCTGGCCAGCATATTCTTTTCGCAAGGCGATTAACCCCGGCATTTCAGTTTCAGCTATGGCAATTTCTTTGCGGCCCCATTCAGCTAATGACATATCGGCAATTTTATAGTCAGTGAAATTGGTGCTATTAGGACTAAGCACAGCGTTCATAGAATATCCTTTTAAGTATGAACGAGCGCCGTTGTTACAATGTCCTCGCATACCGAGCCTCACGGAATTACCCGTTGCAGCGCTCCTCAGTTTGGAGGGTAAAATTTAAAACTTTTATGCTATTGGGTAATAGGCAACAATCTGTTGTCTATCTCAAATTCCTGCATCAGCTCGAAGTTGTGCTACTTTATCTGTTACTTCCCAGGTGAAGTCCGGATCATCACGTCCAAAATGTCCATATGCTGCGGTCTTGGCATAAATTGGTCGTAATAAGTTAAGTGTATGGATGATAGCGCGCGGCCGTAAATCAAAATGCTGCTCGATCAGTTTAGCAATGGCTTCATCAGAGATTTTTCCTGTGCCGAAGGTATTAACCAACAGTGAAACGGGTCGTGCTACGCCAATCGCATAGGCTACCTGTATCTCACATTTATTTGCAATTCCGGCCGCCACAATATTTTTAGCGACATAGCGTCCAGCATAGGTTGCTGAACGATCTACTTTGGATGGATCCTTGCCAGAAAAAGCGCCCCCGCCATGATGTGCAGCTCCTCCATAGGTATCAACAATAATTTTACGTCCGGTTAAACCACAGTCGCCCATTGGTCCGCCGACTACGAAACGTCCCGTCGGATTGACCAGATATTGAATCTGTTCGCATAGCATTTCTTTTGGGAGCACGGGTTTTATGATCTCTTCAATTACTGCTTCGGTAAGTGCAGCTTGAGAAATATCCGGGTCATGTTGTGTAGAAATAACGACCGTTTCTATCCGTTGCGGTTTACCATCCTGGTAACGTACGGATACCTGCGACTTAGCATCGGGACGCAACCATGCAAGCTGGCCTTTTTTTCTGAGCTCGGCCTGTCGCTCAACTAAACGATGCGCATAAAAAATAGGCATTGGCATCAATTGAGGTGTTTCATCACAAGCATATCCAAACATGAGGCCTTGGTCACCTGCACCCTGATCCATTTCTTCTTCTTTGCTACGATTGACACCTTGTGCAATATCTGGCGATTGTTTATTAAAAGCAGTTAATACGGCACAGGTGCTCGAATCAAAGCCAATTTCTGAGCTGGTATAGCCGATATTTTTGACTGTTTCTCGTGCAATAATATTATAGTCAACTGAAGCGTGTGTGGTGATTTCACCAGATAGAACAATTAAACCAGTGCTGCATAATGTTTCACAAGCTACGCGTGCATTCACGTCCTGGCTCAGAATGGCATCCAAAACCGCATCTGAAATTTGATCTGATACTTTATCAGGATGACCTTCAGAAACCGATTCGGAAGTAAAGAGGTATTCACTCATATTTTAACTAAATGTTGTTTTGGGAGCGGCAAAGTATAGCAAATTATGCTTTATTTAAGAAGAGCAACAAGGGATAACTCCGTGTTTATCAAATATTTGGTTTATTTCTGATTTGTTTTTTTAGCTTGTTTCGGAATATTTGTGAAAAGTATTCAATATCGAAAATTATAGTCCGTACTGTAATCCTTATTGTTTATTTTTTAACATAAAGATATGTTCATATCCTTATTATTTTGATTAGGCAGATATAACAGTTGCTCCCGTTAGTTATAATCGTCCAGCATATAGGGCTGTATACTGTCGCGCTACTAAATTTTTGTTTTATGTGCGCTTACCTGCAGAAAGGATAAGTGATTGTTATAACATAATTAATAAGTTAGGGCATATAGTGAAATAAACTAATTTTGGGTGAAACGATTATTTGCTCTCCTAAGACCGCTGCATAACTGGTTATCTCTGGCTGGGCAAGATTTTTAAGTGTTTGATTTATCAATGCTGAAAGTAATCAGAAAAGCTCAGAAACATAGTTATGCGGCGGTCTTCTCCTTGTGCTGTATACGCGGAAATACATTAGATAAGCTGTCGGTGTATAAAAATGGTTATCAGCGTTGACACTACGATAGGTGCCCATTGCGAGCGCAATTACAATTAGAATAACGCATAAAAATTGACAGTAATTTTATTATGATGAGTGATCTTGTTATATTGATAAGGGATCTCAGTAACCGTACGATTATCTGAATGAAATTAAAATTTACTAAAATGCAGGGCCTTGGCAATGATTTTGTTGTTATTGATGGAATTAGCCAATCCATATCGCTGAGTCCAGAACAAGTGCGTTTACTCGCGGATCGTCATTTCGGCATTGGCTGCGATCAGGTTTTATTAGTAGAAAAAGCCATCGGGGATGCTGATTTTCGCTATCGTATTTTTAATGCAGATGGTGGCGAAGTGGAGCAATGTGGCAATGGAGCTCGCTGCTTCGTTCGATATGTACATGAGCATGGAATAATCCACAAAAATGAAATTCGAGTAGAAACATTGAGTGGATTAATAACACCTAGATTGGAAGCAAATGGAGAAGTAAGCGTGAATATGGGAGTGCCCAGATTCGAACCATCAGAAATTCCTTTTGTTGCTGAGGCACGTGCTTTATCCTATTTGCTTGATATAGAAGATAGGCAGGTAGAAGCCAGTGTTATTTCCATGGGAAATCCTCATGCCGTACGGATTATTCAGAATATCGAACAAGCGCCAGTACGGAGCGAAGGCGCTTTGATTGAATGCCATCCGCGCTTCCCGAAACGGGTTAATGTTGGATATATGCAAATAATAAATCGTAATTATATTAAATTACGGGTATATGAGCGCGGTGCTGGTGAAACGCTTGCGTGTGGAACGGGCGCCTGCGCTGCTGTCGTGGCTGGAATCAGTCAGAATTTGCTGGAAGCGAATGTAACGGTGAGTACTCGGGGCGGTGAGCTACTTATACGCTGGGATGGTGATAACCAACCAGTCTGGATGACAGGCCCGGCTGTGACCGTATTTCAGGGTGAAATTAGCTTGTAATAACCAAGGAATAAAGATGAAACCGGAAGAAGTCATACAATATTTACAAGATAACCCACAGTTTTTTAGCGAATATGCTGATATATTGGCTAATATTCATGTGCCACATCCTTATGACAGTAAAGTTATATCGATTAATGAGCGACAAATTATTACATTAAGAGATAAAAATCGTGCTTTACAAGATAGATTATTGGAGCTAATTAATTTTGGCGAGGAAAATGATGCTATTGGTGAAAAAATGCACCGCTTATCGATTGAATTACTTACCGTTTCCAGTATTGATGAGCTATTAGAAGGGCTAAATAACGATTTACGTGAAGATTTCTCGATTCCCCATGTCGCATTACGCCTGTGGGATATATCTTGTAATGATATGGAACGGATTGAGTTTACAGTAACAAGTGAAGATATTCACACCATTTCTGAAAGCCTGACGTATCCATATTGCGGCACTCACATAACGGATGAAATCAAAAATTGGTTTGGTAAAGATGCATCGGATCTACAATCATTTTCAATGATTCCGCTTAAGACGCTCCATCCTATCGGTTTATTGGTATTGGGGAGCCCCGAACCAAAACGATTTTATTCCGAAATGGGAACACTTTATCTGAAGCGACTAGGTGAACTTACCAGTGCTGCGTTTGCTCGTTTTGACATGAAAGCAGGCATTCTCAAGAAATAATTCATCCTATGAGCAATTGTATCGTTCCTATCGTATCATGATGAAATGTGATATGTAAGTGACTCAAAGAATGTCTGAATATGCTGATATCGATGCTATCAAGGTTTATACCGTTTATTTAAATTTTTAATATCATATTCTATTGATGACCTGACTACCTTACATAAAAAAGCGAAGGAATCCTTCAATCCATATTATGGGTCAACATAGGTTACATTTTATATGTGAATCGGCGTTATAATCTCCCCTTTGCAACAAAATTTAAAATAAATCATGACAACAATAGTTTCAGTACGACGTGGCACACAGGTTGCCTTGGGTGGCGACGGCCAGGTAACGTTAGGTGCCGTTGTTGCTAAATCCAGCGCCCGTAAAGTACGCAGGCTGTATCATGATAAAATTTTAGCTGGATTTGCCGGAGGAACTGCTGATGCTTTTACCTTATTCGAACGTTTTGAAGGTAAACTTGAAGCACATCATGGACATCTCATGCGATCTGCCGTTGAATTAGCAAAAGACTGGCGTACGGACCGTATCTTACGTAAACTGGAAGCGATGATGGTGGTGGCTGATCAGCAGACTACGCTTATTATTACCGGTGCGGGAGATGTTATTGAGCCCGAATTAGGTCTTGCGGCTATTGGTAGTGGTGGTGCTTATGCACATGCCGCTGCGCGCGCACTACTAGAAAATACTACGTTGACACCCAGAGAAATTGTTAGTAAGTCACTCGCTATTGCGGGTGATCTATGTATTTACACTAACCAAGATCATGCAATCGAGTCGATTGATTAAATGTGGCAAAAAATAAAAGTATTCGAGGCATTCTCATTTTAGAGAAATCCAGGTTTGCATAAGGCTTTGGTTTTAAGTAACAACCTTCCTTTACATCTGTCAACTACTTAAATTTCAAGATATCTTAACTATGTCTCAAATGACCCCACAGGAAATTGTTCATGAACTGGATAAACATATTATTGGGCAGAATACTGCTAAATGTGCTGTAGCCATTGCACTTAGAAATCGTTGGCGTAGACAGCAAATTCCTGAACCACTGCGACATGAAATTACACCTAAAAATATCCTGATGATTGGCCCAACTGGTGTTGGCAAGACTGAAATCGCGCGTCGTTTGGCAAAACTTGCTGATGCACCGTTTATTAAAGTGGAAGCTACAAAATTTACCGAAGTAGGTTATGTTGGACGTGATGTCGACTCGATTATTCGTGATTTGATGGAAACGGCTATTAAGCAATCGCGTGATAAAGAAACCAGGAAAAAGCAGCCTCATGCAGAAGATCGTGCAGAGGATCGTATTCTTGATGCGCTATTGCCACCCGCAAGAGATTCGGATTCATCAAAACTGGCTGAAGAACGGGATAACAGCACGCGACAAAAATTCCGTAAAAAACTACGTGAAGGCGAGCTTGATGACAAAGAAATTGAGATTGAGGTCGCCGCTCCGCGCGCTAATATGGAGATTTTTGCTCCCCCGGGAATGGAAGATCTTACTTCCCAGATCCAGGGCATGTTCCAGAATATGACTGGAGACAAGAAGAAGTCACGAAAACTACCTATTCGTGAAGCGAGAAAATTGCTTATTGAAGAAGAAGCTTCTAAGCTGGTAAACGATGAAGAACTAAAATTAAATGCAGTACAGAATGTTGAGCAGAATGGCATTGTGTTCCTAGATGAAATAGACAAGATTATCAGTCGCTCTGGAACTTCAGGGAGCGATGTGTCGCGCCAGGGTGTGCAACGTGATTTATTACCTTTGGTCGAAGGAACAACAGTTTCCACTAAATACGGCATGATTAAAACGGATCATATTTTATTTGTTGCCAGCGGTGCATTTCACCTTACCAAACCTTCGGATCTGATTCCGGAGCTACAAGGTCGTTTTCCTATTCGAGTTGAATTGTCTAGCCTCAGTGTAAATGACTTCGAACAAATATTAACTAATACAGACGCCTGCCTGACGCGTCAATATGAAGCATTAATGAGAACGGAAGATATTCGATTAGAATTTTCTGATGACGCAATTAAACGTCTGGCAGAAATTGCTTTCTCGGTTAATAGTAAAACTGAGAATATCGGTGCAAGGCGTCTGCATACCGTGATGGAGAAATTATTGGAAGAAATTTCATTTAATGCATCCAAGTACAGTAATGAAACCGTTGTCATTGATGCGACCTATGTAGATAGCCGTTTGAAGGATCTATCTCAGAGTGAAGATTTGGCACGCTATGTGCTCTAAGAAGGGTACTCTATCTGAATTTCATATTTAGCTGATTTTTCCAATTTATCTTAAGTCTTTGCATAGGCTGGATGATGTCGCCATGAGATACTTGCCCAAAGATCGATCCATCTGATTTACACAGCGGCGAGGAATGAGGCGGTATTTTTGGCGCATCTTGTGGCGATATCGCGCCATCTCTTGAGATGGAGGAAGGCATTTTCAACCAGATGCCGTAAATTATAGCGCTCCTTGTCGTAAGATCTATGTGCAGTGCGCCTCTTCTCTGAGGGGATTACGATTCCCATACCCTGCCTCCTTGCCTGTTCAATAATTACATTGCTGTCATAATCGCGATCTGCCAGCGAATAATCCGCAGTCTATTTAAGAAAATATAACCGCTTTCTATTGCAATGTGGCAACTCTCTTGGATGTTCCTTCATGCCACAAAAACCTGATAGGATTGTTTTTTCTGTACAGCACGGTCTCATTACTCAGGTTTTCCAATTATTCGAGTAGAAAGCATGACATTATTTTTATTCTCCCCAATCGGAGCGAGTACTCAGGAAAAGAGAGATTATGTATTAACATCAGATGATTGATTGCTATTCCAAAAATGACTATTCTGCCAATTAGAGTTAATCGAATTACACCACGATAAAATGAATCTCATTTCTACAGCATCATATTATGATAGGTATGATGTCAGATTGTCCTGATACCGTAATGGGGAAATCATGAAAAACAATTGTAAAATAAAAGTTTATTACAACTCCGCATGTCCGGTGTGTAACGCCGGCATAGAGAAACAGAAAAATAGAATGGAGAAATGTGAGATTGAATGGAAGGATATTGACTCTGATAACGCTCTAGTAAATGAGATTAATGCTGACCTCAAATTTGTGAGGGAACGTCTACATGTTATAGATGATAATGGCAATTTATATGTTGGGCTCGATGCATTTATAGCAATCTGGGGAAACTCGCCAAGCGAGAACTGGAAAGCTAAAATATTGAGATTGCCGATTATTAAGCATATTGGAAGACTAATTTATAATTTATTTGCTGCCGTATTATATAAATGGAATAGAGCAAAAAAACATTGGTAATAATTATACCATTTTATTCAAATAGATACGGTAATTTCGCGTTGTTTAGCGCCAGGCTTCGATAAAGTGGAGAGACTGTTTTCGCTGTCATAAACGAAATAAATTTCTTTATCTGAGTCATCGTATTTTTGTTGTAACAAATTAGTTGGAATATTGCATGGAAGGTTGATGCGTGATACTTCGATTCCAGATATGGAATAGATAATATAGTGATCATGATTATTCCTCTGGTAGCGACTTATTCTATATTGCCATGCAGTCGCTCTTGATGTCATTGCTTGTGTATTATCGTATATCTTTGAACGTAGGTGAAGTGGCCCCCATTAACTAGACAACCTGAAGATAAATTAAGCTCTAACATGGCTGGTTAATCAAGCTCAGGCAGCTTGAGGAATTGCATACTTCTGATAGTAAACTTCATCTGGTGTTAGATCATCAAGACTTTGATGAAAACGTTCCTGATTGTACCAATTGAACCAAATATTTAAACTTTTTCTTACCTCCTTTAGATTGTTGAATTCCCGAGTATATAAATGTTCGTATT
>CBDUPR010000003.1:0-120576 GCA_965369175.1 uncultured Nitrosomonas sp.
GAGGGGTTATTCGGCTGACTCTCAAATCGGACCTCATCATGGCGAGAATCTACTTGAAAAACAACGCCTGTCAGCGGGAGTACCCCCTGGACAAGCAGGATCCGTAACCCCATTCATTTCTTTTTCGGCCCACATTACAGTCACCAGAAATCCCCCGGCCAGATTTCCCACAACCGTTCCCACACCATCAGGTAGCAGGATGCCATTGGCCGCATTCCATTGTGCATGGTCATAAACAGCCATTTGCGCAGCACTGCAGTTAGTTGCAATACAGTCATTACTGGCCGGAATGCCTGCCACCAGTGCATCATAATGGCCCGCGCTGACTCCCACCAGATTCGCGCGCATCCGATCAGCCATATCATGTGTCTGTTGTGTGGCAATCGCACGATAATGCGCAATATTATTGCTGCGCATACCCGTCAGAATCAAACTGGCCATCCCCAACAAACCAAAAGACAGCACCAGAATCGTAACCAATACCTCCAGCAGGCTGAAACCCGCGTTCCGGGTCTGCTGTCTGTCATAAGACGGCCGCTTCATGAACACACTCCCGTACCAGTCTCTGCACGTAACCGGCCTTGATTATTGATGATCAAAACTTTGGAATAAGTCGCGCCACGACTATCACACAAAGAAAAAGTGTCATTAAAACCCAGCGAAAAACCACTCGCGGCAAAGGTAACCCGGGTACGCACTCCCGATCTCAATTGATTATCCCCAGTCAGCGGGGCACCCACTTGAATCACTTCCTCACCGATATCCACCGCACCATCACCATCCTCATCAGCAAATACGATCCAGCCATTAGACCAGTTTGTTCCACCCGTACAAGCTACCCCATCTGTACTGGGACAGATCGTGGCAGAGCGGCCTCTTTTAACCGCTTCGCCTTTCGTCAGCATAACGGCAGAGGTAAAATGATTGCTCTGGGTTAGTAAGCGCGTGTCTTGAACAAATACCTGGTAGCTTGGCAACGCAACGGTCAGCAGAATACCGGCCACACTCAACGCAACCATTAACTCAACCATTGTGAATCCCTGATTCGCAACACGGCACATGACTCTTTACCCTCAACGCTCAAACAATTAGACCTGTACAGGGTAACGGTTAGAATCGGGATCAGCTTTAATCCTTCTTTACCAGATTGCCGCCAGGCGGACCATATTCAGAAGGAATGTGATATGCGACCAGCAGCGCACTTGGTATTGGGATACCCGGTGATCGATCAAACAGGATGTTCTATCAAGTCGAATGGCGCGGCAGAAACAGGCAGTATCAACGGTCGTTTCACAAAGCAGAAATAGAGATAATGCCCATATGCGTTACGCTTTGAGACCTTTGCAAAAGCCCTTGCCAGAGGTTTTCAACTATTGATTATAAAGGAGTTAATTTTCCAACTATTGGGCTCTTGCAAAGGTCTCGCTTTATGAGCAACTGGCGATTTTAACAACGCGGGCTCGACCGCTGCTGCTCAATATAACCTCACGCCCGGCACCGGCAGCAGCCGGTGCCGGCGGACACAGTGTAAAGGTGCCCGCTTGAAAAGCACCGCTGACGAGCCGGGTCATCCCCTGTGAATCATAAGAAACATAATTATCAATTTGGCTGTTTCCCATTAAGCGATAACCGGGAGCAGATGCGGGCATCTTATGTATAATTAAATCTCCGCCATCCCTATTCCCATCATTATCTGGATCAGCGAATACGATCCAGCCCTGGCTCCAATCTCCTGTATTGGTACAAGTCAATCCATCTGAACTTTTACACAGCACCACGCGGCGATTCCGTTTGATTGCTTCTGATCTTGCCAGCGCCAGATCGGAAAAGATTGAATTCGCGTAATGACTCAATCGGCTATTGACTGAGAACTGGCTCAGCGCAGGCACACCCACGGCCAATAAAATAGCCAGGATAGACAAAGCCACCAGTAACTCAATCAGAGTCACCCCACGCTCAGAAGAAACCTGTTTATCGATGTCGGCCATCCTTGTTTTTATTAATTACTTTTATTGTTGCTGCAAAAACCAATAAGCTCTCGATTTAAAGCGGGCGGGCGTCACCGCAGGCGCAGGTGACAATCCCTCCAGTACCGAATCCGGATGAGTGCCAATAATAAAAGGCACGGCGATCACTGTCCCGGTATTCGGATTCCTGACGTTCACCATACCGGATACGGGTGATGGCGGCAGGCCACCACCGGTAATGACCGTACCCCGGGTAGCCCCCACCGGGCTAGAATCCAGAAAATTGAGGTTATAAACACGCGCCAGGCCCAAATCGGACCCACAGCTCCCCGGATCCTGTCTGGTTGGCGTATGCGTACTGAAAGAGAGCACCCCCAGTACAACGATTGCCGCCGTCACGACCTGCTCTTTATCATGCGAGCTATTCTCCGCACCCAGGGCCAGATACCACCCCTTCTTCGCATTCAAGGCCGCTTCAGTCGGCATCGTGGTACTGTCCGGATCAATTTCCAGGAGTGAAGCCATACAGGCCAATGCCAAGGATTCACAATGACCGGCTTCGCTGGACCACCAATTCGTATCGGTGGGCTTATCTTTCAGCATAAAAAAGGCATTATCTACACCAACTGTTGTCGTATGCTTCAGCAAGGGATGTTCACGATCACCCGAACCAATTAAAACAGCATTGAAATCGGGCGTGACAACGACTTCAGGGGCAAATAGAAACTTGCGGTTAGCGACACCACCAGGACAGTGAGTTGTACTGCATCCCAGCGCGGCAATCCGGGTCATTGTCCAGCTTTCCGGGGCGGCTGAACCGATCGTAATTCGATAGAGATTACCCCCTGTATCCGCCGCATAGGCATAGTCAGCCAACCCCGTAATCGCATTCGGTACGATGGTAATATCTCCCGCCACACTGCGATCAGTTGGAAATGCTTTCAGCAAGGCCCCATTATCCGCGTCCAATACAAAAACCCGATTGCCTTTAGGAGAGGTGCAACTATTCAGATCGCTATCAGCGCTGCCGTCTTCGCAGAGATCATATCCGCCACCCATGATCAGCATTGGTTTGAGTGTCTCACCGGAAACATAGCCCGATGATTTGATAATTTTGGCGGCCGACCAGGTCTGGCCCATCTGGATAAAGCCGCTCGCGGTGCAGCCGGCATCATCGCTTAAATTGGGGCAGCCCTGACGCCATTTCAGACGCACATCGGTGGGTGTGCTGGCATCCAATGCATAAATCATTCGCCCCCCTCGTCGCTGCGTCGCATATATCCAAACGGTCTCATTCTCTTTGTGTCCGGTAACCGGCCCATCAAAAAAATAAGGCTTGGCTGTCCCGTCATTCACGCTGGGTAAGGTGATGGCCGGGCTGTTATCATAAATGCGCTTCAATTTCCCATAATGCTCTGGCGCAATAAACGACCACAATTCACTCCCGGGCAAATAGCTGCCGATATTAGTGGATTGATTGCCATTAACCGCATGCAACATGCCATCGTTGGCACCATAAAATACGACCACACCGGTACTGCCGCCATAGTCAACCGCCAGCGGACGGGAGTGCACAATATCGCCATGCGCAGAGGGTCTCATTTCTTCAAAATTGCTATTATTATTTTCATCGTTCACATCCATCCCGCGCGACCAGTTGATAATCCGGGTCCGTTCCGTATTATTTGCGGCATTCAATAAAGCAGACGTAATGGCGGTATTGGCTGTACTAAAATTAACTAATCCCGTGCAGCTATCCGGATTGCAGGTTTTGATGGTGCGCGAGGAGGGCGCTATAGCCCGCAATTGATACCCTGCTGCGCCTTTTTCCACCACCTCCCCATCCGGCGTATTCGATTGCGCCGAGTTAGCAATCGTCGTACACAGGCCTTGGGGATTAAAAGACCAGTAGCTGTCCATATTATCCGTACCGGGTGTCCAGAAACTGCGCGCGCATTGCGTGATAAAACCGGTATTTTTGTTAATCGCCAACGCACCGTCTGCATCCGCCAGATTAAGAGATAAACCCTCGCCAGATATCCCCACTTTAAATTGATATTGTTTCAGGTTTCCATGCCAGCGGGGAGCCGCACTGGCATCCGGCCGAAACATGCCAACAAATACCTGGTTCAGGAATGTGCTCTGGGTATTTACGCTGATCGGCAGGCTGGCTGAGGCGAATACACTATTAACGGCTTGAATTTCAGAGAAGATCCTATTAAGCGCGGTTATGATCTGTATACCAGCATCTACCGATGAATCAACCGAAAAATATTTTCCCCGACCGTTGCCGGCCATACTTTTGAGCAGGGCGGTAAATCCAGGGCCCTGACCATTCAGAACCGGGTCCACATCCACTGTATAGGTAACAATCCGAGTACTCGCATCCGCTGCCATAAACCGCGCCCACTCATCAGCGGCATTCGATTGAGACCCGGGAGGAGAAAGGGAAATTTCTGTTGTATTACCACCCAATGCAACCAATCGAGTATTTGCTTCAGTTGTATCAGAACTGTTATCCTGCACCGCACCATTACTGATATAAATAATAAAGTTTTTCTGACAGCCTGATTCAACCGGACTCTTATATTTGGTTGCCGTTGCAGAATCAAACGCATTACCTTCGAGCGCATACACCGCCTTATCTTCGGCTGTCCCGGATGAATTACCCGCATAATCCCGCTTGACTTTATTGTGACCGGCATAAGCCTGCTCGCCTGAAAAATAATAATACGCCTCAGCCATCGTCAAAGCCAACTTACCCCCATTAGATTTATCATCCTGCTTATTCAGACCTTTATTCGGACCTTTATTCGGACCTTTATTCAGACCTTCTTCAGACTCAAACAAACCCCGATAGAGCGCTTTATTTGCTGTATTCATCAAACGTATGGCGGCACGTACATACCCGCCATCCGGATTGCCGTTACCTCCCCCCGTTTCACTGAACATCATCAGGCCAACTTTGAATCGGTCTGCTTCCAGGCCATTGAGTACGGCAACCAGTGCCGCTACCTCATTCGTGAACGCCTGCTCCCAGTTAGCTGTGTTATCCAATATAATCAATATATTCGCTCGATCCTCGACAGCGGATGGGGCCACACCCGTAAATAGATCAATATCTTCTGCTACCGAAACCAGGCTCAAACTCGCCAGGCTAATCCCTAATAAGAGCTTTCTCCATACAGTGCGCATGCTTCCCCCCAGCCTGATTGACTTAACATGTGGAAATAATATATTCGCTCAGCGTCAAACGCTTATTGATGCCCTGCTTAGCTATGATTGAAGCACCGGTTGCCTGATTCTCCACATTTACTTCAATTTCCCATAAGGTCAGGTAATCACCGGAATTTGTGATATTGGCATTCACTCCGCTCAGTTCCGAAAAATTGACTGATGCAGGTGTGGCCTTGATACAGGTTGGAACTCTGACGCTGACAACATAGTCAATCGTATTGTTCTGATCAATATCGACATTAATGAGTGCAGGGTAGTCAGCAGGATTCAACGTGGCGAAATGCGTGTTTATCATTTGCTCAATCGCCATGTTCGCCGCAGCAATCGCTTCATTCCTGAATTGCATGTTTCCTACCGCCTTGAGGTTTCCCCCGGTGAGTCTAAAAGCCGAAACAGTCAGTAGCGTAATCACGACCAGCATGATTAATCCGACGACCAGAGTCGCCCCCCGTTCCTTGGCAGTAACCTCGTGCGTTATCATGGCTTTTCTTTCCGACCGGAAGGGTTAATCAGGCGCACATAGCTGGTATAGACGTGACGCATGAATCCATCATTAAAAGGCCCCAGAATGGTCGATCCAAGCGTATAAGATTTATTCTCGGCATAACCTGATGAGGCCTCCAGATTACGCGCCAGAACATAAATGCGAACAGCCACAATATTGGCCCAGTCGGTGGCCGTACAGGCACTGCAATCACTGAAGCTATCGGCACTGCCGTCATCATCGATATCCCGGCCATATTCCAGTTTGAGACTCTGAATGCCTTCTATCATCGGCTGTCCCGCCTGCATCACGACACTACCGCTCTTCGAGTCCAAATCAGCACGCATGAGCGTTGGAATATCATCACCTTCGGTCACCGAATAATTGCGTACATAAAAAATGGACGTGATTAATTTACGCCGATCGGCGGGTGTCGTGCAGTCTTTCCGATATACTACCGCTCCGGGTGTGCCCAGTACGGGGACATTTTCTGCGCTAGCAACATAGTTTGCATGACTGGTATTGACACAAGACTGTGTTTGCAAATAAAGCTTGCCAGCATTGTAGCTTTCACAATTG
The DNA here is from genome assembly GCA_965369175.1 of uncultured Nitrosomonas sp. Lineage (GTDB taxonomy): Bacteria > Pseudomonadota > Gammaproteobacteria > Burkholderiales > Nitrosomonadaceae > Nitrosomonas. The sequence goes on from CBDUPR010000003.1 coordinate 6,268, forward strand.
ACAATACCCGCTACGCAAGTTGCCGCATACCGGACGACCAGCACATCTGAATCGGATTGCAGGTTATTGATAATACCGGCACACGCCGCCGGCAACGTGCCCCCCGCCACATAACCCTGTACCGGAATCGCGTAGATGTTCGCAATATCGGCAGCACTCCAACTGGAAAATCCCACGCATGGATTCGGTATGCCCGTTGGTGGCATTAATGCGGGCGAAGGTGGCACATAAGTATCCCAAAAACCCGCATGCCATAATTCCTGTTGTAATAGTTGAATGGTAAATCGGCCATTTTCAATTTGCCGATTCATTTTGGCTAATTCCGCGTTACTGCGCGATAAATCCAGATAAAGCGCCAGTACGGCTGTCATGACCAGCAAGCCCAGCGTAATGGAAATCATTAATTCAATCAGCGAAAAGCCCATCTGTTGAAAATGCAGACAACGACCCGATGGCATGGTCGACATGATCCTGCTCTGAAGCTTCATAGTGATCCCAGATCTGCAATGCGCACAATTGTACTCATCGTACGCCGACACAGATCATTCACACAGCTTGACCCGGCTTCACCATTGTATAAGCCTGCCCCGCAACGAGATGCAGAAGCCTGAATGGGAGTCAATCCTTGCCATGCAACGGTAATCAGGAATTGATCAGCAGTACCCAAACTCTCAATACAGCCACGGGCCCCGATCATCGCACCCACATTACTGGAGGACGCTGATTGTTCAGCAGCACCTCTCAGGGCATGACTCCATTGACAGACATCAAAACCTTGGCCGCTTCCCAAACAGAGATCAGGCTGGCTATCGCCTGTGCCTACCAGATCGGTGACATAGCTTGCCGCATTCTTACGATTAGCGGCGATTCTATTAGCCATATCTTCAAGCAATATCAGTGCATGCGTCCGCTGATAAGCCTCAATCTCGGAAGATTGCAGACGTAACTGCAAACCCGCAAGACCCAAAAGGCCGACAGCCAGAATCACAATCGTTACCAGAACTTCGATCAGCGACACACCACGCATCCGGTGCATAACTGGTGGAAAAAATACAAAATTCATTGATCTGATTACCATTTATCCGCAGGCGTTTTTTCTCCCTCATGCGTTATGACTAGATTGCCATCACTGGCTTGTGAACCACTCGGTATAAAGGTCAATGTATAGGAAGGGGAAGCACCACCGCCAAGCACAATAGTATAACTATATTTACTGCTGATATCTGCTGGCAGACTAAACCCGCTGGCTTCCAGCGTCGCCTTGTCCGCATAATTCCGGTTCATTAATAAGAACTGCTGCTGACGATTGGCAATATCCATCATTTGTGTTTGAGCCGCTGCACGGTGTGTTCTGATCATATATTGCTGATAGGACGGGTAAGCCAGTGTTGTCAGAATTCCGATGATCGCGACGACAATCATTACTTCAATTAATGTAAAACCGCTTTGCTTAATCTGTCTGATGCTCTGTTTCTTTCCCATTATTATAAATACTCCGACAAAATTTTCTACCCGTCGCCCGTCCTGTACACGGCGCAATGGATTGCTCAATACTAACGGCTATCATCTTAATAAGCTTGAATCTGATACATCGCGCTTCATTTCCGTCTCAGCGCTATAAAATATTTCAGTCCAGAATGGCCGCTCCTATCAGCTGCCTGGCAGCCCATCGAAATATCGCTGACAACTGGCGTATCATGCATGGATTTATACGCAAAATGAGCCGCCAAAGTGTAATGAAACAAGATGTCATTATAATTGGCGCTGGGATCATTGGATTGGCCACAGCAGAACGGCTATTGACACAGGGCGCAACGGTTACGATACTCGAACGTAATGAGGCAGGACAAGAGTCATCGTGGGCCGGTGGTGGAATCCTGTCACCCCTTTGCCCATGGCATTATAGCGACGATGTAACCCGTCTCACCAGTTATAGCGCCCGCCTATTCCCGGCATGGATTAACACATTGCGACACACCACAAATATTGATGCTGAATATGAAGTAAGCGGCATGCGAGTATTGCCGCCTTATAATTCACAGGCTGCGCAACACTGGTGTGCGGCACATGCAATGAAGCTGCATCATCACGCAGAATCAGGACAAGCACTGTTTTTACCGGATATTGCACAAGTACGCAGTCCGCGTTTACTACGCGCATTACAGCATCGGGTCATTACACTGGGCGGGCGGATCGTTGAATATTGTACAGTCCATAATCTCATGGCTACAGGGAGGCGGGTCAGCGCCCTGGCAACCTCATCCGGCAGGTGGCATGCGGATCACTATATTGTAACAGCCGGGGCCTGGAGCAAAGAAATTCTGGGGCCACAAGCGCTCGGACTGGATATCAAGCCAATCCGGGGGCAAATGCTCCTATTCAAATTTGCTACCCCGCCCGTACGCACCCTGCTATTACAGCAGAATCTATATATTATTCCGCGTCGCGATGGCCATGTGTTAGTGGGCAGCACATTAGAAGATGTCGGCTTTAATAAGCAAACAACCCGCATTGCACGCGAGGATTTATTGAAACGCGCAGCCATATTATTACCAGGACTGCACGATATACCGATAATACGACACTGGGCGGGATTGCGTCCGGCCTCACCCCATAATATCCCTACTATCGGGAAACATCCGCTACTCAATAATCTCTATATCAACTGTGGGCACTTCCGGTATGGCGTCACGATGGCACCCGCGAGCGCAGAAATTCTATTCAATGAGATGACAGGCGCACCGCAGCCATTTGATACAACTCCTTATCAAATGGGATGGGGAAACACGTTAACTTGAATATTGATATCTATTGATGCCATTGAATCAAGTAGTCTTGGGTAATGGAAACACGACCGATTCCACAACGCCACTCAATTCACTGATCATCACTTCCTCGCCTGTTTGCGCGGTTCCTATTTCCTTGAGACGGAATATCACTTGCTGCACCAGTATTTCCGGAGCAGAGGCCCCTGCGGTAATACCCACGCGACTCTTTCCTATAAACCATTCTTCTTGTAATTGAGAAGCGCTGTCGACCATATAGGCATCCACGTGAGCGTTACGCGCTACTTCGCATAAACGATTGGAATTTGAACTATTAGGAGAACCCACTACAATCACCAGATCACATTGTCCGATCATCTTCTTAACCGCATCCTGGCGATTTTGCGTTGCATAACAAATATCGTCTTTCTTAGGGCCTGTAATCATCGGAAAACGCTTTTTCAATGCCTCTATCACACGCGTGGCATCATCCACCGATAAAGTAGTCTGAGTAACATAAGCTAAATTAGCGGCATCCTCTACTTGCAGTACATCGACATCCTGCTCGGTTTCCACCAGATACATCCCTTTACCCTTGCCTTCAACCTGCCCCATCGTCCCTTCAACTTCCGGATGGCCCTGATGGCCGATCATAACGATCTCTTTTCCATCCCTGCGCATCTTTGCGACTTCCACATGCACCTTGGTCACCAACGGACAGGTTGCATCAAACACTTTCAACTTGCGTGATGCAGCCTCTTGTCTTACTGCATGAGAAACACCATGCGCACTAAAAATCAAGATACTGTCCTGAGGGACTTCATCCAGATTCTCGACAAACACGGCACCTTTTTTTTCCAGATTTTCCACGACAAAACGATTGTGCACCACCTCATGGCGTACATAAATCGGAGCACCATGCGTTGCCAATGCGCGCTCGACAATCTCAATTGCACGATCGACTCCTGCACAAAAACCTCTGGGATTTGCGAGCAATACTTTGATCATTTGTTATTCTCCATAAAACAGACATCCATATCAGCTTGAATGAATCGCTCGCATCCAGTCCAAGACCGGCATTGCAGATATCTCACTCCAGGTCATCATCTTGTCTTTTCTGATAACGCGCAGCCAACGCAACCCGCTGGTTATAAGCTTCCCGCGCAATGCTGATATCTTCCAAAAACTGGGGTAATTCTCGAATTAATAATGCTTGCGGGCCATCTACCAGCGCCTTACTGGGCACAGGGTGAAAATCTACCAGCACCATATTGGCGCCGGCAATCACGCCTTGAGCCGTCACATGCATGATATCCAATATGCCATCGGGTGAATGAGTCCGCGCACCAACAGAATGTGACGGATCAATACATACTGGCATCCGTGTCAGACGTTTGACAACCGGCACATGCGCAAAATCTACGAAATTACGGTGCGGGTCAGCCATATTCGTCTTCATTCCACGCAAACCAAATATGACCTTCCGATTCCCTTCGGAAGCCAGATATTCAGCCGCATTCAGTGATTCATCCAAAGTGATGCCAAAACCCCGCTTGATGAGCACCGGATAATGCTGCTGACGCCCAACAATTTTCAACAACTCAAAATTCTGCGTATTACGCGTCCCAATCTGCAACATCACACCCGTTGGATTACCTGTTTGATAAAGTGCTTTACTGATTTCTTCCAGATGAGATTCATGCGTAATCTCCATCGCAATGACTTTTAAATCATATTTTCCTGCTAACTCAAATACATAAGGGAGACAATTTTTCCCATGCCCCTGAAATGCATAAGGACTGGTGCGCGGTTTATAAGCCCCCATACGCGCACAAACCTGACCCTGATCACGCAATGCCTTCATCATCATTTCGACATGTTCTATGGTATCGACTGCACATAATCCAGCGAACACATTGAGTGTGTCTTGACCAAAGCGAACGCCGTTATAGTCAAAATGCGTCGGACGATCGTCGTTCCTGTGCCGGCCCAGCACACGATATTCTTCAGAAATCCTCACCACCCGGTCAACACAGGGGAGACTCCGGATATCTTCAATAGATAACGCTTTTGTATTACCAATCAGATAAACTTCTGTCAGCGATTGTTCTGCACCCACCTCAATATGCACGCGTGTCGTAATACCCGGCAGATTGGCAAGATGTGCCAATAATTGTTTATACTCCGGACTATCAGGCCGAGTATCTGGAATAAGGACAAGAATCATAAAATGGCACCAAGAAGATAACGTCCATTACGACGATAAAAGGTAAAAACTGGAGCTCGATTCTAACTGAAAAAACTATTCGTTACCATGATTCAGAATCCTTTCGCATTATCATTTTGTTGGATAATCACTCAGACCCGTTTAGAGTCGAGCGGCGAACTGCCTGTTACTTGAATTCACCACATGACCGGGTTTCTTTCCTGACGTGATGACTCAACTGCCCGCAAATAAGCAAACGTCTGTTTGTTCTCATAGAAAGCACCCACAAATTGACCGATGTCTCATCAGCAATAACCGGAAATACTGATACCAACAAAATTCTGCAGACAAAATTACGGATGATTTAGAAAGCAAACTGATCACCGCCTGTGTCAATAATCGTTCATCGGTAATTTTGAGTAATACTACGGCTGTTATCTCTCCCGGCAACCGGCCTTGATCATCGACCGCATGAAAATTCTATCTATAACGGCACTCCCGACAACCACAGCAACCATGGACTACAGTCGCCGGCGAATAACGGCCCATAGCGCCCTGCCAGCACACCCGCTCATGTGACTCGAAAATAGATATGCGACAATTTGTCACAGGCTATCAGCCATAATTTACGTTAAAGTACGCATAAAAATCCAGATGAACAATCAACATGTTTAGTGATCTCAATCAATTTCCCCTGAGTAGAAACTTGCAGCGCTTATTTTTACTGAGAAATATTGCAATCATCTCTCAATGCGCCGTAATTGCTATGGCATATTGGATCATTGAAATCGTACTGCCTTGGACAGAAATGATTATCGTGGTGGCCGTGCTCGCAGCGCTGAATCTACTCACAAGGCTACGTTTAAGCCATAATTGGCCGGTATCTCATATTGAGTTCTTTGCGCAATTGCTAATCGATGTACTTGCACTCAGTGCATTATTGTATTTCAGCGGCGGCTCAACCAATCCATTTATCTCACTCTATCTGTTACCTCTGACGATCACTGCCGCCACCCTCCCATGGCGCTATACCTGGGTAATGGCAACCATCACTATCAGCTGCTATTCACTCTTGTTATTTAATTATATGCCATTACCGCATGATCACAGCAGTGACCATAGCGAACACATGACAGAATTTAACCTGCATGTAGTTGGAATGTGGCTGGCTTTTATGCTCAGTACCGTAATCATTGCCGGATTTGTGGTCAAGATGAGTATTTCTATACGCGATCGGGACAGAGATCTGGCAAAAGTACGAGAACAAGCATTACGTAACGAGCAAATTATTGCATTGGGTACCTTAGCTGCAGGCGCTGCACATGAGCTGGGAACGCCGCTTTCGACCATGGCCGTTGTAACCGGTGAATTACAACATGAATACCTGTTAGATAGCGAATTTCAAAACAATATTCGCATCCTGCGAGACCAAATCAGGCACTGTAAGCAAACATTAACGCAGCTACTGGCCGATGCGGGACAAACAAGAGCGGAAGAAGGCAGCGGACAATCAGTTGACCATTTTCTCTCCCAGATATTGGATAAATGGAGATTAATACGACCCTCAGTCAGATTTACCTATCATTCCGATGGGATACAGCCCACACCAAAAATCATGAATAACCACTTACTCAGCCAGTCTATTTTAAATTTATTAAATAATGCCGCCGATGCATCATCAAAATGTGTCGATATCAAAAGTAATTGGGATCATCAAAAACTCCATCTAGAAATCATTGATGACGGAGAAGGCTTATCTGTTGAAGCCAAGCAGCACGCAGGTGAAGCCTTTTTTACCAGCAAGGCACCAGGGCAAGGTTTTGGAATCGGCTTATTCCTGGCCAACGCAAACATAGAACGTTTTGGCGGCAGCGTCCACCTATTCGACCATGAAAATGGAGGCGCTTGTATACAAGTCACTTTACCGCTCATAGGACAACCTGCATGACAGTATCATTACCCGTAGAAAGCCATGAACAACCAAGCCTGCTCATTGTCGATGATGATACTGTTTTTTGTGATGTGCTTGCAAAAGCCATGACAAAACGAGGGTTCAATGTGCATTGTATACATACCATTGAGGAGGCACTGGAATATACCGAATCTTCCACGCCGGAATACGCCGTCATTGATCTTAAATTATCCAACGAGTCGGGATTGGTTCTGGTCGAGAAGCTAAACCTGCTAGATCCAGGTACCCGTATTGTTATGCTGACCGGTTACGCCAGCATTGCAACCGCCGTTGAAGCAATCAAACTCGGAGCAACCCACTACCTTGCAAAACCGGTCGATGCTGATGACATTATGGCCGCATTTGAGCGAACGACTGGCGATACCGATACCCCTATTAATGCACATCCCTTATCAGTAGGTCGTCTCGAATGGGAATATATCCACCGCATTCTAAATGAGAACGATAATAATATTTCTGTAACGGCAAGAATACTGAACATGCACCGGCGCACATTACAACGCAAACTTTCCAAAAAACCCCACAAGGAATAAATCCGGCATACCCCACCCTGAGTACACATTTCTCCAAAAACATCCGTAACGTCTAGCCATCCGTTTAGAATCTTTGATCACACTTGTGAAAACCGGCTGATAATTCGTATATCTTGCCCTAGCATGCGTAAATCCCGAATCTCGAGTACCTGCTTCTGCTCGAGATTGGTTAATTCCGGTAAATTGATCATCCCACGCGCTTGATCACCGAGTAAATGAGGCGCAAGAAAAATAATCAGCTCATCAACCAGCCTGGCTTTAATCAATGAACCATTCAGCTGACAACCCGCCTCAACCAATAATTCATTCATGCCGGAATCGGCTAAAACACGCATCATAGCAACAAGATCAACCTGGCCAATCGTATCTGGCAATACCACCACCTGCGCACCCAGATCACCCAGCGCGGCGATTTTCTCCCGATTATTTGATGCTGTAAAAATGAAAGTCTCCGCGCCACGCAACACATTGGCGTCTAACGATAAGGTCAAATGACTATCAACCACTACTTTCTTCGGTTGCCTGACTGTCTCTATATGCCGCACCGTCAGCGCGGGGTCATCCGCCTGTAATGTTCCGATACCGGTCATCACAGCGCAAGAACGAGCGCGCCACCGATGCCCATCCTCCCGTGCTGCCTGCCCGGTTATCCATTGGCTCATCCCATTATTCAATGCGGTTTTGCCATCCAGGCTCGCTGCAATCTTTAATCTAACCCATGGCTTTCGATCTGTCATGCGAGTGATAAAACCAATATTCAGCGCATATGCCTCTTCTTCCAGTAAGCCAACCTGCACCTCAATTCCTGCCTGTTTCAATAACGCACATCCCGTTCCAGATACCAATGGATTTGGATCTTCCATCGCAATGATAATCTTAACAACGCCTGCCTGGATCAGGGCATTCGTACAAGGCGGAGTACGTCCATAATGACTACAAGGCTCTAGTGTGAGATAAACCGTTGCACCCCTCGCTGCTGCACCAGCCATATTGAGTGCGTTGATTTCTGCATGGTTTAGCCCGGCACGCTCATGCCAACCGCTGCCAACAACCTGATCCTGATATGCAATGATACAACCTACGCGGGGGTTAGGACTCGCACTATACAAACCTTGCTCAGCAAGTCGTAAAGCATGCGACATGTGGATATAATCAATAGAAGAGAACATGCTGGAGACTATACCTGATATTGATTACTTAAGCTAAACCGCATCCAGCAAAGGTAATCGAGACAACAGCACGCCTTGTGATCGGGTAACGATCAACTTTACCTATCTTTTGGTTTTGGTTTCTGAACTTCTTTAATCGCATCACGAAAATCATCGACATCCTGAAAGCTCTTATAAACCGAAGCAAAACGAATATAAGCCACTTTATCCAGTTTATAGAGCTCTTCCATCACGCTTTCGCCGATACTACGCGAAGATACTTCACGCGCTCCCATACCGAGCAATTTCTGTACGATACGGTCTATTGCCGCATCTACATAATCAGTAGGAACCGGGCGTTTATGTAACGCGCGCATAAAACCTGTCAGTAATTTATTACGATCGAATTCAGCACGATTCCCATCATGTTTCACTACCTGAGGCAAGCGTAACTCAACTGTTTCATAAGTAGTAAAGCGTTTGTCACACGTTAAACACCTTCGACGGCGACGTATTCTGTCGCCGTCTTCACTGACACGGGAATCGACTACACCGGTGTCATCTGCATTGCAAAAAGGACATTTCATAATTCGCCAAACCTATAGGCTAGATCATCCTGAAACCTTTGCACGCGATCTTTTCTATCATGAGATCCAGTATATTAATTTTCATAAACCTGATCTACGGCAATTCTGACTATCCATAGACCGGAAATTTTGCACACAATGCTTTTGCCTCCTCTGCTACGCGCGACAATACAGCAGCATCTTCAGGAGCCTCAAGTACATCTGCAATCAGATTCGCCAGCTGCTCCGCTTCTATTTCTCTAAAACCACGGGTCGTCATTGCCGGAGATCCGATACGAATACCGCTGGTAACAAACGGTTTCTGCGGATCATTGGGAATTGCATTTTTATTCACCGTAATATGAGCCAGTTCCAAAGATTCCTCAGCCTGTTTACCCGTAAGATTCATGGCGCGAAGATCGACTAAAAACATATGACAGTCTGTTTGCCCGGATACAATCCGCAAACCGCGATTTTTGAGTACCTTAGCCATCACACGTGCATTTTCAATTACTTGCTCCTGATAATCCTTGAATTCCTTACTGGCCGCTTCCTTGAAGGCTACTGCTTTAGCAGCAATGACATGCATCAGCGGCCCACCCTGGGTTTGCGGAAAAATGGCCGAATTCAATGCCTTCTCATGCTCTGGCTTAGCCATAATAACGCCGCCTCGTGGTCCACGCAGCGTCTTATGCGTAGTGCTAGTAACAAAATCAGCAATACCAACCGGGTTTGGATAAAAACCGGCTGCTATTAGCCCGGCGTAATGGGCCATATCGACAAACAAATAAGCACCCACCTCATCAGCGATTTTACGGAAACGTTTCCAGTCTATAATACGTGCATAAGATGAAGCACCCGCAACGATCATTTTTGGCTTATGTTCATGTGCTAATCGTGCCACTTCATTATAATCCAGCTCTTCAGTCTCCAGATTAAGTCCGTAAGAAACCGAATTAAAAATCTTTCCACTGAGATTCACGCTAGAACCATGCGTTAGATGACCACCGTGCGCCAACGACATACCCAGCAATGTATCGCCAGGCTTCAAAGCAGAAAGATAGACCGCAGCATTAGCTTGTGAGCCGGAATGTGGTTGAACATTGACATACTCAGCATTAAACAGCGCCCTTAAGCGATCAATCGCAAGCTGCTCAACCATATCCACATATTTGCATCCGCCATAATAACGTTTGGCCGGATAGCCTTCAGCATATTTATTTGTTAGAACAGATCCCTGTGCCTGCATTACTGCGGGACTGGCATAGTTCTCCGAAGCAATCAACTCAATGTATTCTTCCTGACGCCGGACTTCCCCTTCCATTGCCTGCCATAAATCTGAATCGGTATTCGCGATAGTTTGTTTCTGGGAAAACATGATGATATCAACCCTTTGAAATTATTAGAAACTGAGAAAATATGTATTTTACCATTACCGGCAGAAACATGACTCAACAAAGCAATCGATAACTGCGGTAATCTGATCTTTTTACGCAAAGCAGCGACTAACGCAATTTTAAATAACTCTCATCCGTGATTCTGGACCAGTCCTTCATTCTGGCAAGGAATATCTGCTGACTCTCAATGACTTCTTTTACGTAAGGCGATTTACCTGCGATATGTACGAGCAGCTCGTTATTCGCTTTTTTAAATGCATCGAGGACGTCTTGAGGGAAGGTACGAATACTAATATTATGCTCATTCTTCATGGCTTCCCATGCCATTGCATTACGAAAAAAAGATTCTGACAGCATGTCGAATGAAGCTTCCTTTGCTGATACAGCAATAATCGCTTTCAAATCTTCCGGCAACGCATTAAATTTCTGTTTATTGATAAATAGATGGAGTTCAGCGCCCGGCTCATGCCACCCGGCATAATAGTAAGGCGCAAGCTTCTGAAACCCCATTTTCTCGTCATTAGCAGGACCAACCCATTCTACGGCATCAATCGTGCCTCGCTCCAATGCCGCATATAATTCCCCGGGCGGAACATTAACCGGCGTCATGCCCGCTTTTCCCGCCACTTCGCCAGCGTGCCCGGGAATGCGCATCTTCAGCCCCTTTAAATCCTTCAGCGAGTTAATTTCTTTTCTAAACCATCCACCCATCTGTATATGGGTGTTGCCCGCAGGAAAAGCAACAATATTATGGCGGGCATAAACTTTGTTCAATAACGCGAGACCACCTCCGTAGTAGTACCATGCATTCATCTCCGTTGGGGTCATGCCAAATGGTGTCGTTGTAAAAAAGGTTGTCGCCGGATCTTTGCCTTTATAATAGTAAGAAGCAGTATGTCCCATCTCGTATGCACCAGATCGAACCATGTCGAAAACACCCAAAGGTGCTTTGTGTCTACCGGGTGCATCGACTATAATATGCATGCGCCCACCCGACATCTTCTCTACGTTACTGGCAAAACGGGCTGCTGCGTTATGCAGCATCGGCGTTCCTTTAGGCCAGGACATAGCAAGCCGCCACTTATACTCTGCCTGAGCAAATACAACTTGCCCGGACAACAAAAAGACGAACAGTATAATCGTAGCAGAAACAGGCAAATATCTCATTTTTTCCCTAAACCGGTAATCATAAAAAAACAGGCATAACGGTCAAACCAGTCTATTCCGGATAACTATTCCAGATAACGACCCTCTGCCACATAACCGTAGGCATCCAGCTGCTGCTCGATACAGATAGACACAAACACAGCAAATCAAAATTATGAAACAGCCGCGACCTCTTCTTCGAACTGAAGCTTCACCTCACCCTGAGCATCGATATCTACGACCACTTTGCCGCCATTGACAAGTCGTCCAAACAATAATTCATCGGCCAAGGCGCTACGAATGGTATCTTGTATCAGGCGCTCCATCGGTCTTGCGCCCATCAGTGGATCAAAACCGTTTTTAGCCAGATATTGCCGCAATTCATTAGTAAACGTGACCTCTACTTTCTTCTCTTGCAGCTGTGTTTCAAGCTGGATCAGGAATTTATCTGTAACCCGCAAAATAACCGCCGGATCCAAAGCAGAAAATGAAATAATGGCATCTAATCGATTACGAAATTCGGGTGTAAACAACCGCTTTATATCCGTCATTTCACCCCCTGCCTGAGTTGACCTGGTAAAACCAATCGAAGTCTTAGTCAGTGATTCAGCGCCCGCGTTAGTCGTCATGATGATGATAACGTTACGGAAATCCACCTTACGTCCATTATTGTCTGTTAATGTGCCGTAATCCATAACCTGCAGCAGAATATTAAAGATATCCGGATGCGCTTTCTCAATTTCATCCAGCAGCAACACTGAGTAAGGATGTTTTATGATCGATTCAGTCAATAAACCGCTCTGATCAAAACCAACATACCCAGGTGGCGCACCAATCAGACGTGATACAGCATGGCGCTCCATATACTCGGACATATCAAAACGGTGCAGATGAATCCCAAGTGCATAGGCCAATTGTCGCGCCACTTCGGTTTTACCTACCCCTGTAGGACCAGAAAAAAGAAACGAACCAACTGGTTTCTGAGTATTACCCAATCCGCTTCTGGCCATTTTAATCGCTGCAGATAATGCATTAATCGCTTGATCCTGTCCAAATACAATGGCTTTCAAATCACGATCCAGTACCTTTAGCTTATTACGATCACTGGAAGAAACACTCTGCGGCGGAATACGCACTATTTTAGCCACTATATTTTCAATCTCATGCTTCCCAATCACTTTACGCTGCCTTGATTTCGGCAAGATACGTTGGGCCGCACCCGCCTCATCAATCACATCTATCGCTTTATCAGGCAAATGCCTGTCATTAATATAACGCGCTGACAGTTCTGCTGCTGTTATCAGTGCACCCGCGGTATATTTAACTTTATGATGTAATTCATAGCGAGATTTCAGACCGCGCAGTATCGCGACCGTTTCATCCACACTCGGCTCAGAAACATCAATTTTCTGAAAACGTCGTGATAAAGCATGATCTTTTTCAAAAATTCCACGATATTCGTTATACGTGGTCGCACCAATGCACTTTAGTTCTCCAGTACTCAATACGGGCTTCAAGAGATTGGAAGCATCTAAAGCGCCACCAGAAGCTGCACCAGCACCGATTAAGGTATGAATTTCATCAATAAACAGGATGGTGTCTTTATTATCGATCAGTTGCTTTAATACTGCTTTTAATCGCTGCTCGAAATCGCCACGGTATTTTGTACCCGCCAATAATGCACCCATATCCAAGGCATAAACCTGATGATTCAACAACAGTTCGGGTACATTTCCCGCCACAATCTGCTTTGCCAGCCCTTCTGCAATCGCAGTCTTGCCCACACCCGCTTCACCGACTAATAATGGGTTATTTTTTCGGCGACGGCATAGCGTTTGTATGACGCGTTCAATTTCTTTATCACGACCTATGAGCGGATCTATTTTGTTTGTTAACGCCTGAGCATTAAGATTCACGGTATAGTTTTCGAGTACACCACCTATACCCTGCTCCAGTTCGGCTTCGCTTTCATTGCCCATTTTGGGATCATTATGTTGCGTCAGTTTCTTGATGTTATGTGAAATATAATTAACAACATCCAGCCGAGTTACCCCTTTTTCCTGTAAAAAATAAACGGCATGTGAATCTTTTTCACCAAAAATTGCTACCAATATATTAGCGCCGGTTACCTCCTTCTTACCTGATGACTGGACATGCAAAATAGCGCGCTGAATAACACGCTGAAAACCCAATGTTGGCTGTGTATCCACTTCACCTTCACCGCTCACAATCGGAGTATGACGCGCAACATGGTCCAGTAATGCGGCTCGTAGATCTTCCAGGTTGACTGAACAAGCACCTAACACCTCCGCTGCACTGCTATTATCGAGCATCGCTAATAACAAGTGCTCTACCGTAATGAATTCATGGCGTTTTTGTCTTGACTCTACAAATGCCATATGCAGGCTGACCTCTAAATCCGGGGCAATCATTTTAATTTTCCTCCATGATACATCTCAGTGGATGCTGATTCTTTCTTGAGAACTCAACAACTTGCTTAACCTTCGTGAGTGCAATATCACCCGGATAAACACCGCAGACCCCAACTCCTTCCGTATGGACTTTTAACATAATTTGTGTCGCTTGCTCCTGATTCATTGAAAAGAATGTTTGCAATACAAGCACGACGAACTCCATCGGAGTAAAATCATCATTCAATAATAAAATTTTATACAATGGAGGTGCCTTCAACTTGCTCCTCGTCTTTTCTTGTATAACATTTTCAAAATCACCGACTGCCATAACGACTTATCCCACTTATTAATTAGCCAGTTTTTATACCTAAATACAGAGTTTATTCTCATTATTAACATATTTGACGATTACGACAAAATTTTCAAGTATATTGAGAAAATCAGTCTATTTTTACGTCACAAATATAACGTAACCGCTTGACTTCAACACCAGATTTGCGTAAAACGATATGTGGCGTTTGGCTTCAAGTTCTCTGCAGTACTGGTTAGAGCCGTTTGCGGTCTTGAAATTCAAATAGTGTTAGGGTTTCCGGCCCAGTTTTTATAGGAAGTAGAAATGGCAACAGGTATAGTAAAATGGTTCAATGATTCCAAGGGGTTTGGATTTATTACCCCTGATGATGGTAGCGAAGATTTGTTTGCACACTTCTCCGCAATCAACATGTCTGGATTCAAGACACTGAAAGAAGGCCAGAAAGTAAGTTTTGATGTTACTCAAGGTCCGAAAGGAAAGCAAGCCTCAAACATCCAGTCTGCTTAATGAACTCTAGCTGGCGTGGTTAAACTGCGCCCAGCTTGCAGTCGCCAGATTTACAGATCCCTTGCCAGTTTTTCTTGGAAAGGGATCTTTATATAAAGACAACAAATTCTCTACTTAGTTTCACGCCACGTGCTTTATCAACGCGTCGCCGAACGCTGAGCAAGATACTTTCTGAGCACCAACCATCTGTCGCGCAAAATCATAAGTCACGATTTTATCCTGAATAGTATCCTCCATTGCCTTTATGATTAAATCAGCCGCTTCAGTCCAGCCCATATGCCGCAACATCATTTCTGCTGATAGAATGATTGATCCTGGATTTACCTGATCTTTACCCGCATATTTTGGCGCCGTACCGTGTGTCGCCTCAAATATGGCAACTGAATCACTTAAATTGGCTCCCGGGGCAATACCGATCCCACCCACCTGGGCTGCCAGTGCGTCAGATATATAATCCCCATTTAGATTCAGTGTAGCAACCACATCATATTCTTCCGGGCGCAAAAGAATCTGCTGCAAAAAAGCATCTGCAATGACATCTTTGATGATGATCCCGCCTTTATCAGCAGGTAACTTCATCCATGGCCCTCCATCCAATAATTCAGCACCAAATTCTTTTTTCGCTAATCCATAACCCCAGTTTTTAAATGCTCCTTCGGTGAATTTCATAATATTCCCCTTGTGCACCAAGGTCACCGATCGACGCTTGTTATCAATTGCATACTGAATGGCTTTTCTTATAAACCGCTCCGTACCTTCTCTAGACACGGGCTTGATACCTATTCCAGATGTTTGTGGAAAACGGATATTAGCCACGTTCATATCTTTTATTAAAAAATCGATTATTTTCTTTGCGGGTGCCGATTCAGCCTCCCATTCTATTCCAGCATAGATATCTTCAGAGTTTTCACGGAAGATCACCATGTCGGTCTTTTCCGGATTCTTCACCGGACTGGGCACCCCTTTAAAATAATGTACAGGCCGCAAGCAAATATATAGATCAAGCTGCTGGCGTAACGCCACATTAATAGAACGAATTCCACCGCCTACCGGCGTAGTCAACGGTCCTTTGATAGAAACCACATACTCTCTTGCTGCCTGCAATGTTTCTTCCGGTAACCATACATGCTCACCATATAGGCGTGTAGCTTTCTCACCCGCATAAATTTCCATCCAGGAAATCTTACGCGCGCCACCGTACGCCTTAGCAACTACCGAATCAACGACCTTCCGCATTACCGGCGTAATATCGATACCAATGCCGTCTCCCTCAATAAATGGAATAATTGGATTATCCGGTACGTTTAATGAAAAATCATTATTAACATGAATCTTATCGCCCTCGGCTGGTATTACTATATTCTGATACATTACATCTCCAAAAATTGGGTGGATCGTGTCACAACACTAGCAGGTCAAAACATCTCATTCATGCCGGCTCATAATTTAACAATACCTTATTTTCTTCATCAGAACAGCCTGTCATCGATCATGTAACCCGCCAAATTAAACAGAGAATATCGAATTTCCTACACTACCATGATTGGTTATATCTAGCATTTTCTTAATATCGGCCGCATACTAAAATATGGGCATTGCTTGTGACATTCTCACTGGGGCCGATTCAAAACTACAAATCAGAAAGACTACTCGGTCAATGCGATCATCTTCTGTTTAGCGCCTACTCTGAAATCAATATTATAAATCAGTCGTCATTATATTCATTTCTTGAAATCAACAACGGCCGTTTTCTAGAAAAGAATATATCCTGAACCCACTCTTTACTATTATCGCTTTTTTTAACTATACTGTTCCTTGAGCCACAAAGAATAGATTGACCCACACGTTATCACGTCCTAATCCGTAATGTCATTTTATCATTAGACTGAATCACATCCACTCTACGCAAGAAATTCTGGCCAAGCAACGCCACCTCACCTTGTATACCGACACTAACGCTCAAGCCCCTTACCAGGATCCCGCCCGCCTCAATAGTTTGTCCCGATATTATTTCCCCCGTGACGATACCCCCAGCCGTCGAAAGACTTACCGGTGTTCCGCCGGGCAAATTAGCCTTTTTAGAAAAATCATTACTAACAGAAACGATACTGGCTCCTGTATCAACCATAAAATCCACAGGGTATCCGTTAATGGAACCTCGTATATAATAATGGCCATCCAATGATCTTGGTATCACAATCTCACCGGGGGTTAGATTCCCCTCAGCCACCGCAACCGTTGGTTCCTGTCGAATTTCGAAATACACATAAGCCACACTAAAGATCGCAATCCAAGTCACTAAGGCACTAATATGACCCCATGGGATATAATTATTCATTCTTCCAAGAATTTATTAGTTCAACCAGTAAAATGAAAAAACCGTGCCATATCAAAATAAATGTAGCAGCCAGGAATATATGCTATACCATGCAGTTTAAATAAACAGTTATTTCAACAAGAAGTTTCCTTTTCAGCCATATTGAATTGGATCATCAGATCAACCGATCATCCAGGAATCATATTGCTACCCGAAGCAAAATGACATCCATTTAAAAAATGAAACATCACAATAGCGTTAGCAAAACTGATGATCGAAATGACTGCATTATTCATAGATAATCTTCAATATAACTTTATTCAAGCATTATCTTTTATTTAATCCGCAAAAAATATTTAATAGCGTCTTTTCTTACAATGAATTTACATCTTCTTATCCCTGCCCTGCTCTGGCCTGATCTATCACAACGTGATATTTATCATGATTTATCATTACCCGCGTTAGAAATCATATTAGCAAGAAGTGAACTCATTCAAGATCAACCAAAAGAAATCGATGCATGGCTTTGTCACACTTTCGGCATTACAAAGCAGCAGAACTGGCCCGTAGCACCCATTATGCTACAAATTGACAGTCCAGATAAAATCAAAAACAATAAAGATTATTGGATACGTGCCGATCCAGTACACCTACGTATCGAGCAGAATCATATTATGCTGGCTGATAGCCAAATTTTTCAAATCACGCAAGAAGAAGCTAATCAGTTTGCTGAAGTGCTTAATGATAACTTTAGTAAAGATAGCTTAATTTTTCTTCCACTGCGTCCTGATCGCTGGTATGTACACACAGCCGATATACCGATGATACACACACATTCGCTCAGTCAAATGACGTGCCGGAATATTAATAACTCTCTGCCATTTGGACAAGACAGCATAAGATGGCATAAGATTTTTAACGAAATACAAATGCTGCTACATGAACATCCACTCAATCAGGCACGTACAGTACGCGGTGAACTAGCCATTAATAGTATCTGGTTTTGGGGTGGTGGAACCATGCCAGAAAAAGTGATCTCGCATTATAATCAGGTATGGAGCCATGATGCTTTCCCCCGCGCTTTAGCGCAAGCAAGCCACACACAACAGGCAGAACTGCCATCCAGCGCTGCAACCTGGCAACAATCCGCAACGTCGGGAAACCATCTAGTCGTATTGAATACCCTGTTAGAAAAAGCCAATTACAAGAATGCCTATAGCTGGCGTGAAAACCTAAAAGAACTGGAACAAAACTGGTTCAAACCTTTACACCAGGCACTGCAAAAAGGAAAAATTGATCAACTAACAATTACTGCCATGAATGAAAATTCAACTTTGAATTTTACGATAACACGCGGCAGCTTATGGAAATTCTGGCGGCCTATAAAACCACTGGCAACTTACAACATTACATAGCCTTAATCTGTATAACATGGTCGCTAATATAGATAATGCAACTCCCGTATTCAGCAACTTATTATAATCAGAACTCCTGATAGCAAGGAATAAACGTGCGCAAAAACTCTCTAGTATATATAGTCAAATCATATACCATGGCAGGCATCGCCTTGACGGCAATCGCATTATTGATGATGACCAGCTATTCTATAATTGATATAGCGTCGGCATGGATTATTACTCTCTTATGGACAGCGGTCATTATATCGATATTGGTTATGACTAATCAGATTATGCGTACAAATAGGAAACTCAGAAATTATGAAGGTCAGCTTGCAGCCAATAAAGATAGACTTACAAATGAAATAAAGCATCGCCTCTGGGCAGAAAAAACCGCCTCTGAAAATAAAATTCGCTTGCAATTTGTAGATGAAAATTTTCCTGTTATGCTAGCTTATTTTAATCTCGATCAACGTTGCCGCTACCATAATCAGCTATTCAGAAAATGGTTCATGTTAAAAGAAAACCAGATCGATGGCCGGTTATTACAGGAATTTTCAGATGCAGCGTTTTATTTGAACATTCAAGAATGTATCAAGAAGACCCTGTCAGGGAAAATAGTACATAACGAGCGTATACTCAAATCCTCTAAAGGACTGACTTACAGTTTTACTGAACAATTTATTCCCCATTTCGATAGTAAAAGGGAAATAATTGGTTTTTATACACTGCATATTCCTCGCGCTCAAGAAAAAAAACTGCCTCCACCAAATAACCAATTAGTTACAAACACGCCAGATTCTATAAAACCAACAACGCAGAAAAACGCCGATGAGAATAAAATACGTGCCCGCGCCCCAGACAATGAGGACTCTCAGTCAGGCGTTTCTGCTGATCGTATTATTCAAGCTATCGAAGGTGGCGAATTTCATCTTTATTGTCAAAAGATTACGCCCTTACAAAACGATCCAGATGCACCTATCCATCAAGAAATTTTAATTCGGATGGCTGAGGAAGAAAATAATTTAATACCACCAGGTGCATTTTTACCTTTTGTTGAAAAATATAAAATGATGCCGCTTCTCGATCGCTGGGTTGTGAGCTATATGATACAGTGGTTATCTACATATCAAAGCACATCTAAGTCAATATTCTGCATCAATGTTGCCCAAGATACTTTGAGTGATGCCAGTTTTTCCGAGTTTATGAGGAATCAGTTACAAAAAACCAGGATACCCGCGCAAACACTTTGTTTTGAAATTGAAGAATTAGATGCCATAGCCAATCCAGCTAATGCATTAAGTTTCGCAGAAAATATTAGGAGTCTAGGGTGCCTGGTTTCATTGTGCAGTTTTAATCATAATCAGGCTTCCCTGGACATATTGCGAAAAATAAAAATTGACTTTCTTAAAATTGATGGCAGTCTGATTTGCAATATACTCCAGGATCCAGAAGACCTGGCGAAAGTTATTGCAATTAACCGCATAGCACATATCATAAAGATCCAAACCATTGCTGAACTGGTTGAGACGAATGAAATCATCGTAAAACTACGTGAAATTGGCGTCGATTTTGCTCAAGGATTCGGCATTTCAAGACCACATCCGCTCAAAGAGCTCCAATAAATTAGCCAGACAAACCAATTAGATAAGCTTGTTTTGTGCTTCTGGCAGAAATTATAAGGCTATTTTGAAATAATATTTCGGGTTTCTCAATAGTTAGATATCGCAACGCAACCGCATACCCTGTCCTTTATTCACAAAAAAAATCTGTATGGCGAATGATCTCAAGCATATTTCAGGTCGAATGGCCTGAAAAAAGTGACCGATTATCAAGAGAAGTCAGGGGATGTATGCGGTAGTCCAGCAATTGGCATATATACTCAGTATATTGAGCAACAGCAAACACCGCAATGAGAATCTTGTAAACCAGAAGACACTTGCGATGTCCGCGCCACTCATTTCCTGCCTTTCGGCCGGAGCTTCTTGCATATTTCGAAAAATTCTAGCACAAACGGATTTTATAGCCGCTTAAAAAGTACTGTAGCTAGCCATTATAATGATTTGACCATATTCTCAACTACTTTCTTCGCATCACCAAATATCATCATGGTTTTATCCATATAGAACAGATCGTTATCAAGACCGGCATAACCAACAGCCATGCTACGTTTAACAACCATTACAGTGCGAGCTTTATGCGCATCCAGAATGGGCATACCATAGATGGGACTGCCAGGAATATTTGCGGCAGGATTTACCACGTCATTTGCACCCAGCACCAACACAACATCGGTATTGGAAAAATCACTATTGATCTCATCCATTTCTAATACCTGCTCATAAGGAATTTCTGCTTCTGCAAGCAACACATTCATATGTCCAGGCATACGTCCAGCTACAGGGTGAATAGCAAAGCGCACACTGACACCTTTTGCTTGTAAGGATTCTGCCAATTCCTTGACCGCATGTTGTGCTCTCGCTACCGCAAGACCATATCCGGGAACAATAATGACGCTATCTGCATTGCCCATCAAGAAAGCAGCATCATCTGCACTGCCACTACGATAATTCTTTTGCTCTCCGTCACCGGCTACTGCAGCGACACCGCCATCGCTACCAAAGCCACCCAGTATAACCGAGAGAAACGGGCGGTTCATAGCCTTACACATAATATAGGACAAGATTGCACCAGAACTGCCAACCAAGGAGCCTGCAATAATCAGCATAGGATTGCCCAATGAAAAGCCAATTCCCGCTGCAGCCCAGCCAGAATATGAATTAAGCATTGAGATCACTACCGGCATATCCGCGCCACCAATCGGGACAATAATTAAAAATCCCAATATGAAAGCGATAGCAGTCATAGCAATGAATGCTGTCCAGTTAGTTGTATCGCTAAAGAAAAACCATAGACCAAAACCAATCATTACGATTGCCAGCATTAAATTAACTACGTGCTGCCCACTAAACGTGATGGGTGTACCACTCATACGGCCTGATAATTTCAAAAAGGCAATGACTGATCCAGACCAGGTCATCGCACCGATAAATGTACCCAGAAACAACTCCAGCTTACTACCCATGGGTAATATTTCGGGCAAACCAAACGAAACAGGATTATTAACAGCCGCGATGGCAATAAATACCGCGGCCAGACCAACTAGAGAATGCATGAAGGCAACGAGCTCCGGCATTGCCGTCATCTGCACACGCTGCGCAACAATTGCACCAATGATGCCACCCACTGCAATACATCCCAATATCAACGCCCAATTCTCGGTAAGAGTCAGTGTAGTGGCGACAGCAATCGTCATCCCGACTATACCAAACAAGTTACCACGGCGAGCAGATTCCGGCGAACTTAAGCCCTTTAGCGCCAGTATAAAAAACACTGAGGCAACTAAATACGCGAGTGCAACCATATTTGCTGACATTTACACGCTTCCTTTTTTATCTTTTTTCTTAAACATTTCCAGCATCCGTTGACTCACTAGAAAACCACCGAATACATTAATTGAAGCCAGCGTTACAGCAACAGCACCGAGCCAGACGCCCCAATCAGTTTCCATCGGCCCGGCCGCTAACATAGCACCGACTAATATAATGCCGGAAATCGCGTTAGTCACTGACATCAAAGGCGTATGCAAGGCCGGGGTGACATTCCAGACTATGTGGTAGCCAACAAAAATTGCCAACACAAATACCGTAAGATTGATAATGACCGAATCAATTTCACCAATCATGACTACTCCCTCTTATATTCGTTAACTGTACGTTCAAAACGTAAAAATTAATTATCTAAATTCTACATTCCATTTTCCGCACATTAATTACACTTTATTGACAATTTCTCCATCTATACAAACCAGTGTTCCGGCGACAATTTCATCTTCACGATTAACCTTGAATTCGCCGATCTCCGGATCAAGCATCAGGTTCAGAAAATTCATCAGATTCCGTGCATATAATGTGCTGGAATCAGCCGCCACAAGCCCAGGAAGATTGGCAATGCCAATTAGGTGTACGCCATGTTTCACTATAATCTTGTCTAATTCCGACAAGGGGCAATTACCCCCTGCTTCAACCGCCATATCCACAATAACCGAGCCAGGTTTCATAGACTGTACCGTTTCTTTTTTAATTAAAACGGGTGCTGGGCGGCCTGGAATTAATGCAGTCGTAATAATAATATCTGCCGCTATAGCACGCTGGTGCACCAACTCACCCTGACGATGCTTATAATCATCCGACATTTCACGGGCATAACCACCGGCTGTTTCTGCTGTCGCTTTCTCCTCGTCGCTCAAAGGTACTTCAACAAATTTGGCACCAAGGCTTTCCACTTGTTCTTTCGCGGCAGGACGTACATCAAATGCCTCAACTACCGCACCTAATCTTTTCGCTGTTGCGATTGCTTGCAGACCGGCTACTCCTGCGCCCAGAACCAGAACTCGAGCCGCTTTTACGGTGCCAGCAGCCGTCATTAACATGGGAAAGAATCGTTGATAAATATTTGCGGCCATTAGCACTGCTTTATAACCTGCAATATTAGCCTGAGATGAAAGAACGTCCATACTCTGAGCTCGAGAAATGCGCGGCAGTTTTTCCATGGAAAAAGCAGTTAAACCATGTTTTGCCAGTGCTTCAATACCTTCTACCTGATGCGGAGACAGAAGTCCCAGCAGCACGGCATCTCTCCGCATCATTGCTAATTCATCAGATTCTGGTCCGCGCACCTTAAGTATAATTTCAGACTGGCTATACAAGGCCGCCACATCAGTCACAATAGTTGCACCGGCATCATGATATGCTGAATCCGGTATGCTGGCACCTGCACCTGCACCTGCCTGTACTAAAACAACATGAGTGCCTTTAGCCGTAAATTTTTTTACAATCTCTGGCGTAGTAGCTACGCGAGTTTCTCCCGCGCGAATCTCTGCGGGTATGCCTATATGCATTGATAATCTCCCTTATCTTACCAACAAGCTTATGAAAATAACTAAAGCCGCGCTCAATTTACTATGAATAATCATGGATTATAAATCAATTTGAACCTAATGCATTACCTCGATTGGGAAAAACTTAAATTCGTTTTAGTTTCACGACTATTTACCCTATCGGATCTGCAACGTGCGCTGTTTGCGCTCATCATCCTGATGAAAACAAGCATTGATCTGTAAAGCGGATCGAATATAGCTCCATAGCATATATATTGGCCGGAGTTTCAGTCTCACCCATAGCCTGAGACAGCATTTCTGATACGCTGCGATTAATATTACTTGTCAGCGGCTCTTGTTAAAGTGAAATTATAAATCAGGAAAAAACCAGACCGTTCAACCAAAGTAATATTGACATTCACAAGTCCAATATCAAAATTGGCTGTTCCAGAATAATTTATTCGCTTCTCTCCAATCAATGAGAATGCACTCACTGTTCGTGAAAATTCCAATTCATTCACTGAGCGAAAATTTCCAAAACCACGATAAAGAGCCAGCAATGCTTCCAATTGCTCATCGCTGACTGTTTGTAATGTTTCAGGAGCAAGATGCCGTAGTAATACCTGTTTTTTCCAACCGGAAACTTCAGTAAGAATTTGGCCAATAGCAGGTTCTGCAGTTAAACTATAATAATATTTTTGTCGATCCGTATAAAAATACAGCGCAACAACCAATGTGAGTAAAATCACAATGATGATACGTAACATCTGAGTTTGCATAAGTTTAATGTGTTCAGTTTAATCTAATTTATCTGCCATACGCTGCCATTTAAACTTTGAGGTAGTATCTCAAAAACAGTCTGATCTATTTTTTCAATATCTCTCTCTTTCATGGCGCTTCGTTCTCTTTCCGGCAGAAATATACCGAACAGCTGATGGGTATCGTCTATCCAGATAACGCGCATTTCAGGAATACTTATTGAGTATTGGAGGTTACTTGCACTGCCATTATCAGCCATCACTTACTTAATCTGGAATACCGTGTTGCCAATCACGATAAAACTGTTCAGGATTGCCGCACAAATCGCTATACCACTATTTATTCAGGTCATATGCCCATCACGACTAATAAAACGTTTACTATCATTTCCGCCAATAATTCCCGGCTATCAGTGCCTGGACAGGATCTGTATTAACGGAGGAATATCTGCCAAATAATTACCTATTCATGAATGACAGCTGTCGTATAGACCTCTTGCACATCATCAAGACTTTCCAGTGCATCGAGTAATTTTTGCATTTTTATCGCATCCTCGTCGCTATACACAACTTCATCAACAGGTTTCATCGTCACTTCCGCATGTTCTGCCTTAAAACCTGCCTGTTCCAGCGCTTCCTTAACAGAAATAAATTCATAAGGTTCAGTAATGACTTCAATACTGCCATCTTCATTAACGATGACATCTTCAGCCCTAGCTTCCAGCGCGGCCTCCATTAGCTCATCTTCATGAGTCCCAGGTGCAAAAAGCAATTGTCCGCAGTGTTTAAATAAAAACCCAACCGAACCATCCGTGCCTAAATTACCCCCATATTTGGTAAAAGCATGCCGTACATCCGCCACAGTACGCGTCCGGTTATCGGTCATACAATCAACCATGACTGCCGCACCAGATATCCCGTAGCCTTCATAGCGGATTTCTTCATAATTGACACCCTCAAGATCGCCGCTACCACGTTTGATCGCACGCTCAACGTTATCTTTTGGCATATTCTGATCATATGCCTTATCCATAGCTAAACGTAAACGGGGATTACTGTCTGGATCTGCACCACCCAATCGTGCTGCAACCGTTATTTCCTTAATTAAGCGAGTAAAAATCTTACCGCGCTTGGCATCCTGCGCCGCTTTCTTATGTTTAATATTAGCCCATTTACTATGACCAGCCATTTACCTGAGTTCCTTTATAAAAGAGCCTCATATTATCACTCCGCATCCTACGGATAAAGCATCATATACGGTTTCACAACAATGACTCCAAGAATTGCTACTTCCACCTGAGAACGGATTTAATCGATCTATTTGCTATAACGTAATCATTAAACAGGCTTCGCCTGTGCGCTTATATCTCCGCCCTGAAGGACGAAGTTTTACGCGCTATTTGATAAATATTAATGTATTTCATCATTAAACCTGTTGAGCACCCAAGTTTATTTACCAGGATAGGTTTTAATCTTATACATTTTAAAGATCGCTGCATAACTGGTTATCTCGGGCTGGACAAGATTTTTAAGTGTTTGATTTATGAATGCTGCAAGAAATCAAAAAAGCTCAAAAACACAGTTATGCAGCGGTCTTTTTTAGAACAAAGTGATTGAGTGAGATTGATCAAACGTTGATCATAATATAGAAAAGCATCAGATACCTACTCTGCTTTCGGACGGGCTAATCTAAACATACGGTTTATTTTAAACCCCCAGTCTATTTTATTTTTATTCTACCGTTACTGCTTTCGCCAAATTGCGTGGCTTATCAACATCAGTGCCTTTCTGTAAAGCAACATGATAAGCCAACAACTGTAGTGGGATAGTATGGAGAATGGGGCTCAGCAATCCGGCATGCTCTGCAAGCCGGATAACATGAACATGTTCGCTTTCCTGTATTTGAGAATCCGCATCAGCGAAAACATAAAGTTCGCCACCACGTGCCTGGACTTCTTGCAGATTTGATTTTAGTTTACCCAGCAATACATCATTTGGCGCAATGGCAACGATGGGCATTTCATTATCCACTAAGGCTAATGGGCCATGTTTTAACTCACCCGCAGCATAAGCCTCCGCATGAATATATGAAATTTCCTTAAGTTTGAGTGCTCCTTCCATTGCTATAGGATAATGTACCCCTCGTCCAAGAAATAAGGCGTGTCGTTTCTGAGCAAATCTCTCCGCCCAGACTTTAACCTGGGGCTCTACTTGCAAAGCCAGCTGCAGTGCAGCAGGTAGATGGCGCAAGGCCGCAATCATCTTATGTTCATGCTCATTGGATAATTTATACCGCATCTTTGCCAGCGTCATCGTCAGCAGCAATAACGATGCCAATTGGGTAGTGAATGCTTTGGTTGAAGCCACACCAATCTCGGGTCCGGCACGTGTGAGAAAGCGTAAATCAGCCTGACGTATTAAGGCGCTTTCGGCTACATTACAAATAGCCAGGCTATGGCGGTGTCCGAGCGATTTAGCGTAGTTAAGTGAAGCCAGCGTATCCGCAGTCTCACCCGACTGAGAGATGCCCACCACCAAAGTAGCAGGATCTGCAATGGGATTCCGATAACGATACTCACTGGCAATTTCTACATTACAAGGTATTCCAGCAACTGTTTCCATCCAATATCGGGCAACCAATCCAGCATGATAACTGGTACCGCAGGCAAGTATCAGAATACTGTTTGTATCACGAAAAATATTTTCTGCTTCACTACCAAACAATTCCGGAGAAATGGAATGTATATTAAATATCATTTCGAGTGTATTAGCCACCGCACCGGGCTGCTCGAAAATTTCCTTCTGCATGAAATGGGCGTAAGGCCCTAATTCTATCGCTTCACTAGCCAGATCACTTTCATGAACAAGGCGCTCTACTTCTTGGCCCAGCCTGCTATGCAGGCAGTTAACAATGCGATATCCCTCATTATTTAGCTCGGCAACATCGCCCTCTTCCAAATAAACTATATTTCGTGTCACCTGCAGTAAAGCAGACACATCAGAAGCAGCATAGTTACCGGTTTCACCTAATCCCAGCAACAAAGGGGCGCCATTACGTGCAACAATAATACGATCAGGGCGTGCTTCCTCCATGACGGCTATTGCATAGGCACCTTGCAACTCAGCGATAGACAAACAAACAGCCTCAAATAAATCATTTGTTTGCTGAAAATTAAAAGCAACAAGATGGGCGATAACCTCGCTATCCGTATCGGAAATGAACTCAAACCCTGCCGCCTGTAAATGCTGACGCATTACTTCGTGATTTTCTATGATGCCATTATGCACAATGGCTATCTTCGAAACGGCCTTCGAGAAATGAGGATGTGCATTACGTTCAGAAGGTGCGCCATGTGTTGCCCAACGTGTATGTGCAATACCCGCAAGCCCCTGAGTATCCAATTGATTTGCAAGCTTATGCAGCTCAGATACGCGTCCGGTAGTGCGCAATCGGTGTAATCCATTTCTGGCTACCACAAGGCCAGCAGAATCATAGCCCCTATATTCAAGACGAAACAAGCCTTCCAATAAGATGGGCACAACATTGCCATCTGCCACCGCACCAACTATTCCACACATATCAAGTTTTCCTTCTTACTACACTTGTTAGATCGAATTAAACTGGGAAGTTGAACTGCTTTACGTTTGGGTCTTTATCGGACGTTTCCAACCCGAAATACTAATCTGTTTGGTTCTGGATAAAGAAAGCTGATTCTGCGGGGTATCGCGAGTAATAGTAGAACCTGCACCCACTGTGGAGCCTTTCGTTATTCTGACTGGCGCAATCAGCTGCGTATCAGAGCCAATGAATACATCATCTTCTATAATCGTCTGATGCTTATAAGCACCGTCATAATTACAGGTTATAGTACCAGCGCCTATATTGACCTTTTCACCAATGACGGCATCACCAATATAACTCAAATGATTCGCCTTGCTACCATCAGCAATGCGGCTATTTTTAATTTCAACAAAATTACCAATATGAACCTGATTGGAAAGCCTGGTCCCCGGACGAATCCGTGCATACGGACCAACCCGGCAGTTTTCTCCGATTTCTGCCTCTTCCAGTAAGCTAAATGGATAAATGATCGTTCCGGTCTCAATGGTTACATTCTTTAAAATACTGTGTGCTTTTATTTTTACATAATCACCTAACTGTACATGTCCCTCAAAAATACAGTTGATGTCAATCTCGACACCCCGACCGCAGGTAAGCAAACCACGAACGTCAATACGTGAAGGATCAGCCAAAGTGACACCATCAGCGAGCAATCTATTAGCAGATTCACTTTGATAAATACGCTCAAGTACAGCTAATTGTTGCTGATTATTCACACCCATTATTTCCCATAAGTGCGTCGGTCGAGAAGCGGCAATTCGAATATTTTTCTTAACCGCCATTGCCACGATATCGGTAAGATAGAATTCCCTTTGCACATTGTTATTTTCAAGCTTAGGCAGCCATTCCTGTAAAAATCGGTTCGGCACAACCATGACACCCGTATTGATTTCACATATTTTTCGTTGTGCTTCACTGGCATCTTTTTCTTCAACAATAGCAGAAATTTCATCGGTCTCATGAACACGTACGATTCTGCCATAACCCGTCGGTGCTTCCAGCTCAGCTGTTAATAACGCACAATGCTTTCCCTCTGACACTCGTACCAGTTTATTCAGTGTATCAGCGCTAACTAAAGGGACGTCGCCAAAAAGCACCAGTGTTGACCCTTCTTCATCAAGGTACGGTAAGGCTTGTAACAAAGCATGGCCCGTACCTAATTGAGATTCCTGTTTTACCCAAAGCAATTTTTCATCAGCAATCGCTAGCGGCACAGTTTCACCGCCATGACCATACACAATACATATCTGGTTAGGTGATAATGCATGGGCGGCATCCAGCACATGCGCCAATAAGGGTTTACCCGCTAGATGATGAAGCACCTTGGGTAAAGAGGATTGCATACGCTTCCCCCCACCTGCCGCCAATATTACAATATTTAGTTTTGGCACGATATCAAACACCAATTAATTAAGGGAACAATTAACGAGTTGTGTCTCAGACCAAAAAACACTTCCCCAAAGTCTCAAATATTCTCATTGAGCACTTCACTGATGGTTACTTTCTTAGATTCTACAACTTATTATAATAAACTGTAAAAAAAATTAGCCCCTGACAAATAAAGCCATTTCTTGGCATGATACTCTGCCTTCACCAAATTAATAAACAGATAGCATTATTCAATCTTTCTTTCATGAGAAACGGATACAAAAAAGGCGACTGATGTCGCCTTTTTTAGCTATTAATATATTCAATGACCACGCTTTCTTAGTTTACTGATTGCCGCCAGTTGCGCTGTAGACTCAATCAGTTCTGCCTGAGCTCGCGCATAATCTAATTCAGATAAACGATCTCTTATTGCCGCCTCAGCAGCACGTTTTGCTTCGATCGCTTTTGCTTCATCAAGATCCTCACTGCGCACAGCAGTATCGGCTAGTATCGTTACGACATCAGGCTGAACTTCCAGCATGCCACCCGAAACATAGACCAGCTCCTCATTTTTCAATGGCGCCTTGATACGTACCATACCGGATTTTATTCGTGTCAGCATGGGAGTATGACGTGGATAGATACCTACCTCGCCCATTTGTGCAGGTGCCACTATAAATTCAGCTGGTCCAGAATAGATGGATTCTTCAGCACTAACGATATCAAGATGGAATATAGTACCCATTAATATTCTATTTCTCTCGTGTTATTATTGTAGCGTCTTGGCTTTCTCAACTGCTTCTTCTATACTGCCAACCATATAAAAAGCCTGTTCAGGAAGATCGTCATATTCACCATTGACAATGCCTTTAAACCCTTTAATTGTATCTTTGAGCGATACATATTTTCCAGGTGCACCGGTAAAGACTTCCGCCACATTAAACGGCTGTGATAAGAATCGTTGAATCTTACGTGCTCGACTCACAGCTAACTTGTCTTCAGGTGACAGCTCATCCATACCAAGAATAGCAATAATATCTCTCAATTCTTTATAGCGCTGCAATGTTTGTTGAACATCCCGGGCCGTATTATAGTGCTCTTCACCAACCACCTGCGGATCCAGTTGACGTGAACTTGAATCCAGTGGATCAACTGCCGGATAAATGCCCAGCGAAGCAATATCACGCGATAGCACTACTGTTGCATCCAGATGACCAAAAGTTGTTGCGGGAGAAGGATCGGTTAAATCGTCAGCAGGAACATATACAGCCTGTATGGATGTAATGGAACCCGACTTAGTTGAAGTAATCCGTTCCTGTAACCGTCCCATCTCTTCAGCCAGTGTAGGTTGATAACCCACAGCGGAAGGCATACGACCTAATAATGCAGAAACTTCGGTTCCAGCTAATGTAAATCGATAAATATTATCAACAAAAAGTAATACGTCACGACCTTCATCACGGAAATATTCCGCCATCGTTAAACCCGTTAATGCAACACGTAACCGATTCCCGGGCGGCTCATTCATTTGACCATATACCAGCGCAACCTTATCCAATACGCCAGAGTCTTTCATTTCATGATAGAAATCATTACCCTCACGCGTTCGCTCGCCGACACCCGCAAATACAGAAAAACCACTATGTTCGATGGCAATATTACGAATTAATTCCATCATATTAACCGTCTTACCTACGCCGGCACCACCAAACAAGCCAACTTTACCACCTTTAGCAAAGGGGCAGATTAGATCGATCACCTTAATGCCTGTTTCCAATAGCTCTGTAGAAGCGGATAATTCATCAAATGAAGGCGCTTCACGATGAATGGACATGCTGTTCTCAGAACCGATTTCACCCATTTCATCAATAGGCCTGCCCAGTACATCCATGATCCTGCCCAGTGTTTTTGGGCCGACCGGTACTGTAATCTGCGCTCCGGTATTTTCCACCACCATTCCCCGGCGCAAACCATCTGAAGAACCCAGCGCGATAGTACGAACAACACCATCACCCAACTGCTGCTGAACCTCCAGCACTAAGTCCGAGCCCTTCATCATTAAAGCATCATATATCTTTGGTATGGCGTCTCGAGAAAATTCGACGTCAATCACCGCACCAATACACTGAACAATTTTTCCTTGACTCATTGTTGTTCCCTAAATACTAATAAATATTTAAACAGCTGCTGCGCCACCGACAATCTCTGACAATTCTTTAGTAATTGCAGCCTGTCGAGACTTATTATAAATCAGCGTTAATTCGTCAATAACACTGCCAGCATTATCCGATGCAGCTTTCATAGCTACCATTCTTGCAGATTGCTCAGATGACATATTCTCAGTCACCGCCTGGTAGATTAATGCCTCAACGTATCGCACCATAATATCGTCAATAACCGGTTTGGCCTCAGGCTCATATATATAGTCCCAGGTTGTGCTTCTATTACTGCTATCTTCCTTATCACCTTGAATACGTTCATCTGAAAGTGGAAGCAGTTGCTCCATAACCGGCTCTTGCTTCATTGTATTTATGAATCGATTATAGAATATATAAACACGATCAAAATGGTCCCGAGTATAGCTATCCAGAACAACCTTTACTGCTCCAATTAATCTTTCCATATCAGGCGCATCCCCCAAACCTACAACCTGAGAGATAACATTGGCTCTGATCCGGCTCATGAAGCCTAAACCTTTATTACCAACGCAACAAACCTCAACCTGCTCACCCTGTGCTTCCCACGCTTTCATTTCCTTCAAGGCTCTGCGCAAAATATTAGTATTGAGTCCGCCGCATAAACCTTTATCGGAAGTCACGACAATGATGCCAACGCGCTTCACCGTATTACGCTCAATTAAGAAAGGATGTCGATATTCAGTATTGGCACGACTCATATGCGCAGCAACATTACGTATCTTCTCGCCATAAGGACGTGCTTTTTTCATTCGATCCTGTGCTTTACGCATTTTAGATGCGGCAACCATTTCCATAGCCCGCGTAATCTTCTGCGTATTCTTAACACTTTTTATTTTGTTACGTATTTCCCTGCTGCCAGCCATTGGTTAGTACGTTCCATTTTTCTTGAATTGTTGAATTGCTGCATCGAGTTCTTTCTCGGTATCAGCATCCAGTTCTTTGCTCTTCTCGATTTTATCCAGAATCGCACTATATTGCCCACGTATAAAACTCTTCAAAGCGGATTCAAACGCTAATGCGCGACTCACTTCAACATCATCAAAATAACCCTTATTGACTGAAAATAGCGTTACTGCCATTTCCGATACGCTAAGAGTTGCGTATTGCGGTTGCTTCATTAACTCCGTTGCCATTTTTCCACGCTCAAGTTGTTTACGTGTTGTCTCATCCAGGTCAGATGCAAACTGCGCAAATGCAGCCAGCTCACGATATTGCGCTAAGGCTAAGCGTATACCACCACCCAGTTTTTTAATGACCTTTGTTTGGGCGGCTCCACCAACCCGAGAGACCGAAACGCCCGCATTAATAGCAGGACGAATGCCCGCATTAAACAAATCCGTTTCCAGGAATATCTGTCCATCAGTAATGGAAATCACATTAGTTGGCACAAAAGCAGTAACGTCACCCGCTTGTGTTTCAATAATGGGCAAAGCCGTTAATGAGCCTGTTTTACCCTTTACAGCCCCATTAGTCGCATTTTCTACATAAGCGACACTGACACGTGCAGCTCGCTCTAATAATCGTGAATGCAGGTAAAATACATCACCTGGGTAGGCTTCACGACCGGGCGGGCGACGCAGTAAAAGAGAAATTTGTCGATATGCCCAGGCTTGCTTAGTCAGATCATCATAAATAATGAGGGCATCTTCTCCTTTATCCCGGAAATATTCGCCCATAGTGCATCCAGAATAGGGTGCAATAAATTGCATTGCTGCAGATTCCGATGCTGTAGCAGCAACAACAATGGTATATTCCATTGCCCCGTGCTCTTCTAATTTACGTACCACGTTTGCAATAGACGAGGCTTTTTGCCCTATCGCAACGTAGATACATACCATATTCTGACCTTTCTGATTAATAATCGCGTCAATGGCTACCGCTGTTTTTCCCGTCTGACGATCACCAATGATCAATTCGCGCTGTCCTCGGCCGACAGGCACCATCGCATCAACAGATTTCAAGCCTGTTTGTACTGGCTGATCGACAGATTGACGCCAAATAACACCGGGGGCAATTTTCTCAATTGGCTCAGAACCCTGTGAAGTTACCGGACCTTTGCCATCTATTGGCTGTCCCAACGCATTCACAACACGACCGAGAAGCCCCTCACCTACAGGCACTTCCAGAATACGACCCGTGCACTTTACGGTATCTCCTTCGGAGATATGCTCATATGATCCCATAATAACCGCACCAACAGAATCACGCTCAAGATTAAGTGCCAGACCATATGTATTCCCAGGAAACTCCAGCATCTCGCCTTGCATCACATCAGATAAGCCGTGTATACGCACAATTCCGTCAGTCACAGAAACAATGGTTCCTTGCGTACGAACTTCCGATGTAACGGCTAATCCTTCAATCCTGTTTTTAATCAGTTCGCTGATTTCGGATGGATTTAACTGCATTTCAAATAACTCCTAGCTTTTAAGGGCAATAGCCATGGTTTCTAGTTTACCGCGAACTGAGGCATCGAGAATTTCGTCGCCGATTTCTACTTTTACCCCACCTATTAATTCTGGATCAACACTCACTTTAACTTCTATTTTACGCTTAAACTTTCTTTCAAGGCCCGCCACTAATTGATTCAGTTGGTTATCGCTGATAGCAAATGCGGAAACAATTTTTGCTTCGAGAACACCCTCGTGCGCCGCCTTCAACTGCTCAAACAATACACTGACGTGAGAAAGGATCTCTATTCGATTATTCTCAATTAAAAGCAATATCAGATTACGGCCTTTATCATTAAGTCTATCGCCGCATATATTCAAGAATAATTCTGTTAGCTGTTTGGCAGAAACTATCGGATTGCCAATAAGTTGTTTAATGCGATTATCTTCAGTTATAGCTGCTAACAATCGCAGCATATCCGACCATACGGGTAATGTTCCGCTTGCCACTGCCGATTTGAATACTGCGTCAGCATATGGTCTTGCAATAGTGATTACTTCGGCCATTATTTCAATTCTTTTTCAATTGAGGAGAGCAGATCTGCGTGTACTTTTGCGTCTACTTCGCGACGCAGTATTTTGGTCGCACCTGCAACAGCTAAATTCGCAACATGCTGACGCAGCTCTTCTTTAGCACTAAATATCTCATGCTCGATTTCAGCCCTCGCACCAACAAGGATACGCTCTCCTTCTTCTTTGGCCGAATTTTTTGCTTCCTCAACTATTTCAGATGCACGTTTTTCTGCTTGAGTAATTATTTCTGCCGCATGCTGCTTGGCATCTTTTAATACATCAGAGGAACGTCGACTGGCCAGCTCCAATTCATGTCTGCCACGCTCGCCTGCGGCCAGCCCATCAGCAATATTTTTCTGCCGCTCCTCAATCGCACGCAGCAATGGTGGCCAGACAAACTTGACTGTAAACCAAATAAAGATTGAAAAGGCTATCGCCTGCGAAATAAGAGTAAAGTTAATATTCATGACTAGCCTGTAATATAAAACCAAATACCATTATTATTTACTGAATAACTGCCAGCAATGGGTTCCCAAACGCAAACAACATTGCCAGACCAACAGCAATAATAAAAGATGCATCAGTCAGACCAAGCAACAGAAATACTTTACCTTGCAACGTTGGAATCATTTCTGGTTGACGTGCAGCACCTTCAAGAAAGCGGCTACACATTACACCCACACCAATACACGCACCTGCCGCACCAAGACCGATCATCAAACCGATACCAATTCCAGTGTAAGCTTGAATCATTGCTAAATACTGCAAATTATCCATTTTATTTCCCTTTCGTTTCGTTATGATTAATGATTTTATGACTAATATGTTGTAAAGATCTAATGCGACTCATGCGCCATTGAAATATATACTACCGCCAACATCATGAAAATAAATGCCTGTAAAGCGACAATCAGAATATGAAATATTGCCCAACCTGCACCCAAAATTGCACCAAATAGTGTGCCAGCTACACCTGTCGCTGCCCACATACCCAGTAACAAAAAGATAATTTCACCCGCGTAGATATTTCCAAAAAGCCGCAAGGAATGCGAAAGTGGCTTCGATACATATTCGATAAAATTAAATAATAAATTAAGCATCCAAAGTAGCGGGTTACTTCCGAATGGAGTACAGCAAAGCTCATGTATCCACCCGCCTAAGCCTTTAACTTTAATACTAAAAAATATCATTAACAGCCATATCGACAAAGCTAATGCAAATGTTGTATTTACATCGGTAGTCGGCACTGTTCGCCAATTATGCAATCCGAATACATGTTCATATACCCACGCCATAATATCAATGGGTAATATATCCATTGCGTTCATCATCAGCACCCACACGAATATTGTCAGCGCCGTCGGCGCCACAAATACATGACGATTACCATGAAAGGTGCTCTTAACCTCATTATCGATGAATTGAACAGCCAACTCTACAAACGCCTGGCGCTTACTTGGCACACCGGGTGTGGCTTTACGCACTACCAGCCATAAAAACCCAAAGCTCATGATTCCAAGTATTAGTGATGTTACCAATGTATCAACATGCAAAGTCCAGAATCCACCCTCACCTACTTGAGTAGTCAAGTTTGTAAGATGATGGTCAATGTATGATGTTGGTGTAAGTTCGTTTTCTGATGCCATATGCTGTCTATTTTCTATTTGTTAACCTGTGTAACTTTCGTATCATCCGATATAAACAAAGCCATACTGTATACAATTACAGTGATGACAAATGTACCTACAAATGCCAGAGCATTAACATCCTCATACCACTTAAATACCAGCCAGAGCAGAATAACCGTAAATATTATCTTGACTGCTTCAGCCCTCAAAGCTGTTCTCAGTGTTCCGCTTGCAGTATAGCCGCGATGACTCGAGACAATTAACGCAAAAGCTGCGGAAGATATAATGCTAACCATTCCTCCCAATACAGCGGACACCGCACTACGTAAGTCTGCCCACACTCCCAACACAATCGCCACAATAATGACAAACAACACTTGCCAAATGAGAATAATCCGCAGCGGCCTATTTTTTATCCAAGGCATTGACTATACCTTATTACCTAAAGAGTAAGCAGTCGTTTTATCTAATTTCCAAAAGACGCGGATTCTAACCTGCCAAAGTAAATCAGTCAATGTAAGAAATTTTTTTTGTTTCCGATCCAGAATAAATAAATAGCGCCAACTCACTGTTTAACATGATCTTCAAGTAATCTCCAAATGCCCTATACCGGAATTCATGTCGTTATTTTTTGCTTCAGCTCCTTCAAGTTTAATCTGTAAACGCAGTTCATTCATTGAATCTGCATTTCTTAAAGCATCTTCATAACTGATCTTACCCGCCTCATAAAGCTCAAATAACGCCATATCAAAAGTCTGCATACCTGCTTCACGTGATTTTTTCATAATTTGTTTGATCTCATGCACATGACCTTTGAATATCAAATCCGAGATTAATGGCGAATTAAGCATCACTTCTATTGCCGCTATCCGACCTTCTCCATCTTTGACCGGAATCAATCGCTGAGCAACCAGTGCTCTCATGTTCAACGATAAATCCATCAACAGCTGTGATCGACGTTCTTCTGGAAAAAAGTTAACAATACGATCCAATGCCTGGTTAGCACTATTTGCATGTAACGTTCCCATACATAAATGGCCTGTTTCAGCAAAAGCAATGGCATGCTCCATTGTTTCTCGGTCACGTATCTCTCCAATCAGAATTACATCCGGAGCCTGGCGAAGTGTATTTTTCAAAGCAGCCTCCCAAGATTCCGTATCAACTCCTACCTCTCGCTGCGTAATGACACAATTAATGTGCTCATGTACAAATTCCACCGGGTCTTCAATTGTAATGATATGGCCGTGACTATATTTGTTTCTGTAACCTATCAGTGCAGCCATGGATGTCGATTTACCCGAGCCCGTGCCCCCAACAAAAATAATCAGACCGCGCTTACTCATCACAACATCTTTTAGCACGGGTGGCAAACTCAAAGTATCAAATTCTGGAATCTGGGTTGTAATAGTACGCAACACAATACCAACTCGTTGCTGCTGCACAAAAGCATTAACACGAAAACGCCCGATACCCGGAGGATTAATTGCAAAATTGCATTCCTTGGTTTTCTCAAACTCGACCGCTTGCTTATCGTTCATAATGACATGCGCCAGCTCTGAAGTATATTCTGCTGTTAACACCTGCTCCGATACTGGCGTCATTTTTCCATCAATCTTAAGTGCAGGCGGAAATCCAGCCGTAATAAACAGATCCGAAGCTTTTTTACTGAGCATCAAACGTAACAAGTCAAACATAAACTTTATTGCCTGCTCTTGTTTCATAGTCAATTCCTGAAATTCATAATTACAACCTAATCCAATGACGGAAATTTCTTTCTCCCAGCAGTACCAATGTACCAGATTCACATAGCAATGTTGACATCTCTCGTCACTCTAAAGAATCATGATTTCTACGATAGGCATACAAAGACCCTACATGAAAATAGAACAGCCCGGTCAAATTTCTGAATCAGTCCACACATCAAGCCCTGAAATTATCTTTATTCATAGCCTTACTACGCGCCTCTGCAACCGTAATCATATTTCGAGTAACTAAACTGCTCAGATTCTGGTCCAGCGTTTGCATTCCCACATTCTGGCCCGTCTGGATAGTCGAATACATTTGCGCCACTTTTGCCTCACGAATCAAATTACGAATAGCTGGCGTACCAATCATGATTTCATGTGCAGCTACTCGCCCTTTACCATCCTTGGTTTTTAATAATGCTTGTGAAATAACCGCACGCAATGACTCCGACAACATCGCCCGGATCATTTCCTTCTCCTCCGCTGGAAAAACATCAATAATCCGATCAATTGTCTTGGCTGCAGAGCTCGTATGTAAGGTACCAAAAACTAAATGGCCCGTCTCCGCCGCTGTCATCGCTAAACGTATCGTTTCCAGATCGCGCATTTCACCCACTAGAATAATATCCGGGTCTTCGCGCAGCGCTGAGCGTAATGCATTCGAAAAACTCAATGTGTCCCGCCCAACCTCGCGTTGGTTAATAAGACACTTTTTACTCTCATGCACAAATTCAATCGGATCCTCCAGCGTTAAAATATGAGCATATTCATTTTCATTAATATCATTAATCATGGCGGCCAGTGTAGTCGATTTTCCCGATCCAGTCGGCCCTGTTACCAATACGACACCACGTGATTGCTTAGCTATTTCGGAAAAAATCTTGGGCGCCTTAATATCCTCCAAACTCAGTACCTTGGATGGAATAGTCCGCATTACCGAAGCCGCACCCCGCTGTGTATTAAATACATTAACCCGAAAACGTGCCAGATTAGGAATAGAAAAAGAAAAATCACATTCCAAATACTCTTCGTAGTATTTGCGCTGACTATCGTTCATAATGTCATACACCATGCTGTGTACCGCCTTATGCTCCATTGCCGGCAAATTGATCCGCCGGATCTCACCATTTACTCGAATCATGGGAGGCATCCCTGCCGACAAATGCAAATCTGAAGCTTTGTTCTTCACTACAAAAGCGAGGAGTTCAACTATATTCATACGATATCCCTTGTAAAAATACCTTATATTTTTGTACCTTAAATCATGGATTGATTGCACAGCTAAGGCCTGGCTGAAACCAAGCGCTTCAGTCAACTCCCAGGCTTCAGTCAGATGCTCAGTGGATAATTAAAGCGCAGTGCTGCATAAGAATGTGACTTTAACAATCATTTAGTGCGATACAATCAGATAGGCTATGCCGCTATCCATAATTGACCACCGTAGGTTATGAGGCATGACACTATCCTCCTGATCGTGCACTCACTCACATTTGTAGCTGATCCAAGCCATCATAGAATTCCATCATCATCCTACACACCCGCCAAGATGTCATGATTACATTTCTTTAACTGTTAGATATTTGGGCCAGGTCCTGTCAATCACGGCATCTGCATACTCTGGATCATCACCATATTATCAATAATACGGTAGCTTGCCGCATCAATTGAATCGATACGTTTGATTATTAGCCTGGGAAGCTATCACAAATTACCCATCACCCTATAAATCACAGGCATTCGGGATGATTTGTTCATTAACGGCCATCATCAATACAAATTAAACAAAAAAGGCGGGAGTGGAGAATAGAAAAAATCAATAACACTGCTTTAAATACAACTCGAGGTGATCCATACGTTAATGGAGGCTTACGATATAAGCAATATCAGCAGGCAATTTTATTAATTAAGGCATCATTCTGGACCGAAGGCAGAATACCAGCAAAGCAGTGCCATTGCATGGAGATCAGAAAGCCAAACCTAATATACAATGACAGTGCCCGCAAAAAATAGCTCTGATTACATAACAACTACAGTCATCTCTCGAATTTAAGACAGGCATCATCACAAATGACTTAAAAAGCTTACTGTTTGCCCATCAATGCATGATACTTTTCTTGCAATTGCGCTTTACTTTCAACCATATTCGGGTCACTACTAATACAATCAACAGGGCAGACTTCGACACATTGCGGTACATCGTAATGTCCGACGCATTCCGTGCAAAGAGC
Organism: uncultured Nitrosomonas sp.; assembly: GCA_965369175.1. Classification (GTDB taxonomy): domain Bacteria; phylum Pseudomonadota; class Gammaproteobacteria; order Burkholderiales; family Nitrosomonadaceae; genus Nitrosomonas. Next base: position 46,398 of record CBDUPR010000003.1, read on the forward strand.
AGGATTGATCATATAAATTTCTTCACCCTGTGAAATTGCCTCATTAGGACATTCCGGTTCACAGACATCACAATTAATACATTCATCAGTAATGATTAAAGCCATTTCAACCTCAAAATTATTTTTCCAACCTACTGTGTAGTCGTTCTGCAACTAAAGGATGCACAAATTTATCTGCATTCCCACCCAATAACGCAATTTCACGTACAATCGTAGCAGAAATAAACATATACTGTTCGGATGGTGTCATGAACAAAGTTTCAACATCAGGATACAATCCACGATTCATCCCAGCCATCTGGAACTCATATTCAAAATCAGATGCCGCACGCAAACCCCGTAAAATTATACGGGCATTTTGCTGTTGCAAGAATTCCATCAGTAAACCAGAGAAAGCCAATACGGCTACATTTGGGCAATCCGACAATACCTGCTGTGCCATTTTTACCCGTTCATTCAATGTGAAGAATGGTTTTTTTCCACTACTCGCTGCTACCGCCACCACAACCTGATCAAATAAACGCGATGCACGTCGAATAAGATCTTCATGTCCACGTGTGATCGGGTCGAAAGTACCCGGGTAAATCACCTTATCCATTTATTTTCCGTTTTAAAAGCTGATAGTACATCTTTCCCGCTTGTCCACTGCGCCATACGACCCAATCTTTATCCGGCATAAAAACAGCATTTGTCTCAATATAGACCCATGCACCTTCAATAAGTCGCGATGAGAGCAGCGATAATAATTCCGGTAATAGTCCAAGACGATAGGGTGGATCAAGAAAAATAATATTAAATCGCCTCAGGTCGGTGGTCTTGATAAATTTAAGCGCATCTCCCTGAATTAACTGTACCTGAGTCGCTCGCAATTTTTCCTTAGAATCCCGTAATGTCTGCATTATATTAAAGTCGGACTCGACCATTACCACTTGTTCTGCTCTCCGGGAAGCAGCTTCAAAGCCCAATACACCACTTCCAGCAAAAAGATCAAGGCAAATTGCTTCATTCAGATCTTGCCCTAACCAGTTAAATAACGTTTCTCTTACCCTATCAGGTGTTGGACGCAAATCTGCACAAGAAGGAAAGGAAATGACGCGACTACGCCATTCGCCACCAATAATTCGCACCTTACCCTGAATTAGTGCCATAAAATAAAATCTCTTGAAATACTGATTTTATTCTATTGCACCTACAATAACCGTTACCATTCCTTCCGGTTTAATCCGCCGCTGAAATGCTTTCTTGATTTGCTCAACTGTCACATTCTCAACAGCCTTCACATAATCATCAAGATAAGTCAAGGGCAGATTGTAAAATCCAATCATCGACAAATAACTCAGGATTTTCTTATTACTGTCGATCCGTAATGGAAAACCACCAATAAGATTTTGTTTGGCCGCAACCAGTTCTTTTTCTGTCGGGCCCTCGGCAACGAAATTTGCCAAAACGTGTTGCGTCAGCTTCAATGCCTCGTCTGCTTGCTCTTTTTTAGTCTGCAGCCCTATTTCAAAGGGCCCTTGCTCCTTAAATGGGGAGAAGAAACTATAGACACTATAAGCCAGCCCTCGCATTTGGCGAATTTCCTCCATTAAACGTGAGACAAATCCGCCACCACCCAGTATATAATTCCCCACAAGAAGCGGAAAATAATCAGGATCACTCCGACGTAAACCTGGATAAGCGAGCTGAATATGACTCTGCGTGGCTGGATGCGTAATTTTTCTAACCATCGCAGAGGGCGTCTGCACTGCGGGCAAATCGGTGTCTATTCCCTCTGCGGGCAAATTCGCTGTCAGTGTCTCCGCAATTTTCCCTGCCTGAATACGGCTGATATCACCGATCATAGCGATCACCGCATTCTTAGCGGTATAGTGCGAACGATAGAATTCAATCAAATCATTTCGTTGTATTCTATTTAACGTATTAATCTCACCTAAACTACTAAGTCCGTAAGGATGATCACCATAGAGCATTTTCATCAGCTCACGATCGGCAATATAGTCTGGTTTGGTGGTGGCTTCTTTTAAGCTCGCCATCAATCTGACTCGCTCACGCTCAATGACTGCCTCAGGGAATTCAGGAAATTGAATAATTCGAGATAGCATGTCCAAAGCCTGCTTGCTTTCATATTCACTGCTTAAAGTCCGTAGCGATATACCCGCACGATCACGATCAAAGTGACTACCCAATTGCGCCCCGACATCGGCCAGTGTTTTTGCGATTTGATCCTCAGACAAATCACCAGCACCAAGACTCAACAAATGTCGGGTTAAATTAGCCTGGCCTGATTTCTCCGGCGCGTCCATGCTACTACCAGCGCCAAATTCAATACTGATATCAAGCATTGGTAAATCATGATTCTCGACAAAATAAACGCGCGCACCGGAAGATGTCTGCCAGGACTGAATCGGCAATGAAGCAAATATTACTTGAGAATAAAGACTAAAAAATAAAATTGATACGATATGTATGATCTGCATGGTAACTTCTCCTACGGGCAAACAAGCTGAAACAGCTTATCTAGAATCTTAAATTCGTTAAATATCGGATCAACTCTATTCCTGTTTACAGAAATTGAATTGTTTATCAAATACATATCCTAAGTACAATGAGAAATGAATCGCCAGTATTAACAATCAATCGAAGTGATTCAATTCATTACATTAAAACAGCACATGACTGCTCAGATGATTAACCAACCAACATTAGAAAGTCGAATGCATATTATATAGATAATGAATAACCGCCCGGACACTCTATGATCAGAGTGTAAAGCTTTTTCCTGGTTTCACGCGAAACATTGCAGTCAAAATAATAATTACCACTTATAACGACGACATTATTCCATCTCTCAAATCAATCACAATATGAATTTAGTAACCATCCTTTGCCTGAGCATTTCTTTCGCCGATTCAGATAGCAGCCCAGTCCATTTAAACGCTATTATTGTTTAAATCCAGCAAGATAATTACCCGCTATTCCGTAATCCCGCTGTCACGCCATTAATAGTGAGATGTATCGCACCTTTGACTTCATCATCATCGTCACCAGAGCGATAGCGCCGCAGCAACTCCACTTGCAAATGATTCAATGGATCAATATAAGGGGTTCGATTACGAATACTCCGTGCCAAGGTAGGATTATCTTGTAACAGCTCGCTGTGGCCCGTTACCGCAAATAACCATTTCACACTGCGGTCCCATTCTTCCCGGATGCGCCCAAAAATCTGCTCACGCAACTCAACATCTGTAACCAGTTCGGCATAACGCGAAGCAATACCTAAATCAGATTTCGCAAGAACCATATCCATATTCGATAATAATGTTTGCATGAATGGCCAGGTACGATACATTTCCTGCAATAATTCCAGTCCTTTTCCTTCCTGATCATCACGCTGAACAAACGTTTCCACCGCATGGCCAAAACCATACCAGCCTGGAATCATGGCACGATTTAGGCTCCAGCTAAAAACCCAGGGAATCGCGCGTAAGCTTTCAATCGAACTCGATTTCTGACGTGATGTAGGGCGACTGCCAATATGCAACCCGGCAAACTCTCTGATCGGGGTAGATTCCTGAAAAAACTGCTCAAAATTAGGGGTTTCATATACCAGATTACGATAAGCGGAAAAAGAATCAGAAGCAAGTATCTCCATTGCCTGATAATAATCAGTGGCACGCTCACTAATAGGATCATGACCCAGTAGCGTTGCTTCAATAGTTGCCGCAACTAATGTCTCCAGGTTACGACGGCCTATTTCCGGATCAGCATATTTACTTCCGATGACCTCGCCTTGTTCAGTTACCCGTATTTGACCATTCACACTACCCGAAGGCTGCGCCAGAATACCCTGATAACTTGGACCACCACCACGCCCCACTGTTCCACCGCGTCCATGAAACAAACGCAGCTCTACCTTGTGTTTAGCAAAAACTCTTGTAAGCTCAATTTCTGCCTTATAGATCTCCCAATTAGATGTAATAAAGCCACCATCCTTATTGCTGTCGGAATAACCTAACATCACTTCCTGCACATCGCCACGTGAATGTAATAACTTGCGATAATAGGGTAATGAAAACAGTTCATCCATTATGGCACCACAACCACGTAAATCCATAATGGTTTCGAATAAAGGAATAATGTTAAGGCCTAAATGAGGCGTATCCCCGACTTGGAGCAGCCCAACCTCTTTTAGCAGCAACGCTACCTCCAATATATTAACAACATTGGACGCCATGGAAATAATATAATTTGGCATGGCTGCATGCCCAAAACGATGTTGAATTTCTGCCGCCATTTGTAAAATACGTAATTCGCCTTGCGTCGCCTCAGAATATTCTAGATAAGGTGAAAGCAAAGGACGTGGGCTGCTGATCTCGTCTAGTAGCCACTGCGTACGATCCGCTTCAGCTAGCTCAAGATAGTTTTTACCATCTGTACCGAACTCAAATAACTCAGCCACTACCTGTTCATGTACTTTGCTATGTTGGCGCATATCCAGCGGAGCCAGATGAAAACCAAATACATCAGCCGCGCGCCGCAAATTACGCAGCGGTCCTCGCGCTACCCAATCCGATTTATGCTGTTTCAGTGAGCGAATAATAATATCCAGATCATGAACAAACTCAATGCTGTCAGCATAAGGTTCTACCGCATCTTCTTGATCGTGTGGCGCAACAGCGTGTCCCAGGTGCTGACTGGTTGCGACAAGACGGGCACCAATACTACGAAATGCACGCCGATAAGGCTCATCAATTCGACTGACAGGAACATCTTTCGAAGCAGTCGCCAACTCCATCAACTCATCACTGACACGCACTAACTGCTCGGTCAGACTCATAGTGCGGCCAATCTTATTCACTTCATCTATATAAAAATCCAGGATTAATGCCGACTGGCGCTCTGCGGCATGCAGCATAACCTGATGAGTCACAAAGGGATTGCCGTCCCGATCACCGCCTATCCAGCTACCAATACGCAAAAAAGAGGGTACTCGTGGCGCATCCTTGCCCAGATGGCGCTCAAGCAAGTCTTCTATTTTGGCATAGATATAAGGTATTTCGGTTAGAAAGGTATAGCTATAATAAGCCAAGCCATTTTCAATTTCGTCCCGCACAGACAAACGTACTGAACGCAGCATGCGCGTCTGCCACAAAATCTGTATCGTAGCGCGCAGCCCCTCCTCGTTATGGCGAAGCTCATTAGGGGTTAATTGCGTACGGGCACGCTCCTTCAACAATCGTTCAATGGTTAATTGACAATCCAGTATGCTTCTACGCTGCACTTCTGTCGGGTGGGCGGTCAGTACCGGAGAGACAACTGCTTTGGCAAAAAATTCAGCTAAAACCGCACCGTCCTTCCCATTCGCCAGCACACGTTCCAGCGCCAATGTGACACTCCCTGCCTGAGGCGGAGAACCCGCGCACAGATGGGCCCGACGCCGTCGATTATGATGTAAATCCTCGGCAATATTCGAAAGTTGCGAAAAATAACTAAATGCACGTACTACTGAAACCGTCGCTTTATTACTTAATTGATTGAGTATCGTATCCAGTTCATGGCGCGCTTTCGGATCTTGCTCTCGATGAAAACGAATCGCAGTCTGGCGGATATTCTCGACTAAATCAAACGTAGGGTCACCCTCCTGCTCACGTAAAGTATCTCCCAGCATACGCCCCAATAAACGGATGTCTTCACGTAACGGTAAATCCTTATCGGCAATTGTATGATTGTTAGAATGATTGTTCTTAGAAGTAGTCATACTCATTGTGTAACACCACCTACTGTATAAAAGTGAATTCAGATCGCATATGCCATGACCCAAGTCGGCGTCGGCCATGCTAGAATGGTTGCTGTTGAAAAATTTTGTAATCCTTTCATTTTAATATTCATGTCCAGCTCATTTACCCTCCCCAAGAAAATTATAATTGCTTCACGAAAAAGCCTGCTTGCTATGTGGCAAGCTGAATTTATCCAACAGCGATTAACCGAATTATACCCACAAACCGAAATCAGCATACTTGGCATGACCACTCGCGGTGATCAGATACTAGACACCTCTTTATCTAAAATCGGCGGCAAAGGACTATTTATAAAGGAATTAGAGCAAGCACTTGCAGATGGCCGGGCTGATATTGCGGTACATTCCATGAAAGATATGCCAATGAATATACCAGAAGGATTTGTGCTGGCCGCTATAACCGAACGTGAAGACCCGCGCGATGCTTTTGTTTCTAATCAATACAACAGTCTTGAAATGCTTCCTGCTGACAGCATTGTTGGTACATCCAGTCTGCGGCGGGAAAGCCAATTACGTGCGCAGTTCCCGCATTTACAAGTACAACCATTGCGCGGCAATGTACAAACTCGACTCAGTAAACTTGATGAAGGGCAATATGCGGCTATCATTCTGGCTGCCGCTGGGCTGAAGCGACTTGGACTGGCTGATCGCATCACTTCGTTATTGAGTACCGAACAAAGTTTACCCGCCGTAGGGCAAGGTGCCTTGGGCATTGAATGCGCTGCGAACCGCCCCGATCTGGTCACACTTATGCAACCATTACATCATCACGAAACAGCCCAATGTGTGAAGGCTGAACGTACTATAAGCCGTATCCTGGGCGGCAGTTGCCAAGTACCATTAGGTGCATTTGCTGAGATTACTGATGATGTGCTGCGATTGCGTGGATTTGTGGCTACTCCAGACGGCAAACGCACGATAAAAGACGAGCTGAGTGGCAAGCCAGAAACAGGCGAACAGATGGGAGAACAATTAGCACAACAGTTGACAGCACAGGGCGCTGATAAAATCCTAGCGGCTTTAACACTTACAGATCATTGGGAATAAATTGTCTGCAATCAAGCTGCTTACAGGGACCAATATCCTCGTCACGCGTCCCATACATCAGGCAGGCTGTCTGGCTGATGGCATTCGCGCCATGGGTGGCAATCCAATACTGTTCCCAGTTCTAGAAATCACCGATATCGCAGACACTCGTCCGCTACAAGAATTAATCAATCATCTTGATGCCTTTGATCTCGCTATTTTTGTCAGCCCTAATGCTATCAACAAGGCGATGCCTTTAATTCTAATGAATCGGGCACTGCCGCCCAATTTAAAAATCGCCGTAGTTGGAAAAAGCAGTGCAGATACCTTAAAAGAATACGGCGTTCATAAAGTGATTGTGCCAACCCAACGGTTTGATAGCGAAGCATTACTTGATGAAGCAGAATTACAACAAATAAATAATAAGCGAGTCGTCATCTTCCGGGGTGATGACGGACGGAAATTACTCGGGGAGACGTTGATAAAACGTGGCGCCATACTGGAATATGTAACCTGCTATCATCGGAGAAAACCCTCTATCGACACAGGTCCATTATTAACTGCCTGGTCACAAGGTCAATTAGATGCTGTTACCATTACAAGCAGCGAAGGATTGCATAATTTATTTGACATGATAGGTGAGTTTGGCCAACAATCACTGAAAAGAACACCGTTGTTTACAGCTCACGCACGAATCGCTCAGGTAGCAAGAGATCTGGGACTGGATATTGTCATCACCACAAGTGCTGGAGATAAGGGGTTACTACAAGGTCTGCTGGAGTATTTTCAAGCATCCAAAAACCAGATATGATTTCTCGGAAACATGGACAGAGAGATTCAAAACATAGCTAAATCACAGCGTTCAATGATACCGCTGCTGCTTATAACAGCACTTCTTATTCTCGTTATCAGCACACAATGGCCTTATATCAGCGGCCACATCACAAGCATTAAACAAGAACTGGCCGCACAGATAAATGAAATAGATATCTATGGAAGAAAATCCCGACACCTTATGGCTGAAATACAAGCTACCAGGCTTGAAGCAGAAAAACGTTTAAATCAAATTGAAACCAATCTCATCGAATCACAGCAATACCAGGCAGCGAAGGATGCCTTCGACAGCACACCGCCACCCGATTCTCACCAGAAAATATTAGAAACGGTAGAGCAACTGATCACCCTCGCAGCACAACATTTGCATCTCACTGGTAACGTTCAAGCTGCTTTAGATACAATGAGAAAAGCACAGGCTTGCATACAAGATATCCATGATGAGAACTTAATTTCATTTCGCAATATTCTTGAAAAAGATATAGAAAATCTTAAAGCAGCCACGCCCATCGAGACTTTAGAAATTAATTCTCGTCTTAATACCCTCACCGACACAATCAGCACGCTCCCTTTAGCTATGGATCATAAGCTAATAACAATAGACCTGGCTCCCGAACAGAGCGACGCACAAGAGAATAGATGGCTTAAACTCATGCATGAAATACTACAGGATATAAAAGAATTGATTCATATCCAGAAGGTTCATGATTCGGAAACAGCACTGCTTTCGCCATCGCAGGTTTATTTTTTACATGAAAATCTTAAGCTAAAATTAATCTTAGCAAGATTCTCCTTGCTTTCCCGTGATGAGACCGAATTCAAAGCTGACCTTAAAACAGCAAAAAACTGGATCATTCAATACTACGATAAGCAATCAGCGGACGTAATTAAAATACTTCAGGTATTGAATCAGTTGCAGGATGATACCGTCGGAATAAAGCTGCCGAATATCTCAGCCAGTCTTGATGCAATACGCACTTATCGACTCATGCATACTGAGGAAACTATATGAGACTGATACTCTGGCTATTGGCGTTATTTGCTGCCGCAGTGACGGTAACATTTGCGGCTAAATATAATACAGGCCATGTTTTGTTAGTACTTTCTCCCTATCAAGTTGAGTTATCGCTCAATGTATTTATCATGGCATTGTTGGCGGCCTTTCTTGTTTTCTATTTTCTACTGCGTCTCATATTAGGCCTCTTTGGATTCAACCAGCGACACCGCCATAAAAAAGCAGACAGGATGATGTTAACCGGGCTTAAGGCTTTCTTTGAAGGTGATTATATCAAAGCAAAACAAAATGCCTCCACTGCATTGAAACTAGCAGACGCACCGACCATGAAGGCAGTTAACGCTGTTATCGCGGCACGCGCAGCACATAAACTGGGCGCATTTAAATTACGTGATGAATTTTTATCCTTTGCGGAAAAAGAGGCGCCTGAGGAAAGAACGTTAAGGCTCGTAACACAAACAGAATTGCTGCTCAATGAAACACGTTACGAAGAAGCACTCAATGTACTGCAAACCCTGTATTCTACGGGTGGATTACAACAGACTGCTGTACTACAACTTGAACTGGAAGCACAACAACAAGCAAAAAATTGGGATGCGGTACTCGATTTAATTTGCCTTTTGGAAAAACGGCACCCTGTTAATAGAACATCAATAGAACAACTGAGATTCATTGCACATCTGGAAAATATTCAGCTTAAAGCATCCGATCCGCAACTATTAAATACATATTGGCAAAACTTGACTGCGACAGAAAAGAGAAATAGTAAACTCGCTGTTGCCGCAACACGCGCCTATATATCCCTGGGAGATTGCGCAACAGCTCATCACATCATCGAACAATGTGTTGATGTAGAATGGAATTCCGAATTAATTACACTTTACGCAGAGTGCCTGGACTATCATGTGAACAGGCAGATAGAATGCGCTGAAGTTTGGCTCAAGTCTCAACCCAATAATGCCCATTTATTATTAACGTTGGGCAAACTGTGTGCTCATTGCGAACTGTGGGGTAAAGCACAAAACTATCTGGAAGCCAGTCTATCTGTAGAGCCTGGTCACGCAGCTCATCTTGCCTTGGCTCAGTTAAGTGAGAAACTTGGCAAGCATGAACTTGCCATGAGCCACTATAACAAAGGACTCGGATTTGCCTTAAAGCAATTGAGTTAATCTAATATAGAGGGAGATTATAAGTAAGACGGCGATCCTATGTTCTATGGCTTGGAAAGTCCTGCTGAAGGCGTAAACACATCGGAAAAAAACCTGTCTTTTGGCAAGCTACGTAAATTGGTAAAATCATTATAAGCCGCTTTCACCATTACAGGTGAACCGCAGGCGTATACTTGCTGCTGAGCCAAACTCTGAAAGTCCTCTAATACCGCTTGGTGGACCAGCCCTTTTCTCCCTTGCCAATTATCGGCAGGCAACGCGTCCGACAAAACAGGAATAAAGGTAAAGTGCTCGTGTTGCCGTTCCCAGTCATATATCAAATCTGTTAGATATAAATCGGCTTTGGTACGTACTCCCCAATAAAGCGTCATATATTTTTTATAGCCACGGCTATTTTCCATAGAGAAGGCATGCTCAAGAATGCTTTTAATCGGCGCAAATCCCGTGCCACTGGCAATAAATATAATAGGAATATCATCATACTCTGGTGCATCACGTAAAAAGAACGATCCTAATGGTCCTTCAAAACGTAAAATATCTTTCTCTTTCATTTGCGTAAACACATGCTCCGCAAACACACCCCCCGGATAATTACGCGCATGTAATTGCAGAAACTCATCATCATGTGGCGCATTCGCCAATGAAAAGCTGCGGCGCCCGCCATCCTTCAGCAAAATATCGATATACTGTCCTGCTATAAACTGTAATCGTTGATTCGCAGGCAGCTTCAGAAAAATAATCATTACATCAGGCGCGACACGGACCAGCTTATGTACTCTGCACGGTAATCTTTTAATCTCAATATCTTTAATCTCACTGATTTCATGGCATTCTATGACCAGTTTAGATAATGGCACAGCACAGCAAAAGAGCGCCATGCCCGCCTCTCTTTCTGCTTCTGTCAGCGTATCATGACTATACTCACCATAATCTACCGTACCTTGTATGATTTTGCCTTTACAAATACCACAAGATCCATTACGGCAACCATATGGTAATGAGAAGCCCTCACGTAAAGCAGCCTGCAAAATTGTTTCGCCGGATTTTACGGTTAAAACGTGCCCACTCGGATTAATGATAATTTCATGCGACATTGAATTACAAACGAGCTAAAAAAAGAAAATAACCAGGAAAAAAACTCATTATGAAAAACACACTTTTAATTATTGGTTGTGGTGATATCGCCTTGCGAGCAGCGCCGCTATTACAAACACATTATCGAATACTGGGTCTGTGCCGCAATTTAAAAAACGCACATCAGCTACGTGCACAGGGAATTACTCCAATATATGGAGATCTTGACCACCCCAGCAGCCTTGACAGACTCGCAGGAATTGCCCAATCAGTCTTGCATTTAGCTCCGCCACCTAATCAAGGAATAGGCGATACGCGCACGACTCATCTTTTATCTGCCCTGACAAGGCGATCTAAAACACATAAGAATATTTTACCACAACGGCTTGTCTATATCAGTACTAGCGGAGTATATGGCAATTGTCATGGTGCACTAATCGATGAAACTCACCCGGTAAAGCCAGGTAATAGCCGTGCACTAAGACGCATGAATGCAGAAAAACAAATTCGTCGCTGGGGAATACGCAATCACATCCACACCTCAATATTACGTGTCCCAGGAATCTATGCCAGTAACCGTTTACCGTTAGCACGGCTACATGAGGGTCATCCGGTGCTCGTTGACACAGATGATAATTACACCAATCATATTCATGCTGATGATCTCGCACAGATCATTTTCGCTGCACTACGTTACGCCAAGCCTGGTGGCAGGATTTATCACGCATGCGATAACTCACATTTAAAAATGGGAGAATACTTCGATCTGGTGGCAGATCAATTCGATCTCCCACGCCCACCCAGGATTACTCGTGATCAGGCTAATGAACAGATATCCCCTGGCATGCTGTCATACATGAAAGAATCAAGACGACTCCAGAATATTCGCATGAAACAAGAATTGCGTATTACACTACGCTTTCCAACCGTGCAGGAAGGTATCAAAATAGATTCAATAACCAGTTAAAATTTAATTATAAAGTCCAGCCGGATAATTTCATATTGATGTGTCAGAATTAACAATTAACATTAAGCAACCTATAAAATTGTGCCGTTACAAGCCCCACAGCCTCAAAAATCATTGTTCTAGATCAATCATTTTGACATACCTAGGCATAAAATAGGCATTTTAGGTGATTAAGGAGTCGATATGGCAGCTGCGACAACGCGCGAAGAAAAAAAATTAAAAGAAATTAATTACTCGTGGGAAGGAAAAGACAAAACAGGGAAACTGTTAAAAGGTGAAATGCGTGCGGCAGGGCCTGTTGTGATTACTTCCGCACTGCGTCGCCAGGGAGTTAAAGTCACAAAAATTAAAAAAATTTACTCGAGTGGCACGATTACGGATAAAGACATTACCTTATTCACACGTCAACTCGCGACCATGATGAAATCGGGCGTACCCTTATTGCAGGCTTTTGATATCGTTGGCAAGGGAAATAGCAATCGTGCCGTAAGCCGATTGCTGATGGATATTAAAAATGAGGTAGAAACGGGAAGCAATTTAGCAGACGCTTTTCGCAAACACCCCCTTTATTTTGATGCCTTATTCTGTAATCTGGTTGGCGCCGGTGAAGCCGCAGGTATTCTCGACAGCTTATTAGATCGCTTGGCTACATACAAAGAAAAGATCCAGGCAATTAAAGGAAAGATTAAATCCGCTTTGTTCTATCCCATTTCGATTATTGTCGTCGCATTTATTATTACTGCGGTAATCATGATCTTCGTAATTCCTGCATTTAAGGAATTATTTGAAGGATTCGGCGCTGAACTACCCACGCCAACATTAGTCGTGATGACGCTTTCAGATTTTTTTGTCGCCTACTGGTGGGCAATTTTCGGCGGCGTAACCGGTGGTATCTATGGTTTCTTTTATGCATGGAAACGATCGGTTCGCATGCAGCAAACGATAGATAGACTGGCTCTGAGATTACCCATATTCGGTGAGGTTATTCGTAAAGCCACTATTGCACGTTGGTCACGTACCCTTTCCACTATGTTTGCTGCGGGTGTTCCTCTGGTTGAATCATTAGATTCGGTCGCCGGTGCCGCAGGCAATTATGTTTATTATGAAGCAACTAAAAAAATTCAAATAGAAGTCAGCACAGGTAACAGCCTAATGGCCTCTATGGCCAATACCAACATTTTCCCGAATATGGTCATACAAATGGTCTCTATCGGCGAGGAATCCGGCTCGCTGGATTCGATGCTGAGTAAAGTTGCTGACTTCTTCGAAGCCGAAGTCGACGATGCTGTAGATGCACTCTCCAGCTTAATGGAGCCGATTATTATGGTTGTGTTGGGTACGCTGATTGGCGGCATGGTCATTGCAATGTATTTACCTATCTTTAAAATGGGTATGGTTGTGGGCTAGACTAAACCAAGCTCAAAAAAATATTTTTTATCACATCAACATATCCATGTCATTCATATCCTCACTGCACAATACACCCAGCTTTTTTATCACTTTCATGACTATTATTGGTTTAATGGTCGGCAGTTTTCTCAATGTACTCATTTATCGGCTTCCAAAAATGATGGAACAAGGCTGGCGGCGGCAATGTGCGGAATTACGCGGAGAGTCCGTTGAAATATTGCCCACATTCAATATCGCAATGCCCCGATCTATCTGTTTTCATTGCGGTCACAAAATAACAATACTAGAAAATATTCCTGTTTTTAGCTACTTGGTTTTAAGAGGACGCTGCTCTCAATGTCACCATCCTATTTCTCTGCGTTACCCCATTGTAGAAATACTCACCAGTATCATGAGCGGTTTCACTGCCTGGTATTTCGGTTATAACTTAATCACCATCGCGGCATTAATTTTTGTCTGGGCAATGATTGCATTAACTTTCATTGATTTAGATACACAACTGCTCCCTGATGACATCACACTACCTCTTTTATGGATCGGTTTACTCATCAATTTGAATAATGGCTTTACCGATATTCATTCTGCAGTTATCGGCGCTATGATAGGTTATCTTTCTTTGTGGTCCATATACTGGTGCTTCAAGCTTGCTACAGGTAAAGAAGGAATGGGGCACGGCGATTTCAAACTACTCGCTGTTACCGGTGGATGGTTAGGATGGAATATGCTCCCGCTGGTTATTTTATTTTCCTCGTTTGTAGGTGCAATAGTTGGCGTTAGCTTAATTCTCACTGCGAAGCACGATAAAGATTCACTGATTCCATTCGGACCTTATCTAGCGGGCGGCTCTCTCATTGCTTTGTTTTGGGGAGAAAAATTAAACAACACCTATTTAGGATTATTCTAATCAATGGTTTTCATAGTGGGATTAACAGGAGGAATTGGCAGCGGAAAATCCAGTGCCGGCCATTACTTTTCAGCTTTGGGCATTGATGTGATTGATACTGATCAAATCGCTCAAGAATTAACCCAGCCGCAAGGCCCTGCTATTATTCCCATCAAAAATAGATTCGGTGACGATTTTATTACTGCGGATGGCGCTCTGGATAGAAAAAAAATGCGAAGCCAGATATTTTCAAATTCTGCTTCTCGGCAAAAACTTGAAACCATTCTCCATCCACTCATCCGCGAAGAAGTCAGTCGGCGTATTGCATTAACCCGATCCTGCTATATCATCATTATGATCCCCTTGTTATTTGAAACAACCGATTATCATCATATGATTCAGCGTATTTTGGTGATCGATTGCGATGAACAAGATCAAATTACGCGTACCATGGCGCGTAGCCAGTTAACTCAACAGACAATTTACGCCATCATGGCAACTCAAATTTCACGTCAGGAGCGCTTACAAAAAGCTGATGACATTATCACCAATAACCAGGACATGGCCTATCTAAAGAAACAGGTCATAGATTTGCATAAAAAGTACCTTATGCTATCCAAGCAACACCCCGCTACCCAACCGATATCTTAGCTGTTTTCCTGAATGGCCTCGTTTTTGTTTGTGAAATAATGTGACTTATGTTACATAAGACGATACCCTATATCCCACACTCTCTTACAGGTTATATTTATCGTGATTTGTTATGAACACCCTCTCAATGAACGTATTCGCACCTTGTTGCGACTTGAGGACTTGTTTAATAGAATCGATTTCTTTTCTGCCAAAGATACGTCAATCGAACACCATGCCGCACTGGTTGCCTTATTTGAAGTTCTTGATATAACCAGTCGTGCAGATATCAAGTCGGATTTATTACAAGAACTGGAACGGCAAAAACAAATTCTGGAAATATTACGTAAAAACCCTGATATTTCTGAAGCAGCACTTAATAAGGTGCTAAACGATATACAGACCACATTCCGGGATATGTTAAATATAGCCGGAAAGGTGGGTGAACACCTGCGTGAAAATGAATGGTTGATGAGCATCAAACAACGCATCAGCATGCCCGGTGGGGCATGTGAATTTGATTTACCTTCTTATCATTACTGGTTGCATTTGGATCCAGCATTGCGACGCGATGATTTTAACACCTGGTTCACACTGCTATTGCCTGCTCGTAATGCCTGTAATATTGTGCTCCATCTGTTGAGAAGCAGCGGCAAAACTTTCCAGTTTATTGCACGCCAGGGTATTTTCCAGCAAACAGGATCAGGGTGTATCGCACATATGCTGAGATTAAAGGTAAGCGAAGATTATCCTTGTGTTCCGGAAATCAGCGCCAATAAATATGCGCTGAGCATACGTTTCATTCCCTCACAATCAGGACAAAAAGTGAAAGTATACGAAGATGATGTGCCATTCGAACTCACTTTCTGTAACTTATAATTAGATTCCAGACCACTTCATCCAGCGCTCACACTTTCATATCATCCGTATTCTATTCAGCACTTTTTTATGCTTTTCTCATTCATGAAAACCATCACGGAATATCCAGAAACCGACTTCTGTTTCAAAACAATTCCTCAGAGAACTGTCAGATAATTGTCATAAATGACTGCTTTCAAAAAATAAGCTTTTTATAAGATTCATAATCCGAAAGCCATTACCATGAATACAAGCATTCTATCGGACAGCTCTCCGTTCCCTATTCTTAGATGGGTTAAGGTAAGCCATAAAGATGCATATACCCGCTACCCCAATAAGGAATTTTTAAAACCTTAAGCGTTTTTCTGGCTACCGCGCCGTGAAATACCGACAAAACCAAGCAGACCCAGGCTCATCAGCGCCAAGGTGGCTGGTTCCGGCACCAAAGCGGGTCCACCGGGATGGGTTATGGAGCCACCCGCAGCGCCAATGATAACCGCACTACCCTGATTATCAACTGCAAGAACAGGCAAACTTCCGGTGTTCCCAAAACGATTATGACGCGGCCCCGCTAACAAATCACTGTTAATCAGCCCAGGGAATGCAGCTGTTCCCGCACCGGTCAGGCTGATTCCCGCACCACCACCAGGAATAATACCCAAGGCAGGTAATAATGATGTCACCCAGCCATAACCATTCGACTGACTAAATAAACCACCACCATTACCAAGAAAGTTATCAATTAATGTGGCATTTGCTGTAAAAATATTTCTCTCACTCGCAGAAGAGCCACCAAAAACATTGGCACCTGAATCCATCATAATAATACCGGTGTTACTCAGATTATCGCTGCTGGTACCATTGAAAAAATTTGTGATATCGGCATCACCATTAATGTTGACAAAATTCCAACCACCGCCCGTCAGAGAAGACAAACCAAAAGCCGAAGCGGCTGCCCTTTGTGCCTGGCTACCACTATCGCTGCCCAGATTGACGACTTTCAGGTTTCCATTTGTCAGCAAGGGAGAAGCCGCTAAATTCTCCAGTGCACGCTGCATGAAAAACCAGCCATCCTGATTGACTCCTCCATTTACAAAACCATGATCATCGGCATCTGTTCCCGCTAAAATAAAGGGACCCGCCTGAGCAATCCCGACAAGCATTGTAGAAACAATCCACCCACTGATTAATATTTTTCTAAGCATCTTATTCCTCACTAATAAAAAATTGACCTGTATTGTTTCTGTATGAATCAATACATTTTTTTATAAGCAGATTTCATGCCATATTTATAATCACATATAAAACAATTTGTTATAAATAGCTTTAATTGGACTGCAGCACTCCTGTAAAAATGAACGTCATGTACTAAAGTACTATTAAGGCAATATAAAATTGACTACCCCCTCCGTAAACGAAGGGGGTGATGTCAATATTTACAGACTAACTGGCCTGCAAGCAGCCTCAAAGCCTAGCAGAACGGGATGTTTACCCGCCGATTACTGCATGAACATCACATTCGATCATGATTGGATGTATCAGGTAACCTGATACCATCATGTTTCAAGCACCCGTGTAATAATCAATAACGATTCAATTCCTGTCGCCATGAGAACAAATAGTATCGCGGCATAATGCCATAAGCCTCTGAATTCAATTACAACCTGACCAATCAATCCTGTTTTTACCATTAAAAGAAAGAAACATGACTACACCGCATGATTTGCTTAAGGATTTACTGGAATATATCGAAGAACAAGCGAAAGAAATCGATCCAAGAGCTTATCGTATCTCTGCCACTAAAGAAGACACATGGCGCAACACTGACCTGCAGGGACTGCCCGGTCTTGCGCTTGATCTGCGTGTAGAAGGCGACCCTATCTGGCTGCATTTGGCGCGTCTTAAAGCGCATAACGCACCCACTATCCCTGATCCATTCAAAGGCCTGTTCAAGATCAACAATGATCCGTTTAGCGCACCGCCTGTACTCAATGAGTATCATCTAACCACCTGGATTGCCCGGCATGAATCTGATTTTGATTCTCAAACAACCTTGATTCCTGATCCAGAAACGGAACAAAAAAAACTGCGGCAGAAAGCTGAAACCGCCGCCCAGGAATATTTATCACAATGGATCGCCTGGGCAGAAAGTGAGCGCCCACGTCGCCGGAGCATCGCATTCTATGATGATCTGTTTACTCTGAAGCACCAGATTGAATCTGAAGAAACCGTTGATCCTCAGGAGGTTGTATGGGGCGTAGGCGTTACATCCTGGCACATTCCCTTTAAAGAAGGTTATATTGATTTCGAATACCCGATACTCACGCAAGCGGTCGAGATTTCTATCGATGAGAAGAGTATGGCGCTGGAGGTTCGCCCTCGTGATACGGATATACAGGTAGAAATGCAACCCTTCGTCGCCTGTTCAGTCCCCGGAGCCACTGATATTGAAAAAATACTCAAAACCCAGCTTCAGGAACGGAAAAATTGTCCGGTTACTCCATTTGATCCTGCAAGCTATACTGATCTTCTTCAACTCGCAGCATCCAATCTGGATAGTCATGGCAACTATCAGACATTACTGGCAAAGGATGAGCCTATACCGACTCCCGGTGCCAATCTAGTCGTAACAGACGCCTGGGTTTTACTCTCACGACGGCGCCAAACGCATTATCTGACAGATGATTTGAAACGCCTGAAAGATAAGCTCGTTTCAGGCTGCCATATTCCAGTCGGGCCACTTGCGCTGGTTACGCCACCTTCAGATCAACAAATTGAATATGAGACCGTTCACTTCAGGGGTTTATCCAGTCGCGGGTCAATACATAGAAAAGCTAAAGAACTGTATTTTCCGTTACCCTATAACAAAGAACAGATGACCATCATTCAGCGTTTAGAAAATGCAGCAGGCGTAACGGTACAAGGTCCACCGGGCACCGGTAAGACACACACCATTGCCAATGTCATTTGTCATTATCTGGCTACCGGCAGACGCGTCCTGGTTACTTCAAGGGGTGAACCGGCCCTTAAGGTGTTGCAGTCCAAAATTCCCGAGGCAGTGCGTCCCTTGACAGTAGCCCTCATGGCCAGTGACCGGGCGGGTATTCGTCAATTTCAGGCTTCGATCGAAACCATTCAGCATCAGATATCCCAGCTCAATCCGGAACAAACAAGTCAAGCAATTGCAAGGCTAGAGAAGGCTATTGACCGCACACACCAGGAACTCACTGCTATCGATAAACGCATCGATACAATTGCGCTCACACAACTTTCTGACATTAAAATCGAAGGCGTCTCCATGCGGCCACAGAAACTCGCTGAGTTAGTCGTCTCCGGCTCAAAACAACATGGCTGGTTTGATGACACGGTCACTCTCTCATCAAAAAATGCGCCGCCATTGTCTGAACTGGAAGCAGACGAGCTTCGTCATGCACGAAAAAAAGTAGGGCGGGATTTGATTTATGTACACGCCACTTATCCCGCCATTGAATCTCTTCCAGATACAGCCGCAATTGCTGAGCTACACGGCGTGTTATCCAGCATAAGAACAATTGAAGCCGAAATCGAACGCGGTGAACTTCCTGCATTAAAAGCAACAACAACTGAAATGATGAACACCGTCCGGGAACTGGTGAATCGGGTGGAAACAGCCAGGAAACTGGTTGAAGAACTGGAAACGATTCAGCCTGGCTGGCCGCTGGCGCTGCGTGAAAAATTTCGTCAGGCTTCCTACACCGCTGAACGTCGGGCTTTTGAGCATTTATTCGAGGATATAAATGGATTAATAGTGGCGCGGGGTGAATTTCTTAAACGGCCGGTTCATTTCCCCGATATTCATTTACTAACAGCCAAAACACGAGAAGCGATTAATCGCGCAGCCAAAACTGGCAAGCCCTTTGGTCTGATTGCTTTTCGTACCAGTGCAACCAAAAAACAGATGGCGACCATTAAGGTAGCCGGATTAGCGCCATCCTCCACAGCAGACTGGTCTCACGTACGGCGCTATATTGATCTCCATGAACAGCTCGCGTCCTTTGTAAGTCGCTGGAACCAACTAGCAGATGAATTGCTTCTGCCACCAATGGAAGCAAACATGGCCTCCCTGCGGCAAATTGAAATAATAAGCACTATTGCCAAGAAAACTCACCGCCTGGTCACGAAATTAGAGGCGGGATTGCTCAAGAAAGCCGATGCGGTATTCGCCACGCCTCCCAATCAAGCGCTTATGGGCAGTTCTGCTGAACTCAATCACATTAAGACGCAGTTGTTACGCCATTTAAGCAAAGCAAAGCTCTCCTGCGCAGCCACACAGCTCGATACTCTTCAAGAAACATTAATGGACAAAACAGGGCCCATATCCACCAAGTTAAGGCAATTTTTGGAAAAACCGCTGGGAAACCCGCATATCCCTGCTGATCAAATCGTGGCGGACTATACAGCACTCATGGCAGAGCTGCATCATATTACCTCACTGGCAGCTGAATTTAACCTGATTAAGAATTATGCCAGTCGTATTCAGCAAAAAGGTGCCCCAAAATTAGCCGCTCGCATCTGTTCCCAACCAGTTGAACAACCCGGTGAAGATATCATTTTTCCTGTAACCTGGCAGAAAGCATGGAACTGGGCCCAGATGCGCACCCATCTTGATAAGATTGAAGCGCGCGAGGAATTGCTTACACTGTCCACGACACGTCATAACTTTGAAGAAAGCCTCGCCCGCTTCTACAAAGAGATCGTTGCTAAAACGGCCTGGCTTGCGACCAAGCAAAATACCACACCCCGGATTCTCCAGGCGCTTGCAGGCTATGCAACAGCCATCCATCGTATCGGTCAGGGCACAGGCCCAAATGCAATGCGTTATCGTAAGGATGCGCGAGAAGCCATGCAGGATGCCGCCGATGCCATCCCGTGCTGGATTATGAGTCATGCCCGGATATCAGAAGCCATGCCCCCGGATATCGGAGCATTCGATCTTGTTATCGTTGATGAAGCCAGTCAATCCAATCTCTGGTCGCTACCTGCCATTTTGCGCGGAAAGAAAATACTC
The DNA here is from genome assembly GCA_965369175.1 of uncultured Nitrosomonas sp. GTDB lineage: Bacteria > Pseudomonadota > Gammaproteobacteria > Burkholderiales > Nitrosomonadaceae > Nitrosomonas. Next base: position 67,111 of record CBDUPR010000003.1, read on the forward strand.
ATCGTGGGAGATCACAAGCAGGTATCTCCAGATGCTGCCTTTATTTCCAGCCAGAAAATTCAAAAACTAAAAGCGCGTTTCCTTGCCGATCAACCTTATGGCACAGAAATGACACTGGAGAAATCTCTCTATGACTTAGCCGCCCGCGTCTTTGCTTCTGAGCACGTTATGTTGCGCGAGCATTTCCGCTGTGTTTCGCCCATCATCGCCTATTCCAATCAGGTATTCTATAAAGGCGGCATTCAGCCATTACGCATTCCAAAAACAACGGAAAAAATTGATCCACCACTGGTTGATATCTATATTCCGGATGGGCTTCGAGACATACACGACCGCAATGACTATGAAGCCCAGGCTATCGCTGAGGAGATGATCACGCTATTAAAAAATGATGCTTTCGCGGGCCGCACGATCGGTGTTGTTTCACTACTGGGTATAAAACAAGCCAAACATATTGATTCCATTGTACGGCAGCGGTGTGATAGCGCTGAGCTGCTCCAGCGCAATTTCGAATGTGGAGACGCACGGACTTTTCAAGGTAGCGAACGAGACATTATATTTCTATCCATGGTGGTGGATAGCAAAAAACCCAAAGCATTATCCGGAAATCAATACGACCAGCGTTTTAACGTAGCCGCCAGTCGCGCAAGAGATCGCATGTATCTGATCCGCTCCGTCAAGATAACGGATTTATCGGATACAGATTTACGCCTTACCCTGCTGAATCATTTCACTCCGCCTTTAATGGCGGCACAGGAAGAAACTGAAGTGCTGATTGATCGCTGTAAATCCGGATTCGAACGGGAAGTCTTTTCTATTTTGACAGCGCATGGCTATCGGGTTATTCCGCAGATAAAAGCAGGCGCTTATCGAATCGATATGGTGGTTGAAGGTAGGAAAGGTCATCGTCTGGCCATTGAACTGGACGGCGATGCCTATCATGGTCCAGACCGATGGCAGCACGACATGTATCGCCAACGTGTGCTGGAACGGGCAGGATGGGTATTTTGGCGCTGTTTCGCATCGACATGGACCCGGCATAGAGAGGATGTGCTTCAGGCATTGCTGGCACGTCTAAGGTCAATGCATATTGAGCCTATCGGCGGTATCGATTATGCCCCTAATCTGATAGAAAAGCGCATATGGAAACCGTCATCGATTAAACATAACACGCCTGCCATCGGTGAAGTTTTAGCGCTATCGGAACTATACTAGCAAAGAAATATGAAATACACTGACAGCGCAAAAACAATCCGCTGTACCCGCTCCAGCAGATTCAACACTAAGACTACTCACCTGGCAATAACCACCCGTTCACAATAAATTGAAGTCTGTATGAGCGAGTACAACCCAGCCATCAGGCCAGGAGGCCGATAATAGTTTCTATACTTTATTTTTGACATTCAGGGTGATAGCATGATTATCATTGCTGATCTATTCCAGCGTGCCTCTATATGGCCAATTCATTTGATCATTGCATAGCCAGACAGGAGCAGTCATCTTGATTGAACCTTATACGCATTTTTTACGTTATATAACACTTGATTTCCTATGAAACAGCATATTGTTACTTGTCCACAATGTGGAAAAAATGTAGTTTGGGAGCCCGCTAGTCGTTTTCGTCCATTTTGTTCTGAACGATGTAAAATGAACGACTTGGGGCAATGGGCCAATGAGGGCTATCGAATTCCGGAAACGGAACAAAATAAAAAAGAAGAAGAATAAAAAGCAAACCATTAAATACCACGCATCATGGCAATACCCTGAGCACCCAGCTCCTGAGCTGTCGCCAGGTCTGCCTGGCGTAATCCGCCCAGAGCATAAACGGGCAGAGAGTAATCACGAATCAGTGCAGCAAATTTCTGCCAGCCAAGTGCTGGAGACTCAGGATGACTTAAGGTCGGAAAAACAGGACTCAGCACGACAAAATCCAGATTCAACTGCGCAGCGTGATAAAGTTCTTCAGCATTATGGCAGGATGCACCACACAGACCCCGCTCAGGTCGGCATGAAAGTGCCATTAACTGTGATGATGAAAAATGTACGCCATCTGCGCCTGTTTCACGAGAAAACACCCCATCTCCATTAATCAAGACTTTTGCGCCATACGCATGCGCACGTTTGATCACTTCACCTGAGAAAACACGCAAGGTCTCTCTCGACATTTCCTTTTCACGTATCTGTATCATTCGTAAGCCACGTTGCAAAGCATCCTCAATCCGTGTCAAGGCTGCATCGATGCCCAGTGCTGCCGCCTGTGTAATGGCATAAATCGATGGTAACTGCAGCGCCTGTATAATAGGGGCGTTTGCGGGCAATACCGGTTCAACCTCAACATGATGGGGAGATTGCCAGGATAACCGCTGATTTTCCCGTGCCCACAAGTCACCGTACCAGTCTGTAACGCGAAAAAAGTGCAAGCGGACAGTCGCGTGAGTATAAGTAAAAACACGTGTCACCCAGGGATCCGCATGTCGCGTCTGCATTCCCAATTCTTCTTGCAGCTCCCGCTTGAGCGCGTGCAGCAAGGACTCGCCTGCCTCCACCTTGCCTCCCGGAAATTCCCAATAACCGGAATAGGGTTTGCCCTCAGGCCTGCGAGCCAGCAAGAAGCGGCCATCCGAACGGATGATAATCGCGGCAACGACCTCAACAATCACGGCTGAATCAGATATCACTATTAGATTCAGACATCATCATTTATTTTGGCTGACAGCGTGATGTCTGCCAGCCCAGTCACGGGCAAATTGCCAGGCAACCCGTCCACTCCTGGAGCCACGTTCCAAAGCCCATTGCAACGCGGCTGTACGTATCGAAGCCGTTACTTTCTTAATACCAAAGTGAGCCAGCCAGTACTGAGTAATTTCTAAATAGCGATCCTGGTCGAAAGGATAGAAAGAGAGCCATAATCCAAAACGCTCCGATAATGCAATCTTCTCTTCAATCGCCTCTCCCGGATGGATTTCTCCATCAATATGCCGCGTATCCAGATTATCCTGCATGAACTCTGGAATCATATGGCGTCGATTCGATGTCGCATAAATTAAAACATTTTCAGAAACTGCTGCCATTGAGCCATCCAGGACGACCTTTAACGCTTTATAGCCCGGCTCATCCATCTCGAATGACAAATCATCACAATACAAGATAAAACGTTCCGGTCGCAGATAAATCTGTTCGACGATGTCATGCAAATCAATTAAATTGTGTTTTTCTACTTCAATCAAGCGCAGACCCTGACTGGCATACTTGTTCAACAGCGCTTTTATCAACGATGATTTACCAGTGCCTCTGGCGCCGGTAAGCAATACATTATTCGCGGGATAACCTTGTACAAACTGATATGTATTTTGATCGACCCGCTGTTTCTGTTCATCAATACCGCATAATGCGTCCAGAGTAATGTGATGGGGATGAATAATCGGCTGAATAAATCCGGCATGGCCTTGCTTGCGCCAGCGAAACACGATCGCTTCGTCCCAGTTTGCAACAGATTGCTCGGCAGGCATCCATTTTTCCAAGCGGGCAAGCAATTTGTTCGCGCGATTACATAATTTATTTAGCTTATTCTTAGACACAGATCATTAACTCCGGTAATCCGCATTAATCCGGACATAATCATAAGAAAAATCACAAGTCCATACTTTCGCTGCAGCGATCCCGCGATTTAAAACCACCCGCACGGTAATCTCTGATTGACTCATGATTCGCTGGCCATCCTGTTCTCGGTAGCTTTGTGCCCTTCCGCCTCGCTCGGCAACCAATACCTCGTCGAGATAAAGCTGTATATCATTGACGTCCAGATCCACGATGCCGGCGTATCCAATCGCAGCAAGAATTCTTCCCAAATTAGGATCAGACGCAAAAAAAGCCGTCTTGACCAAGGGCGAATGCGCAATCGCATAGGCAATGCGGGTACATTCATCGCGATGCTTTCCTGCCTCAACCTGTATCGTAATAAACTTGGTCGCGCCCTCACCATCGCGCACAATCATCTGAGCCAGTTCTGCAGAAACTGTGGTGATCGCTTCTCGCAAACGCTTGAATTCTACGCTTTCCCTGTCGTTGATCTCAGCAGGTGTCGCACGGCCCGTTGCCAGCAGTACAAAAGCATCATTGGTGGAGGTATCACCATCCACCGTAATACAGTTAAAGGAGCGATCAGCCGCGTACCGTGCAATCTCGTGTAGCAGTGATTGACTTAACCTCGCATCTGTTGCCACATAACCCAACATGGTTGCCATGTTAGGGTGAATCATGCCCGATCCCTTAGCAATACCCGTAATAGTAATCGTTTTACCATTCAGCAGAATCTGTTTTGATACGGCTTTGGGCACGGTATCCGTAGTCATAATTGCTTGTGCAGCAGCAAACCAGTTGTCTGCTGCGAGATTCGCCACAGCAAGGGGTAAGCCACTAACAATTTTAACCAACGGTAGCGGTTCCATGATGACCCCGGTAGAAAAAGGCAGCACTGCCTGCGGATCGCAATTTAATAATTCGGCTAAAGCCGCACAAGTAGCCCGTGTATCCGCAAGGCCCGTCTCGCCTGTACCCGCATTCGCATTGCCCGTATTAATCACCAGCGCACGTATTGAGGGTTGACCATCTGCTACACTGGCAAGATGCGCTTTCGCGACCACAACGGGGGCTGCGCAAAATCGATTCTGGGTGAAAACACCCGCCACTTTCACATCTTCGTCTAGTGCGATAACCAGTAAATCCTTACGGCCGGGCTTTTTAATACCCGCCTCGGCGATACCCAATGACAAACCGGCTATTGGCAATAATTGGTCAGGTAATAAAGGGATAATATTAACGGGCATGGTAATCAGATCAGTAGAAAATGCGCTATCCTACCGCATCTTTATCTTAAAGATCCATGATTTCTCATTAAGATCATGAATCAAAACTGGTTAAGGAGGAAAAAATGAATTTTGATAAAGAACTCGATGCACGCGGTCTGGTTTGTCCGCTACCCGTATTGCGTACCAAAAGATCCCTGGCAGACATGCGCAGTGGACAGATATTAAAAATTGTTGCCACCGACCCCGGTGCAGTCATTGATTTTCAAGTTTTTGCCGAACAAACAGGTAATGAATTATTATCTCAATCAGAAACAACGGAAACTTTTACATTTTTCATGAAAAAGCGATAAATCTGGCTGATGTAACGGGTATTCAGAATAAAGTGATCATGCCAGGAAAAAGCATTACCACAACCAGAGCCACCAACTGTAAAAAGATGAATGGAATTACTCCCCGATAAATATCCACTGTACTGATTGTTGGCGGAGCCACTCCTCGTAAATAAAACAGCGAAAATCCAAAAGGAGGTGTCAGAAAAGAAGCCTGTAAATTTAGCGCAACGAGTATACCGAACCAGATCGGATCAATACCGATCTGGCTCAGGACAGGTGCAATCATGGGAATAAAGATATAGGCAATTTCAACAAAATCGATAAAAAATCCAAGCAGAAATATCAACCACATCATCAGCACTACAAACCCCCATTTACCGCCAGGGATATGTTGCATAATCTGTTCGACAGCTTCATCGCCACCGGTATAGGTAAATACCATTGAAAAAAAAGTGGCACCCGCCAGTATGGTAAAGACCATTGCGCTGATTTTGGTTGTTTCCATCGCAACCTGATGCAGCATGGAAAATCTGAAATGCCCCCCAATCAACGCCAATATGATAGCCCCGACCACGCCCATGGCAGCCGATTCAGTCGGGGTAGCCACGCCAACAATCACCGTTCCCAAAACAATCATGATTAATGCCAGCGCGGGTATGATTGTTTTAAACGCCTGCACATATTGTGTCATTAGTGGCTCGCCATTACGAGGCATCGGCGGTGCAACCTCTTTCTTATATAGCGCCAACAAAAGACAATAAGCAATATAGAGAGCTACCAGTAGCAGACCAGGAACAATCGCTGCTCGATAAAAGTCACCTACGGGTCGTTGCAGGACATCGCCCATAATAATGAGAATAATGGAAGGAGGAATGATTTGTCCCAGTGTTCCTGACGCACAGATGACACCACTGGCGAGCTGTTTATCATAGCTATATTTCAGCATGACCGGTAGCGCAATCAATCCCATGGTTACAACGGATGCACCCACCACGCCGGTCGATGCAGCCAGCAGCATGCCGACCAGTATCGTGGAAACGGCTAATCCACCCCGGACATGACCAAACAGCGATCCCATTGATACCAGCATTCTTTCTGCAATACCTGCTTTTTCCAGTATCAATCCCATGAAAATAAATAAAGGAACCGCCATCAGCGTAATATTGGTCATGATTGAATGCATACGTTCGGCGACCAGCAGAAATAGCTGCAGACCCTCCGAATAGAGTCCAAACATGAGCGCCACGCCAGCAAATGTAAACGCCACAGGATAACCCATCGCCAGAAATACGAGGCAAACCAGAAACATAGTCAGCGCAATCATTATTTTTCCCGATGCACTGAAGTATTATCGTGAACCCATTTCTGATTCGTACTTCCAAGCAACAAACGTACGTTACGCGAGATAATCGTCAATGACTGCATCAGCACAAGAAAATAGCCCAGTGGCAATAACGCCTTAAAGATAAATCGATAATGCAAGCCTCCCGGATCATTGGATATTTCCTGTATTTTGTAGGAATAAGTCACAAAATCATAAGCACTATATAAAATCAATGAACACATCGGAATAACAAAAAACACCGTACCCAGAATATCTACAATTGCCTTTTTGCGGACGCTCATACGTGCATAGAATACATCTACGCGCACATTGGCATCTTCGCGCATGGTATAAGCTGCGCCCAGTAAAAAGACAGCAGCAAACAAGTGCCATTCCATTTCCTGCAGGGCAATTGAACCGCCATCAAACACATAGCGTGCAATCACATCTATAAATACAATGCAGATCATCAGGATACAAAGCCATCCTGCGAGCCAGCCAAAACTGCCGGAAAGCGCGTCAACAGCCTGCTCAAACTTGCGAAGGAATTTCATTTGAATTATTTACTCAAAAACTAAAATGGAGCGTCAGGGATGACATCACTTTAACCGCCTGCAACAGTCATCCGTTCTATTAGAATTGAGCCACTTTGTTTCGATCCATGCACCACCACATCATCACCGACCGCAATAATGCCGAGCAACATTTCTTTCATATTACCGGCAATGGTAATTTCTTCCACCGGATAACGAATCTCTCCTCCTTCAACCCAATAACCAGAAGCACCGCGGGAATAATCTCCTGTTACCGCATTCATTCCATGGCCCAGTAACTCTGTTACCAACAGGCCGGTGCCCATTTTCTTAAGCAATGCTTCGAAACACTCCGGAGCTGCATTCTCAAACACCAGATTATGGCACCCGCCCGCATTTCCAGTAGAGCGCAGCCCCAGTTTACGTGCGGAATAACTCCCCAGGAAATAGCCTTTTACCACCCCATTCTCAACCACATGACGCGGGTGTGTTGCTACCCCCTCATCATCAAAAGCACTGCTCGCCAGCCCCTTCTTCATATGCGGTAATTCACGGATTTGAATATCTGAAGCGAATACCTGTCGATCCAGACTATCCAGCAAAAAAGAGGATTTTCGATAAAGATTACCGCCGCTCACCGCAGCAACAAAATGACTGATTAAGCTGGAAGCAATCGGTGCTTCAAATAATACAGGCACCTCACAGGTTGCAATTTTCTTCGCGCCCAGGCGCGCAACACTACGTGCCCCTGCTTTCCGGCCGATACTCTCAGCCGATTCCAGATCGGCTGTATCACGTGCCACGCTATACCAATAATCGCGCTGCATGGTATTATTTTCACCCGCAATGACAGCACAACTAATACTGTGACGTGACAGCGGATAGCCTCCCATAAATCCCAGACTATTGGCATATACAAACTGGGATTCTCCCAGCGCAACACTGGCTCCCTCTGAATTGATAATACGCTTATCCGTCGCATAGGCGGCAGCCTCACAGACACCTGCAAGTTGTATCGCCTCCTCTACGGGTAGAGCCCAGGGATAGTATAAATCCAGATCTGGAAACGCTTGTGCTAATAATGCCGCATCAGCCAATCCCGCACAATCATCTTCAGCCGTATGACGTGCAATGGAAAGTGCCGCCGAAACCGTATCATTAATTGCTTGCGGAGAGAAATCAGTTGTGCTGGCATTGCCGCGTTTCTGTCCAATATAAACCGTAACAGACAGTCCCTTGTCACGATTGTATTCAATGGTTTCAACTGCTTTCTGACGTACCGTTACGGTTTGGCCGAAACCATCCGATACATTGGTTTCACAAGCAGTCGCCCCACCCTGTTTGGCATAAGCCAGAATGTCACGTGCAATTTGCTGAAGCGTAGCGAGCGGATACGAAAATCGGGAATTTGACACGGATAGATTATTCATAGAGTAAACTTCTTTGTGGAGATAATATTAAACTGAAAAATTTAGTGCGTTATCATTACTTTTGGAGCCAAGAAAATGAATTAGGGCGTTATGATAGCAGCTTCTTGATATCGTATTACACAGGTTCCCATGCAAAATAATCCAGAAAACGATCATAATGAGGTCGCACCTCCCAGCAAAACGCAACGTAAACAGGCAATGCACGCATTGCAGGAAATGGGTGAACAATTGACAGCACTTGAACTCAAACGACTGCATGAGCTTGATCTGCCCGAAATACTCATGGACGCAGTTCTTGCAGCGAAACAGATACATCAACACGGTGCGCGGCGCCGACAAATGCAGTTTATTGGTAAATTAATGCGTAAAATTGACGTTACACCCATTCAGGAAAAATTAGCCACCTGGCAAAACACGTCTCTGCAACAAACAACCCGACTGCATCAGCTGGAACGCTGGCGAGATCGTCTCCTGGCGGATGATCAGGGTTTCACTGAATTGGCACAAAACTATCCGACTGCCGATATACAGCACTTACGGCTACTGGTGCGTAATACCCACAAAGAAAAGCTTACCAACAAACCATCTAAAAGCTTCCGTTTATTGTTTCGTGAGCTGCAAGCAATCATGACTGAAGCAGCCACCGAAAAACGCCCATTCAAAACCGACTGATGTGACTAATCGTAGCGCTGAATATTTAATTTTCTCGCGGCGTCCGAATCGGTGTCGCAATAGCATCTGTCGCAATAACATCGTAACATCGCATTTTCGCACCCTCAGCGCTAACCCGCCTTCTAACCAGGGCGCGGTGTAACCCAAAGATTATCGGCCATTATTGCTATCTGTTCTGTGCGCCAGAAAAAAGCACCACCATACAAAATAAGACCATAAGGCTATGGGAGAATAAACGATCATCAGAAAATGGACTGAATAAAGGCGCTTATGCAAAGCCATCTTGCCAAGCTGAACGCTGACAACTGCCTTGATTTAGCATGCTCATGCCAGAGCGGACGATCACTTGCTTAAACTAACTTTATCGTTTATATAATTGACCGTTAAATTCGGCAGCGAATTATCCGCATTTAATTGCATAAACAAGCATGGAGAAATATTCCTCGTTATTGAATCTGTTCTGTCCACATAAGGAGTGATCGATGAGTGAGTTGATAGCTGAATTAATAAATAATTTTTCCTTTAATACCGTTGCCGATAGAAGCTGGCCAGAGATTGCTTCGATTGTGGCGCCCTCTCTATTTCTGATTATTCTGTTATTTGGATTGAGCTTCTCACTGAGCAGCAAGAAATGGAAAGTCACTACTTATATTATCTGCACATTGCTCGCTGTCGTTTTCCTGCCTTATGAATTACTCCGCCAGTCAACCGAAATAGCTAAGGCTGAAGCAAATATTGATGAAATGCAGGTCAACCTGAAAGCGTTATTAAATGCAGCAAACCTCGATCATCTGGAGCACTTAACCAACAAAGAAGTGGCTTCCAATATGCTGGAAGGATTGATTGATGATCTGAATGAAGAACAAAAGAAAGACCTGATATTTATCTCATGGCTCATCACTGAAAATGAAAAACAGGCGCAACATCTTCATGAAGATAAACAGAAGGTATTCGTTGACGAAATTAAACGCGATCTAAGTAAAATAAAAAATGAGATCATTGAGTCAAGAGAACCGACTGATAAGATTTCTAATGATATCCTGAACCGGATTGATGATGATGTCAGCGATTTAATAGAGAAAAGAATGCAGGTATTTAATCAAAAAATTGATACTACGATAGAAAATTTTCAAACAACATTTAATGCCTTTGTGCAAAAAGAACTGAAAGAATATAAAAATACGTTGAACGCCATTACACAAAAAAATATTCACGAGCTCACAAATTATACTCAGACGGCAAAACAGGCGTTTGCCCAGCAAGTGAATCAAGCAAATAAAGAATCGTTACAGAAGCTTGAAGACACAAAAGAAAGTATTGACAACGTGGGCGCTACCATTGAAAAAAGCAACCTGAAAGACGTAGTTAGTCAGGTACAACAACTTTCAACCTCTATCAGCTATATTCAGAAAAAAAATGATCTTTTATTCGAATACAGTGAATGCCTAAGAGCTACTGGATTAATTGATTTCAGTGGCAGAGAAGACCAATGCAAAAATAAACTCAAGAAGGCCATGAGCCAGTTAATCGATAACTGATCAGCCGTTCTTCAGAAGCTGGACTATCAAAAAACCGTTTAGATAAGACAAGCAACCCTATCGCATTGATCATATTGCGCATGACGAGGTTGCTTGTATCCCTACGCTGATCGGCCTGCCATCGTAATCGTGCATCCAGTGCTCGCGCAATTTAACGTAATCGATCTTGCACCAGAAACCCTCAAACCTGCTTGCATCAATCCACATGAGACCGCTGCATAACTGGGTATCTCGGGCTGGGCAAGACTTTTAAATGTTTGATTTATCAATGCTGCAAATAATCAGAAAAGCTCAAAAACACAGTTATGCAGCGGTCTTCACATTCTATAAAACCAGAGCATGTTTATTTTCTCTGGTGATACACAATTATATTGGGGTTAATATCTTTAGATTCTCAGTAATAAAATTTTCTAATGACCTTATCCAAGATTCCTGCATAAAGATAAAGCCATCATTATGTCCACCTTGTAATGTCAGGAATTGCTTTGGCTCAGAAGCCATCTGATATAAATTTTGACCGTGTTTAAATGGCACAATTTCATCTTGCAGACTGTGGGCAATTAATACCGGACAAGTTACCGATCGCAATGATTCAACGGTATTGTAATTAAATCGGGCTATCTGTCGTACTGGAAGAAAAGGATAAATTTCTGCCGCCATATCCGGAACAGAAGTAAATACCGAGGCCAGCACCAGTATTCCCGGGGCTTTACGTGCCGCAAGCCAGGCCGCTACAGCACCACCGAGGGATTCGCCAAATAAAATAATACGCGACGGGGGAATCCCTTTTATCTCAGTCAGATAACGCCATACTGCCATAGCATCCAGATAAGTGCCCGGCTCCGTTGGCGCACCGCTACTCTGACCATAACCACGATAGTCAAAAATGAGCAGGTTATAGCCCAGCTGATTAAACATCGACAAGTAATTGATACGATGGGAAATATTACCGGCATTCCCGTGAAAAAACAGCACTGTCGCCTTTGCTCCAGATGCGGGAACAAACCAGCCGTGCAATGTTTCATTATCCGTGGTGCTAATCTTCACCGATTCATAGGCTAACCCGACCTGGTCGGGCGTGGTTATAATCTTACGACCCGTTTCTGGAAAAAATATCAAGCGTGACTGACCCAGAAATAACAGTAAAACAAGCAGCAGATAAATCAGGATAACCACGATAATCCAATTAAATAGCATGCGCATAATTAAGTACCTATTCGTATTTTCGTATCACATCAGGATCCTGCCGCAACTCACCTCGATAATGCACAATCAGTGTAAAACAAGAATAATCCAGAACAATGGCCTGATCGGCATCCATTCTCCTTCCTCCCGTTTGCCCATGCGGTTATAGATCCAATCGCACTCCCCAGCATATGAATAACAGGTCGATCTCCTCATCCTGCTTATTAAGCTGCATCAATATTTAATAGCAATCAAGGCAAAGTATCTATGACACATCTACTTTTTAGCGCGTCAAATACAGGCGTCGTATCTTTATAGCCAAATCTGTTTAAGATGCTAAAGCCATCGATCAAAAAGATTGATTGATGGCAGATTACCGCTACAGAACAAATAACCGATTATCGACATGACATCTCATTACACTCAAATGCAGCCATGTCGATATAGCCGCCCGGATCTCAGTGAGTCACTGATGCCTCTACCACTGCTGCGGGTCAAGTCGATAAGGATGGCGCTGCCCGACTAACTGAAAACCAAACGGCCCCGTGTATCCATGAATCTCTATATCGACGTCAGTGCGCTGAAAATTGGGCATAGCCAATCCCTTGAACTGATTGTAAAACATGAGCGCAATGGGATCTTTCTCTGCCAATTTAATATTGAAATCTCTGAGCCAGCAAACCTGTCAGCAATGATCTCGCTGTCACATTTAACAAGTCAGAGCCCAGTCCATCGCCCGAACCCAAAGTATGGCAAGCAATACAGCGGGTGTTAAAAATATATTCTCCGCGTGAAAAACTTCTAATCGGCGGAATACTTGTATAACTTCTTTTATCTCGTCTCCTGACCTTCCCGCCTGATATCTGATTAGTTATCAGATCAGCCAGGACACCGGGATTATCATGAGGAGAGCGCTTTATCCACTGCCCCGTCGCTTCATTTCCCACCATCAGACTCAAACTGTGATCCCTTGGACCAGCCTCAAGAACCTCCTCCAGATCGAATAATCCCAGCTTCTGACGCAAATATGCAATATCAGCCTCCTTACCGGTCAAAAATTGCCATCCGGGCGCCACCCCGAACTTTTCAGCGTATTGTTTCAATACGGACGGCGTATCGTATTCTGGATCAATCGTAATAGAGTATATGAATATATCTTGCCCTACACGATCTCCCAGAAGGGATTGAACTTCCCGTAATCGCGCTGTTTCCAGAGAACATAAAAATTCACAATTTGTGAAAATAAAATTAATCACCACGATCTTATCTTTGATCAAATCATGATAGAAATAAACCGCTTCCCCATCCTGATTTAGCAGCCGGATATTGGGAAAATAATTTTCTCCCCACGGAGAACCATCGGGCTCAGCAGCGGCAGGGTTGCTCCCCAATACCAGCGCGGCCCCAATGAGCAAAAGTCGCGCAACGATGATCCGTTTGAGGATAACTACAGCCCGATTCATCATTTTCTTCTTGCCAGGCACATAATCAACTGAATTCAGGCTCATCTCTGCTCCGTCATATTTACACACGGAACTCAGGAAACTTCTCCACCGTTGGATCACCCTTATATCTTCCAAACAGAATATCAGCCAGATCAATCTCCTTATTCGGACCTTTACCATCCTTATGTCCCAACACATTGAAAAAATACAATTTATCACCTAGTTTAAATCGGCTGAAATCCACTATAATGTCATAACGCTTTCCAACACCCAATGCGGTAGCTGGCCATTTGAGAAGTAAACGGTGCACATCACACGGTCAGATGGAATTCTACCCAGCGCTGATACGAAAACCAGTTCTGCGGTGGGCATCCCTCACATACTGAGAAACTCAACGGACCGATATAGGTTTCAATCATATCTTGCCAGGGATTAGCTCAGGTTTCATTCGCTTCTGCTGTAGGAGACGGATGAAGCGGCCCACCCAGAAAAATATTAAATCCAACACTATCTGGTGAACCAGTCATATTGTTCGGTTGCAATAGGGTCGACATACATCTCTGATATTCGACCAATGGTTGCGTATTCCACACTTCAAGTATCAACATTTTTTGAGAAAATGACGTCGCACCAAACAACGGACTCGCTCGCCCCTGTGGCCCTGTGGGAATATCAAATCCACCACCGCCACTGCCTTTATTCGCTACGGCTGCTATCATGTCGTACAAAACGACCGCTCAAATAAAGCAATAAAACACAGCCAGCACTCATCCGCACCATAACCTCAGACAAAAATCCCGGCTAAATTGTTGGCTCATTCACGTCCACTTTTTTTTTGACAGATTAATCATAGAATACTGATCTTAACTACCAAATAGGTAAACCACCCATTCATGACTAAGGAAAATCCTTAAAAAAATTCCCATCACTATGTTTGAAAATAAGCTTGGCTCTTACTTGGAATAGAGAAATTGCACCAGGTTGTCTGGTTAGTTGCTCGTCATCTGATGAGACGACGGTCTTGACATCCTCCCCTTCCTAAACGAAGGGGATTCCTAGCGACTTATTAAGCCGTTAAGAGTAGGTTTGTATTGCTACTGCCTACTGGTTCCTGCTTCTTAGACGAAACTAACGTTTCAACTCCACAGGCTAACAAGCGATGTCCTCGCTCAAGTACATTCAAGAACAGCAAAGACCGCATTAAACAGGCTTCGCCTGTGCGCTTATATCTCCGCCCTGAAGGACGAAGTTTTACGCGCCATTTGATAAAAACCATGAGTTACTCGCTTGTTGTGACAAAAATCACATGCATCTGATCGCTGATGGATCAGAATGACACCATCGCGTCGGCTAAATCAAGGCAATCACTGGTTAACATAACCCGGCTACAGTTTTTTGACAACATAAAGCACGAATTATTGTGATGTGACTAAAATAAAAGATCAAATGAAATAAAAGTTTCGTTATAACAACCAAGGAAAATAATTTTCATTCCAGATATATCAGTATTAACATGAAAAGAAGCGTTATTTCAATGCTCATCCTCCATTTGATTATCTATATTTTTGTTGACCTTCTGCCAGATTAACCCGATACGGAGCCACCCAATTTAATCCGAATTGCGGATGGGGTACAGATAGCATCTATTCATTAATAAATCACCTCATCCGTATCCATTAACACACCTCAATTTAAGGCTATTTATTTTTACCGATAGTAACTAATAATTATTATCATTTCGATTATCATTATTCTTACTTTTCGTATTCACAATATAGATAGATATCATATGAAAAGAATATTTATTGCATTGGCGATAGCCAATATCCTGACATTTACACTCGTGCTGCCATCAGCATGGGCCGAACTCGCCGTCGTCGGCCGCATTCAATCCGAGTACAGCAGCATCGACATTGAAGGTATTTCAAGCCAGTCATCCATTAACGACCCAACCTTTTATTCATCATGGGGCCTGCATATTTCTGAAAATCTGGGAAATGGAATCAAGGCGCTGGGAATGATTGATTATGGTTTTAATACCAATGGCGGGCCTACCGGCGCCCGAGAACGATGGGTCGGTTTTTCCAGCGACTCACTGGGCTTGATAAAATTTGGACGCATCCATTCGCCATTTGCTGATTTTGCCGGAGGATGGACGATTGATCCCTTTGTCTATACGGCACTGCAAGCGACCGGTAGCGGCGGCACCATGATTGCCAGCGCCAACGGGCTGGGCTCAGGCTCGTATTCCGCTGTTAATAGCGTCGTACGGTTTGACTCTGTCGACATAAACGGGCTCTCCTTTGCAGCGATGCTCATGCCGGGCGATGCCAATCAGCTTGAAGCCAATCTTGGTGGCGTTCTCGGCGGTGCCGGAGGCAATATCGGCGAGACCGGCGGCGCAAATGGCGAATGGGATTTGCAGGTTGCGGCCAAATATTCAGTTGATTATGAGGATCACACCTTTGATGTATTCGGTGGTTACTCGCGAGATAATATTAGTACCTTACAAAAAAATATCACCGCAGTCCATCTCAAAACAGAAGAAGTCGGACGTATCGGCGGTGTCTGGTACTACAAGAATTTCCGCCTTCAAGGTCAGCTCGACTATGTAAACAACGCACTGGGTGCGGCGACCTGCTCCGATGCAGCCGCTCTGGGCGAGATAGGCGATGCGACCAGACAATGTAATTCTGCGATCAATCCTGGGGGTGATGGCATTGTCTGGTATGCAGGGGGGCAGTATAAATGGGGTAATAATACGTTTATCGTACAAGGCGGCATGACAGATGCATTTGGCACCGATACTTTTGCAAGCCGGAAATCAGAAAGTATTACAGTGGGCGCATTTCACGATTTAAGTAAACGCTCCAGTCTTTTTGGCGGCTATCAACATGTCAATGTAGACGATGACAACGCTACCATGGATCGTGACCGTAATACCTGGACAATGGGCATACGTCATCATTTCTAATAAAACCAGACCCTCTCCCCTGATTCAAGCAATTTTCCCAAGGGTGCAGGAGTGAAATAGGATTACTCAGACATGATAATCGATTACCGCCATTCACATTGGCATCCGGCCCAAATTGATTTTGCGCAGAATAACGGGGGATGGAGGGAGACTTTTGCAAAAGCCCCCGCCAGAAGTTTTAGGCTATTGGTTATAAAGGATTAGTTTTTTGATCCATGAGGGTCTTGCAAAGATCTCGGGAGGATTAAGACGGCCTTAATCATCCTCTCACTTGAAGCAATTCATCAAGCAGCCTACGCTCATCCTCCAGATAAATCAGCTTATCTAATAATTCCTCGGTGCTTGCAACGCGAGCATAGGCAAAACTCAATGCCGCCATGAATGCAGCATGCACCTGCTCTCCCGGAATAATATGACCATTAAACTCCACATCTAATCTCGCACAAGCATCATGCGCAACTAAGCAGTTATAACCAAAATCATACGCAGCACGGGTCAGTGCATCAACACACACATGGCTCGTACCGACAATGATTGTATTCTCTATATCCGCCTGATCTAAAAAATCCTTTAACCCTGTATCTTGAAAACTATTTACCTGATGCTTTAATATCACGCATTCACCATCTTGAGGCATCATCAATGCATGAATCTGAGCCTCTCTCGAATTGGGCAAAAAAAAAGACGAGGAGTCAATTGTATACTCATCTCGTATATGCACAATGGGTAGCCCTTTCTCTCTAAAGGCAGCCAACAACTTTGTACCTTGTTTAACCGCCTTTTCCATTTCTCCCAGTGGCCATTTACCATCCTGGAAATAATTATTCTGGAAACCAATTAAAAGTAATGCTGTCTTCAACATAATTACCTTCGATCAGTATAAAAAAAAGATTATTACCGACAATAGCAAGCTACACTAAAGCCATAAGTGGCATAAAACAGGTTAAAAATAACAAATGAATACTATAAAAGACACTATCAAGATCGGTATCATCAATTACCCTGGAGCCATGCGATCAGCAGTGCACGGATTCGAAGAAATGTTTATATTGGCTAACAGCATATGTGAGCGGCATGGCATTCAGTCATGCTTTTTCACGGAATCGTATGATATTGAGCGCATCAGAGAAGCGATAAATAATGATGACCCCTTCTTATTGCAGGTAGTCTTTATTCCACCGGGTATTACCAATCATTATTATTTATCCCCAGACAAAGCATTGAAGGACTGGATACAAGGACATCACGCCCGAGGTGCTATCACCTGCTCAGCCTGTGCAGGAGCCTTTATTCTTGCCGCCACAGGCTTACTGGAACAAAGACCGGCCACAACCCATTGGGACCTCGCTACACCGTTTTCCTGTGCCTATCCCAACATCGCATTAGATACGGATAAAACATTGATCAATGATGGCGACATCATTACCGCCGGTGGCATTATGTCCTGGATAGATTTAGGCCTGGAGCTGGTCGCGCAGTTTACACACCCGCATATCATGCGTCAGCTCGGGAAATATCTGATTGTCGATACAGGTTCTCGGGAACAGCGCTATTATCGAAGCTTTGTGCCTAAACTAGATCATGGTGATGCCACGATTCTTAAAATTCAGCACTATATGCAGACTCATTTTAGTGAGCCCATCACGATAACCGCGTTATCAAAACAAGGCCATCTGAGTGAACGAACTTTCTTAAGGCGCTTTGTTAAAGCCACTGGATTGCGGCCCACCCAATATTTACAAAGACTGCGTATTCAAAAAGCCTGTGATCTGATTGAAACAACCAATAGCACCTTTGAAACCATATCATCAGAAGTAGGTTATGAAGATAACAGTGCTTTTAGAAAAATATTTATAAAAATTATTGGGTTAACGCCCAAAGATTTCAAAACCAAATTTGTAGCTAGCTAACCCTGTTGCTAATCCAATTGAGTGAAAAAATAACTGACCGCGCATCATTGATCACTTAACCTCTAAACCCGGATCATCCGCGCACCGATGATATCTAAAATAGCGTGTGTTTTTGGTCCTATATCCAGCTTCCATCGTGACATAACGACAAGCCGAATTTCTTTTATTGGTTTCTTCTTCTGGTGTGCTTTTGCACACTCAATTCAGCCATTCCCCATCCCTCCCCCAAAAAAACAAGTCCACCCAATAGTGGTTATTGACACCCATTATCATCAGTTGACATATTTAGACCTTTTGATGCGAAAGACATTATTTTGATACCAGCGGCGATGACATAATGAATCTGATCGTATCAACGACAGTAAATCAGGTTGATTCATCCACTGGCAGCCGAGAACCTCATATACCATGTCATTTTCTTATTTGAATTTTATTTTACCGCCTGTTTTTACTCAATCCACAGGAATACCGTAATCATGATGGAACTGAATCGCATCCCAACCGAATCTACAAAACCTTCTATAGATGAAGTTATTATCCTGCTGCAACAAGCAGATTTTGATCAATTACAGTTTTTATTAAATCAATTCCATCCCGGGCAGCTGGCAGATATTCTGGAAGCAATGCCGCCCAAGGAACGTAAACAGCTATGGGATCTTATACCAGAATCCCAGGGTGCCGACACATTAACGCTCCTGCATGATGAAGTTCGCAATAGTCTGATCGTTGAAATGCCGACCGAAGAACTGGTCGCAGCTACTGAGCAAATGAATGTCAACGATTTAGCCGACATGATTGAAGAACTACCTGAACGCATCAGGCAATCTATCGAAGAGAATTTGTCTGATGAAATTCGTGAGCACCTGGAAACCAATCTGTCTTTTGAAGAAGGAACGGCCGGCCGTCTGATGAGTCCCGATGTCATTACTGTCAGAAACGACGTCACACTGGAAGTGGTGCTGCGCTATCTACAACTGCACGAGGAGCTGCCCGATTATACCGATGGATTGATGGTGATTGACCGATCTGGTGTTTATCAAGGCAAGCTGCTCTTAAACAAGGTGTTAACTCATGATAAAACCAATCTGGTTAAAGAAGTCATGAACAGCCAGCATCCAGCCATACTGGCAACCACAGATGAACATGAAGTCGCACATTTCTTTGAACAGTTCCATTTTGTCTCGGCCGCAGTGGTAGATGAAAATAATTATCTGTTGGGACGCATAAAAATGGATGATGTCATCTGCATTTTACGCGCGAAATCAGATCACGCATTAATGGGCCGCGATGGCCTGCATGAAGAGGAAGATCTGTTCGCGCCGATCATCAGTAGCGCCAAACGCCGCACTGTATGGCTGGGCATTAATCTGGTTACCGCCTTTCTAGCGGCCTGGGTAATCGGCATATTTGCAGACACCCTGGATAAAATCGTGGCGCTGGCCGTATTGATGCCCATTGTTGCCAGCATGGGCGGCATTGCGGGCAGTCAGACATTAACCTTAACCATCCGAGGACTGGCACTGGATCAGATTACCAACGGCAACAGTGGCTGGCTGGCTCGTAAGGAGATTTTTATCGGTATTATCAGCGGTTTATTATGGGCGCTCGTCGTCGCCGGAATGGCCTGGCTCTGGTTTCAGGATACCGGCATCAGTCTGGTCATTGCCGCTGCTATTGTGATTAATCTGGTCGCAGCAGCCGCATCCGGCATTGCCATCCCCCTGATTCTACAGCGCCTGAACATAGACCCGGCACTATCTGGCGCAGTCATCCTGACAACAGTCACTGATGTGGTCGGATTTATGAGTTTCCTCGGCCTGGCTACATATTATTTATTATAAATCAGTTTATTGCATAACTTACAGAAATTCTGGCCGGGCAACCCATCTATAGGCAGCACAGGCACCTGGTTTAAAACGCATCGCAATCAAAGGATCTTCATTGACAACCCATAACGCCTTCAGTACATTTCCATCGAGTAGACAGAAAACCTTTTCTTGAATACTAATTATAAATTTTGATCATATCGCTTCATCAGATAGAACAGAAATCTGCAATCCACGGTTTTAAGCTAACCTATTGATGATGATCAACATATCATTCATTATCGCTTTACTACTGAGAGGAATGTCATGACTATCCGTAACCCCATTGATGTTGCTACCCGCGTAAGCCCCGATCTTTCCGCGTTAATAGAAAGCCGGATCAACAGCTTAGATTCCGATCAACCTATCACGCTTGCCACCATCCGCACCTTTATAGCCAGTTTGCTACCAGTAGCCTTCACTGAAGCAGAGCAATTACATCATTTTGACATCACTGAATCATTGCTTGATGAATTAGATGCTCTGATTGAAGAATTCGGTGAAACAACGTTAGCCAGCGATTTTGTGCGGAGTGTAGCCAGTGAACCACTTTCCAGAGTAATGGAAACGGTGATCAATAGTGAAAATTGGGAATCCCCACCTACACTGGGAAAAATACAGGAAGCGATTACCTCCGGTTTATTAGCCAGTCTGGTGGGTGCGGGTGTACTGGAAGAAGATGAAGATGATACCTTACTTGCTGAAATTGAAGAATTAATTAGTCGCCATGGTATCGATTCATTGGCAGAAGAATTTTTGCGTTACGAATAACAAGGCATCTGTTTTATCCTGATTTGTATATAAAAAAAGGAATAAATGGAACTTAGTCAAAAATTTCAAATCATAGCTGTTGATTTAAAATCGTTTGTTTTTACTGACATATGAGCCTCAATCAAAATTATTCGTTACAAACAGGTGTTGTTCTGGAAATTTCGGCAGCAACTTTGCAGCGCCTGATTGAAAATGCTGCGTACGAACAGCGCACAACGGCACTCATAAAAATTCGCTGCCCAGCAGATCTTTATGATTATCTATCTGTTATCGTACACAAGGATGCTCAGGGTCTGATCAAAAGGCGTCACGTCTGGGCCAGAAAAATCAAGGGCGATCTACTTGCAGGAAGGCCAATTTCATTCAGGAATTTTGATAATTTATTTTGGCGTCATCTTGATGAGGAGGATCCAGACGGTGATGAATGGTATCGATTAATCGCCGATGAAAGATTCCATTTCCAGTTGACCGGCTTATTGGATACATTACGTTCAGTTGAACGGAGACTCCATCAAGCCATCAATACACCATCTGACCTAAACCTTGGTTTAGGTACTGTTGATATGATGACGTCTGACATATCCGTATTTCAGCACTGATCGAGCTATGCTCTGATCTTGAAATAAGCAGAAGCCTAATCTTATTATTGAATGGACATTGACATCCTCCCCTTCCTAAACGAAGGGGATTCCTAGCGACTTATTAAGCCGTTAAGAGTAGGTTTGTATTGCTACTGCCTACTGGTTCCTGCTTCTTAGACGAAACTAACGTTTCAACTCCACAGGCTAACAAGCGATGTCCTCGCTCAAGTACATTCAAGAACAGCAAAGACCGCATTAAACAGGCTTCGCCTGTGCGCTTATATCTCCTCCCTGAAGGACGAAGTTTTACGCGCCATTTGATAAAAAAGCACACTGAAAAATCAGCGTGCTTTTCATTTTAAACAACCATTACAGTAGTGGAATAATTAACAATGCCACAATGTTGATAATCTTGATCAGCGGATTAATTGCAGGACCCGCCGTATCCTTATAGGGATCACCCACTGTATCACCAGTAACCGCTGCCTTATGAGCTTCGCTTCCTTTCCCACCAAAGTTACCATCCTCGATGTATTTTTTGGCATTATCCCATGCACCGCCACCAGTCGTCATTGAAATAGCCACAAATAAACCGGTCACAATGGAACCCATCAATAAACCACCCAATGCTTGAGGGCCAAGGAATACGCCGACCAATACTGGCACAAGTACCGGCAATAGCGAAGGAATCATCATTTCCTTAATAGCAGCTCTGGTCAGCATATCCACTGCGCGCGAATAATCGGGCTTGGCTGTTCCATCCATAATCCCAGGAATCTCACGAAATTGACGACGCACCTCGATTACAACCGAGCCCGCAGCACGCCCAACTGCTTCCATGGACATGGCAGCAAACAAATAAGGCACCAGGCCACCAATAAACAGGCCAATAATAACCATGTGATTGGATAGATCGAACGTTAATACATGTCCTGCATCTTCCAGTCCATGCGTATAATCGGCAAACAGGACCAATGCTGCAAGACCTGCAGAACCAATAGCATAACCTTTCGTTACCGCTTTGGTTGTATTACCCACCGCATCCAGTGGATCAGTAATCGCTCTTACTGACTCAGGCATTTCAGCCATTTCAGCAATACCACCCGCATTATCGGTTATCGGACCATAAGCATCCAACGCTACGATAATTCCCGTCATCGAAAGCATGGCAGTCGCCGCAATCGAAATACCATAGAGCCCGGCTAATGCATAAGCAATCCAGATGCTGGCACAGACGGCTAAAACAGGAGCCGCAGTAGCACGCATTGAAACACCTAAACCGGCAATGATATTAGTGCCATGTCCCGTCGTAGATGCTTCGGCAATATGTTGTACAGGCGGATATTCGGTAGAAGTATAATATTCAGTGATGACAACCATTAATCCGGTTAGCAGCAGCCCAATCGCAGCTGCAAAGAATAGCCGCATAATCAACGCGCCACCCGTCACATCTACACCATCAAGTACAAGGGTCATGTCGCCCATAAACCAGACAGTAACAGGAAGATAAGCAAACAATGCGAGTCCCCCGGCAACAGCCAATCCACGATAAAGTGCATTCATGATGGTGCCACCCTCACGCATCTTGACGTAATAGCAGCCAACAATGGAGGCAATAATAGAAACGGCACCCAACATTAACGGATAAATGACCGCATTCATATCATTCGTCGTAAACAGCAAGGCACCCAGCAACATGGTTGCAATAATTGTAACCGCGTAAGTTTCAAACAAATCGGCGGCCATTCCGGCACAGTCACCCACATTATCCCCGACGTTATCTGCAATAACGGCTGGATTACGTGGATCATCCTCAGGTATGCCCGCCTCTACTTTACCGACCAGGTCGGCACCAACGTCTGCACCTTTAGTAAAAATACCCCCACCAAGACGTGCGAAAATAGAAATAAGCGAGCCACCAAAAGCAAAACCAATCAATGGCTTAATAATATCGCTGATAGATTCATCACTGCCTGCGCCATTGAATAGCATGGCACTATATCCGGCAACGCCCAGCAATCCCAGGCCAACCACCAGCATGCCGGTTACCGCTCCACCACGAAAAGCGATAGCAAGCGCCTCATTGAGTCCGGTACGAGCTGCCTCGGCAGTGCGTACATTCGACTGAACCGACACATTCATACCGAGGAAACCCGCGGCGCCGGATAAAATTGCGCCTAAGGCAAAACCAATGGCGGTATCCCATGTAAGCGCAAAACCAATGGCAAAGAATAACACAGCACCCACGACACTAATCGTCATGTACTGGCGTTTGAGATAAGCTGATGCCCCTTCCTGCACGGCGGAAGCGATTTCTTGCATACGCTTGTTACCGGCAGACTGGGTATAAATACCCCTGATCCAGATACCACTGAATATCAGGGCCAGAATCGCACTACCTATTGCGACAATTAAACCGTTAGCCATAAAGAACTCCAATTAAAGTCAGACCACCTAAAACACATGTAGAATTTCGGCCTGATAATTCCACATTAAACCCTAGTCCAAAACCAAAATACAGGATGTATCAAGTTTAATGAAACCTAGATCTTGAATTCACCCAGTTTTTTCTTGACTGCTATATTCTTTAACCGCACATAATCCGGTAAGCCATCCTTATAGGGCGGATAATCTTCTCCTTCAATGAGCGGCGCAAGATATTCACGACATGCTTCAGTGATACCAAAGCCATCTTCGCTGATGAAGTTCTCAGGCATCATTTTTTCAACATTAGCTACATTTGCAAGCTGCGCCATTCCGACCTTCCAACGATAAGGCGAATTAGATTCGCGCTCTATCGTCGGCATCACCGAGTTATGCCCTGCAATGGCAAATTCCACTGCAGCCTTACCCATTGCATAAGCTTGCTCCACGTCGGTCTTGGAGGCAATGTGGCGTGCAGCACGCTGTAGATAATCTGCCACGCCCCAGTGATATTTCAAACCCAAACCATCTTTAATGATATTAGCAACAACAGGCGCGACACCACCTAGCTGAGCGTGACCAAAAGCATCTCGCAAGCCCTGGTCAGAAAGGAAATTCCCATCTGCACCTTTAACACCTTCAGATACTACCACTGAGCAATATCCAAATTCCTTGACATAACTATCTACTTTAGAAAGAAACTTTTCTCTATTAAAAGTAATCTCTGGGAACAAAATAACAATGGGTATCTCGCAATCCTTACTCGATGCCAAACCACCTGCTGCTGCAATCCACCCAGCATGACGACCCATCACTTCCAGCACAAAAACTTTTGTGGACGTTTTTGCCATGCTGGCCACATCAAAACTGGCCTCACGTGTGGATACTGCTATATATTTTGCTACTGAACCAAAACCGGGACAGCAATCCGTAATGGGTAGATCATTATCAACCGTTTTGGGAACATGAATCGCCTGGATTGGATAACCCAGCGTATCCGACAATTGCGATACCTTCAGACAAGTATCCGCAGAATCACCACCGCCATTATAAAAGAAATAACCGATATCATGTGCTTTGAATACTTCAATCAGGCGTTCATATTCACGCCGGTTTTGCTCAAGGCTTTTCAGCTTGTAACGACAAGAACCGAATGCACCTGAAGGTGTATGACGCAACGCACTAATCGCTGCAGCCGAATCTTCACCGGTATCAATGAGATCTTCGGTCAACGCACCGATGATGCCATTTCGACCCGCATAAATCTTGCCAATTTTATCTGGTTGCTGGCGCGCAGTCTCTATAACACCTGCTGCGGATGCATTGATGACAGCAGTAACACCCCCAGATTGGGCATAAAATACATTTTTTATTGCCATAATATTTCTTTCTCCTGATTGATCAAACCGTAAGCAAAACTATCCATGTATATTGACACGATTCATATCCACATAAAAACCTAGACGCCACGCTCAAACGCAATGTGATACATCCCGGGTCTGTAAATAATACGACCAAGTGATAAGACTAAAACTAGAGCAAGCTGAGATTATTTCAATGCAGCAAGAATACGGTCACGAATTTCTTCAACCGTTCCAACCCCGGCTACTTTTATATAACGGGGTCCATTTTTCTCCCCATCGGCCGACCATTCCGAATAATATTCAATCAGGGGCTCGGTTTGATTATGATAAACCTCTAATCGTTTCCTCACGGTATCTTCTTTATCGTCATCACGTTGTATTAGCGGCTCACCCGTTTCGTTATCCTTGCCTGCTACCTTAGGCGGATTGAAATCCACATGATAGGTGCGGCCTGAACTTGGGTGAACTCTGCGACCAGACATGCGTTTAATGATTTCCGTATCAGCCACATCAATTTCAACGACATAATCAATATCCACACCCGCCGCTTTCATTGCATCGGCCTGAGGAATCGTGCGTGGGAAACCATCAAATAAAAAACCATTGTCACAGTCAGGCTGTGTAATGCGTTCTTTCACTAAGTCAATAATGATATCATCTGAAACCAGCCCGCCAGTATCCATAATTTTTTTTGCCATGATACCCAGCGTAGTACCCGTTTTAACAGCATTACGCAGCATGTCGCCAGTAGAAATTTGTGGGATGCCGAAATGCGCCTTAATATAATTGGCCTGTGTGCCTTTTCCCGCACCGGGACCACCTAATAAAATAATTCGAATTGCTGTTCTCCCTCTGTCGCTAAATAAATTTTTTGCTGGCACAGTGATGAATTTATACCTGTCACTTCAGCAACATCTGTTAATTATATCGCAGGCAAGCCAGATACTCGAATTTTTTACTACAACCCACATTCCTGCACTCACTAACCTCATTGTAAGTTTACTTTGCATGAAACCGAATATGCGATAATTTAGTCATTCTTTACAGGAGAAATCATGGATGAGAACAGAGGTACAGCACTGGAAGCCGCACTCTCCCAAATTGAAAAGCAATTCGGCAAAGGATCCATCATGCGTTTGGGGGCGCATGAAGTCGCCAATGATATTCAAGTTGTTTCTACTGGCTCGTTAGGACTAGATATTGCGCTGGGTATCGGTGGACTACCACGCGGTCGGATAATTGAAATTTATGGGCCGGAATCTTCAGGTAAGACCACCTTAACGTTACAAGTTATTGCGGCAATGCAAAAGAAAGGTGGAATTGCTGCTTTTATAGATGCAGAACATGCGTTGGATCCGCAATATGCACAGAAAATTGGAGTCAACGTACAAGAACTATTGATATCTCAACCCGATAATGGCGAACAAGCACTAGAAATCGCGGATATGCTGGTGCGCTCCGGCTCAGTTGATATCATAGTGGTAGACTCAGTTGCCGCCTTGACGCCACGCGCGGAAATTGAAGGTGATATGGGTGAGCCACAAATGGGACTGCAAGCCAGATTAATGTCGCAGGCTTTGCGTAAATTAACGGCCCATATCAAACGTACCAATACCATCGTTATTTTTATCAATCAGATTCGCATGAAAATCGGTGTTATCTTTGGTAGCCCGGAAACAACTACCGGCGGTAATGCACTTAAATTCTATGCATCAGTACGCCTTGACATTCGCCGCACCGGATCCGTCAAACAAGGAGATGAGGTGATCGGCAGCGAAACACGTGTTAAGGTAGTTAAAAATAAAGTGGCCCCACCATTTAAACAAGCTGAGTTTGATATTCTCTATGGCGAAGGTATTTCGCGTGAAAGTGAAATTATTGAATTGGGCGTATTATACAAACTCATTGATAAATCAGGATCCTGGTATGCTTATAACGGTGAAAGAATTGGCCAGGGTAAAGATAATGTGCGCGCATATCTTAAAAAACAGGTTGATATCACAAAGGGACTTGAACAAAAAATTCGATTAGCTGCCGGTATTATCGACCAGGTCAAAACAACCAAGGTAAAATAATTATCGTAAAAATCAGGCTATCCCTGAAAAGCTTAAAATTATCCGGCACGATGAGCGTATCTTTCACAAGAGCTGAAATCTGGGCGGCTTGCCCACTAACATCCAGAAACGAGGCAGACAAATGCGTGCAAAGTCGCAGTTTTTTGATAAAAAAGTGAGATCTCTGGTGTTATCACATACCGATCTGAAGCAATTTATTGCATCACTCGTCTTGACAATAATGATCGCTCTGCCGGGTAGCCAGGTAAATGCCAGCGATATCACGCCTATTCAAGATATCAACACATCGCCTGCAAATTTTGATGGCAAAGAAGTAAAACTTGAAGGAATTGCAAAAGAAGCCACTCGTCTTCCACTGCTGAATCTGAAGTCTTTTGTATTAGAAGATGCCAGTGGAAAAATTACCATTCTAACTGAAGCGGAGTTACCCAGGATGAATGAGGCAATCAGCCTTCGTGCCCGAGTCGAAAGCATTGCAATTATCAAGGGTGAATCGATCGGCATGACGGTCATCGAACTGGAAAGATACTAGCTCGAATGTTATTAAAAAACGAATCTTCGAAATCCGTCGCCGTATCATGCCTGGCAATGACTTTAAATCATAGCCACCAATTATTTATTGAGTATTTCCTAATTATTTGAGTTTGATATGAAAAGTAGTGAAATAAGACAGCAATTCCTGGCGTTCTTCGAATCTCATGGCCACACAACCATAGCTTCCAGCTCGCTCGTTCCCAATAATGATCCCACGCTGTTATTTACCAATGCAGGCATGGTACAGTTTAAGGATGTCTTCCTTGGTCAGGACAAACGCGCTTATACACGCGCCGCAAGCGCGCAACGGTGTGTACGGGCCGGCGGTAAACATAATGACCTGGAGAATGTTGGCTATACCGCTCGACACCACACATTCTTTGAAATGCTGGGAAATTTCAGCTTTGGCGACTATTTCAAGCGTAACGCTATTCAGTTCGCATGGGAGTTTCTCACGGTCACGTTGAACATTCCACGGGAAAAATTGTGGGTAACCGTATATGCAGAAGACGATGAGGCCGCTGATATCTGGCTTAACGAAATCGGCGTTCCCCCTTCCAGACTCACGCGTATCGCAACTACAGATAATTTTTGGCAGATGGGAGAAACGGGACCCTGTGGACCTTGCTCAGAGATTTTCTATGATCATGGTCCTGAAGTAGCCGGTGGGCCACCCGGTTCTGCTGAAGCGGAAGGTGATCGCTATATAGAAATCTGGAATCTGGTCTTTATGCAGTACAACCGTGATAATGCCGGCGTTTTGCACCCCTTGCCCAAACCTTCTGTCGATACCGGCATGGGGTTGGAACGTATCTCTGCGGTGATGCAGCAGGTTCATAGTAACTATGAAATTGATCTATTCCAGGCTTTAATCAAAGCAGCTGCAAAAATTACAAATACACAAGACCTGTCGAATAACTCTCTTAAAGTTATCGCCGATCATATTCGGGCTTGCGCATTTCTGATTACCGATGGGATCATTCCGGGCAGTGAAGGACGAGGTTATGTCCTCCGACGCATTATCCGCCGGGCTATTCGCCACGGTTACAGGCTTGAGCAGAAGCAGCCCTTCTTTTACCTGTTAGTGGAAGATTTGAGTAAAGTAATGGGCGCAGCCTACCCGGAGTTAGTTGCAGCCAAAGAACAGGTTGCAGCGATATTACGACAAGAAGAGGAACGATTTGCAGAAACACTGGAGCACGGCATGCAGATTCTGGAAGCGGCGTTACATCAAGGAATCAGCATACTAGATGGTGAAACCGCATTTCGGCTTTATGATACTTTCGGCTTCCCACTCGATCTCACAGCCGATATAGTCCGTGAACGAGGCATTACGGTCGATCATGCCGGCTTTGATCAGGCGATGTCCCGCCAACGTGAACAGGCACGTGCAGCCAACAAGTTTACCATGCAGGAAAGCATGACTTACAGCGGACAGCAAACCGTCTTTCACGGTTATGCATCACTACAGCACGAAGGGCAGATCCAGGCTATTTATAAACAAGGCAGCCCCGCTAGTTTTATCGAAGCAGGCGATGAAGCCGTCATCGTGCTGGATCAAACCCCTTTTTATGCTGAATCGGGTGGGCAGGTTGGCGATTGCGGTGAATTACTGGCTGGGAATGGTACTTTCGTGGTTTCAGATACACAAAAAATTCAGGCAGCGGTATTCGGACATAAAGGCATATTGCAAAGTGGCCGACTGGCCATAAGCGACAGGGTTATCGCCAGGGTTAATCCATTAACACGCGCCAGTATAGCCAATAACCATTCTGCCACACATCTCTTACATGCCGCTTTACGTAAAATATTAGGCAACCATGTCACGCAGAAAGGATCTCTGGTGGATGCTCAGCGGTTGCGCTTTGATTTTTCACACCACGCCCCTCTGACTATTGATGAAATACGCAGTATTGAATATCTGGTGAACGAACAAATCAGACATAACTGGTTAGTTAATACGCAGCATATGAAATATGACGATGCCATCAAGCATGGCGCAATGGCTTTATTCGGTGAGAAATATACTGACGTAGTTCGAGTAATTGGTATGGGTGAGTTTTCTACTGAATTATGTGGTGGTACTCACGTCGCGCATATTGGCGAGATCGGATTTTTTAAGATGGTATCCGAATCGGGTGTAGCAGCCGGCATCCGACGCATAGAAGCCATAACAGGAAATACAGCTATAGAATATGTACAACAACGCGAAGCACAGCTATTGGAAATAGCCCATATATTAAAAGCACACCCACAGGAAATAACACAAAAACTCTCCCAGACACTGACCCATGTCAAGCAGATGGAAAAAGAGCTGGCCTGTTTAAAATCAAAATTGGCGCATTCTCAAAGTGCAGTATTGATCGGGCAAGCACAGGAAATAGAGGGCATTAAAGTACTGGCTGCTACCCTGGATGATGCTAATGTCGCTACTCTGCGTGAGACTCTGGATCAATTTAAAAATAAATTTAAATCCTGTGTGATCGTGTTGAGTTCGATAGAAGACAAAAAAATAACCTTAATTGCTGGCGTTACGGGGAATCTGACCCACCAGATCAAAGCTGGCGAGTTAGTCAATTTCGTAGCACAACAAGTAGGTGGCAAAGGAGGCGGACGCCCCGATATGGCGCAAGCAGGCGGAACACAACCCGATAAATTGCCAGCAGCGCTGGAAAGTGTAACTGATTGGGTCAAAGATAGAATAGCCTCGTGAAAGACTCAGGATATTCAATAAATTAAAGTGGCCAATGATATGAGCACTGATTTTTCAGAGCGCAGGTGTATGGCACGTTCATCTGGTGATATTCCTCTCTGACAAAAATATTCAGCTGCCAGCAGGGTTACCAAAATGACTCGGGATACTACATTCATGCGATTTTCATACCGTATTACGGATACCGCTTGTGAAATCCACTCAATTACAGCCTGTCTGCCGGTCAACTACACAACAATTTCTGTATAACTGATCTTATGAATAGTTCTGAATTTTTAACTGATTGATCTTATGAGCCAAACATAAGTATAAAAATGCTTAAAAATATAGTTGCGTAAAGGTCTCTCGCCTCAGCCTACCTGATCAGTTTCATTACTCAAAACACAGTTGCACAAAGATCTCTCATCCCAGCCTATTTGACCAGTTTCATTGCTCAAAGCACGCCGAATAATTTATTTTCAGAAATAATTTAAACGTA
Organism: uncultured Nitrosomonas sp.; assembly: GCA_965369175.1. Lineage (GTDB taxonomy): Bacteria > Pseudomonadota > Gammaproteobacteria > Burkholderiales > Nitrosomonadaceae > Nitrosomonas. Next base: position 98,067 of record CBDUPR010000003.1, read on the forward strand.
AATGACTGCAAAACAAAAAGATAACAAACATACACCGATGATGCAGCAATATCTGCGTATCAAGGCGCAACACGCGGATATGCTGATGTTTTATCGTATGGGCGATTTCTATGAATTGTTCTTTGATGATGCGGAAAAGGCTTCTAAGCTTCTGGACATTACACTAACACAACGAGGCACTTCGGCAGGAGAGCCAATCAAGATGGCCGGCGTCCCTTATCATGCCGCCGAACAATACCTGGCTAAACTGGTCAAATTAGGGGAATCCATCGCTATCTGCGAACAGATTGGTGATCCCGCTACCAGTAAGGGACCCGTAGCCCGTGAGGTAACACGTATTGTTACGCCCGGGACCTTAACCGATGCAGCATTGCTAGAAGATAAACGCGATTGCATATTACTGGCTCTGTTTATACATGAGTCTGTACTGGGATTAGCCTGGCTGAATTTAGCGGCGGGGCAACTACGTGTAATGGAAACATCGCAAAATAATCTGGTAAGTGAGCTAGAACGCATTAAACCATCTGAAATACTCTTACCGGAATCCCTGTCAATAGCTGAGATATTCAATAATCCCCGGATATTAAAACGGTTACCCCTATGGCAATTCGATGCAGGCAGCGCAATCTCAAATCTTACCAGGCAGTTTGAAACACACGACCTTTCCGGCTTTGGTTGCGACGACTTATCGGCTTCATTGAATGCCGCAGGTGCATTATTAGAGTATGTTCGTCTCACACAGGGAACACATATCACTCACATTACAACACTACAGGTCGAGCGTCACGGTGCTTATATTCGTATAGATGCATCAACACGACGCAATCTGGAAATTTCTGAAACCATACGTGGTGAAAAATCACCCACACTGACATCATTGCTGGACACGTGTTCTACCAATATGGGCAGTCGTCTATTGCAGTACTGGTTACACCACCCATTACGGGATCATGCGGTCATTCAAGATCGACTCGAAAGTGTCACCGCTTTAATCGGGAAAAATGAGCAGCCTATTTATCTCCCTATACGGAATTGTTTCCGGCATATTGTTGATATCGAACGAATTACTGCCCGTATCGCTCTAAAATCCGCGCGTCCCAGAGATTTATCCGGGTTACGCGACAGTTTACAACGTCTCCCTGAGGTAGCGCATCTGATTACCGCATGTTGCCACGGATTAGTCAATCGACTAGCACAATTCATAGTATCAGATAAGACGCTCATTAATTTACTCAAAACATCCCTGCTTGCAGAACCCAGCGTCGTGCTGCGTGAAGGCGGAGTCATTGCAGATGGCTATGACGCTGAACTAGATGAATTACGCGCCTTGCAAAATAACTGTGGCGAATTTCTATTACAACTGGAAACACGGGAAAAAGAGCGCACGGGCATTACTAATCTCAAAGTCGAATATAATCGGGTTCACGGTTTCTACATTGAGGTCACGCATGCACATAGCAATAAAATCCCGGAGGATTATCGCCGCAGACAAACCCTGAAAAATGCAGAACGTTATATCACACCAGAACTAAAGGCTTTTGAAGATCGAGCGTTGGCCGCTCAGGATCGCGCCTTAGCCAGAGAAAAATTTTTATATGATGCGTTATTAAATACGCTTTCAGAATATATTAATCAACTGCAGCGCATTGCTTCCAGTGTGGCCGAAATAGATGTGTTATCCACGTTTGCTGAACGCGCGCAATCACTTGGCTACACTGCTCCTATTTTTACGAATACGCCCGTCATTGAAATTGACACGGGGCGTCATCCCGTCGTTGAGAACCAGGTAGAAAATTTTATAGCCAATAGCATCCAGCTGGGTACTCATCGCAATAACAAACAGCAGATGCTTATCATCACAGGTCCAAATATGGGTGGAAAATCCACCTATATGCGGCAAGTTGCCCTGATTGCATTGCTCGCACATTGCGGGAGTTTTGTTCCTGCAAAGTCTGCACGTATAGGGAAGCTGGACCAGATATTCACCCGCATTGGCGCCGCAGACGATCTTGCGGGTGGACGCTCGACATTTATGGTCGAAATGACAGAAACAGCCAATATACTACACAATGCTACAGCACACAGCCTAGTCTTAATGGATGAAGTAGGACGAGGGACCGCCACCTTCGATGGCCTCGCATTAGCCTTTGCCATTGCCCGACATCTCTTAATGAAGAATCAGAGTTATACACTTTTTGCCACACATTATTTTGAATTGACACGACTTGCTGACGAATTTGAACAGGTCAAAAATGTGCATTTAAATGTCGCCGAACATAAAAATCATATTGTATTTTTACATAAGGTCACTGAGGGAGCGGCCAGTCAGAGCTATGGCCTACAGGTCGCTGCACTGGCCGGGGTTCCTGCATCCGTTATTCAAACCGCAAGGAAACATTTAACAAAACTGGAACAGAAAAATACGGTGCAACTGGATTTATTTCCCTCCATTCCCAATCAAGTAGAGGAGACTTCACAAGACCATCCGATTATCACAATGTTGCATGACATTATCCCTGATGAGTTAAGCCCCAAACAAGCACTGGAAAAGCTCTATCTGTTTAAAAAAATTATTGTCGAAGAAGGGGATAAAAAGATTGACAGGGATTAGCCTCCGCCACCAGGATTCACTTTTGCATCCAGATACAGAACAAAGTTGTTTTAAAATACCCAGCCATGAATCTTTTATCGCATACGTGACTGATTATAATCAGTCACGATACTCAGAAATTAATGTTCATGTCCATGTGGACCATGAGCGTGCTGATGGGAAAGTTCTTCCTCGGTAGCAGGACGCACTGCCGTAACCGTACATGCGAAATTCAGCGTCATTCCTGCTAAGGGATGGTTTCCATCTACAATTACCTTATCTTCAGCAATGTCGGTAACCGTATAAATTAGAATATCATCAGAGCCTTCTGCACCCCCTTCAAATTGCATTCCCACCGCCACGTTCTCAGGAAAAGCACTGCGTGGTTCAACACGTACCAGCTCGCTATCATACTCGCCAAAAGTATTCTCAGGTTCCATGGAAATGGAACAGGCATAACCCACCTCCATATTATGCAGTGCTTCTTCCACCATTGGAAAAATACCGCCATAACCGCCATGCAGGTAGCTAATTGGTGTATCCGGCTTCTCCACAATATTACCGGACGCATCCGATAACTCATAGCTTATTGATACTACGTCGTTTTTTTCAATACTCATAAAGCCCCATCCTTGTTTAGTTAGATCAATTTTGACATCCTCCCCTTCCTAAACGAAGGGGATTCCTAGCGACTTATTAAGCCGTTAAGAGTAGGTTTGTATTGCTACTGCCTACTGGTTCCTGCTTCTTAGACGAAACTAACGTTTCAACTCCACAGGCTAACAAGCGATGTCCTCGCTCAAGTACATTCAAGAACAGCAAAGACCGCATTAAACAGGCTTCGCCTGTGCGCTTATATCTCCGCTCTGAAGAACGAAGTTTTACGCGCCATTTGATAAATTACTCAGAACATGTTCTGTACCTCACGAATAGCTCATCCATTTTTTCTATCTTAAATTCAGTTGATTGGGCTACTCAGAAAAAAAACAAGATAGCCACTGCGTCAATTAGTATATGAAATTGCCAAGTGGAATCGATCTGCCTGAGATTACAGCCATCATTATCATGATATCGCATATAAGATTTATCTCGACCAAAAAACGATTTCCTGACAGCACAAGCATTCATCGATCATTCCCAGCTTTCTTTAAAAATATGACACTTGAGCGCTGCATAAGTTACAAAAAATATGGAAACAGAACGAGACCTTTGCAAAACCTGCCATTCGTGCGGAAAGATTCACATCTCGAAATTAAGCGACAGAACGATGAAGTGTGACTGTGGAAACAATATGGATCGAGACTTGAGTGTGGTCATAACCCTTAGAAATAAGGCGAAAAGCTCTGTCGTTTTAGCCTGTGGAGAGGAGGAAAGCGCGGGCGTTGCGCAAAACCATCTTCCGTGAAGCAGGAAATAATAAATCTAGTCAGAAATAAGCAGGCTATATAGAGCGGTCTCACTGCACTCCCAGGTTTCTGACGGGCGAAAAAGTGCGGCGATGTACCACTGTAATGCCGTATTTTCGTAGTGCAGTCATATGTTGCTTCGTTGGATATCCCTTATGCTGATCAAATCCATACAGTGGAAAGCGCTGGTGTAATGCATACATCTCAGCATCCCGGGCTGTTTTTGCTAAGATAGAAGCCGCTGAAATTTCGGGTATCAAGCTATCACCTTTAATCACTGTACACACCGGATAATTCAGCTGCGGACTTTGGTTTCCATCTACCAGTACAATATCGGGTCCTAAGGATAAGCTTTCTACCGCACGCTTCATAGCCAACAAACTGGCCTGTAAAATATTTAATCGGTCTATTTCTGTAACTGATGCGGATGCAATCGCCCACGCCCTTGAATATTTTTTGATCATCATTGTGAGGCTGTCCCGTTTCTTCTCATTCATTTTTTTTGAATCAGCTAACCCATCTATCTTATGATCCGGATCGAGAATGACACAGGCAGCAAAAACGGGTCCAGCTAACGGACCTCTTCCAGCTTCGTCCACGCCACAAACCAATCGATACTTATCTAAATCCATAACCGCTGTTAATGGTTTCACTATATGTTTCACACTCCATTCCTGTTAACTGTCTTTATAATTAACAGACTGCTCCAATTAGCACATAATGCGAGCGGGCTATATATGTTTTTTATGAAACGGTCTAGCCGATATTCAAATATACTATCCCAGCTAGCTTAAACAGCACTTCAATTGATCTGTGCATGCTTATTTTTTGACGCTTGCTCACGCCAAATTAAACATTTCTTGCGGTACACATTAACTTAGCTTCAGTAATCAGTTTATCCTCTACTTCTGCGCGTGCAGTGTATTTCCATACACCTTTTATTTGTCGCTCTATTTCAACCTTCAGAATCAATTGGTCACCTGCCATCACAGGTTTTTTAAAACGCACCCCATCTATTCCAACAAAATAATAAACAGAATCATCACTGTTTATTGAGCCTTTAGTCTTCAATGTCAGAATAGCGGCAGCCTGGGCCAGTGCCTCAACAATCAGAACACCTGGCATCACAGGATGATGTGGAAAATGTCCTGAAAAAAATGGCTCATTAATGGTTACATTTTTTAGCGCTACAATATTTTTTCCGGCCTCGTAAGCAATTACTTTGTCCACCAGCAAAAATGGATAACGATGGGGCAAATATTTTAAGATTTCATGGATATCCATGGTACTCACTGCTTCTCCCTTAAATTTGAATATTCTATTCTTCTTATTTATATCAATTGAACGAGCTTAATCCCGTTTTTCACTATATCCTATATTCAGTGGTTATTTTTTATCCAATACTTGAATCACCTTGTCGGTAATATCAATTCGCTGACTTCGGTAAACTGAATCCTGCAATTGCAGTATAAGGTCATATTTCTCTGTTTCCGCAATACTGTTAATAGCATGATTGGTCCGTTCTAGAATCAGGCCATATTCATCGTTCTGACGTACGCTCAAATCTTCCCGCATCTGTCTTTGAGCGCGCTGATATTCGCGGCTAAGATTAGCCAGATCCCGCTCTAAATTGCGGCGCTCGGCTTCAGCCATCGTCGTACTGTTTTCTTCTAGCCGATCTTGTAATATTTTAGCCTGGCTAGCCATCTTCTTGATCTGTTCATCACGCAGTAAAAATTCCTGTTCAATACTTTTTTGTGCTTTCACTGCTGCCGCAGATTCACGCAAAATCTTTTCAGTATTCACAATACCAATCTTAATTTCATTGGCATCACTATCCAGCGATCCGCTAATCGATACAATGACCATACAAGCTATAAGCAACTTCCGCTTCAATTTTTTCTCCTGATTGATCAGAGCTAACCTTAGAACGTCTGCCCAAATTGGAATTGAAAGACTTGCAAATTATCCTCTGGCTTGTCATTTAGCGGTTTTGCGAGACTGACTTTTAATGGTCCCATTGGAGAAATCCAGGTAACAGCAACACCGGCTGAATAGCGCATATCTGATAAATCTGCTTTTCCGGCGAATACCGTACCACCGTCCACAAATGTACTCAAACGAACGGATTTATCATCCTGCATAAAAGGAACTGGGAATAATACCTCTATATTACCCACAAATCGTTTATTCCCGCCCAAAGCAATATCTCTCTCATCACGAGGTCCCAATGAATTCAAATCATAGCCACGGATTGAATTATTACCACCTGCGAAAAAATTCTTAAAGAACGGTAAGGGCTTTCCAGAATACCCGCCACCAATTCCTGCCTCTCCGTTTAGCATCAGCGTGAAATCTTTTGAAACTGGATAAAACCATTTCTGCGCATAACTCAATTTATAGTAATTCAAATCGCCAATTGGAGCACTGACTTCGCCAAATAATCGATGGGTTGTTCCCGATGTTGTCCAAATTGCGCTATCACGCCGGTCACGCGCCCAGCTAACCGTTAGCGGCAAATTATTTGTGCTACGTCCAAACTCCGCAACAAAATCTTTATTACGCTGTGGACTATCATCAAATATGCCAATCGACGTTTGCTCGGCACCAAAACCAAACGACACGGTATCATTCTCGGCAATCGGTATTCCTACGCGTATAGTCGCACCCGTTGTAGCCGTTCTGAAAGTGCCGACTCTTGATAATGAGCGCGTATTCAAGTTGCGTCTAAACACATCAAAGCCAAGACTAACGCCATCGACTGTATAGTAAGGATTAGTGAACGATGCCGCATAGGTTTTGTTAATGCTACCCGTATTCACTTGCAGACTAAAAAAATTACCAGTGCCAAAAATATTATTCTGCGAGATAGAACCATTGAGTATCAAACCTTCACGATCGGAAAAACCCGCGCCAAACATAATGGCTCCTGTTGGTTTTTCAACGACGCTCACATTCACATCAACCTGATCAGGTGCATCGGGAACAGGTGGCGTTTCCACATTCACACTGTTAAAAAAGAATAATCTGTCCACTCTTTGCCGGGAAAGATTAATTTTAGAAGTAGAATGCCAGGCACCCTCCATCTGACGAAACTCCCGACGAATCACTTCGTCACGTGTACGGTCATTCCCAGATATATTGATCCGCCGCACGTAAACTCGACGACCCGGATCGATAAAAAATGTGAACGCAGTTTTATGGGCTTCCTTATCCAGTTCCGGCGATGCATTAACATTTGCAAAGGCATAACCCTCGTCGCCTAATCGATCGGTAATGAGTTTCACCGATTCGGTCAACTTCTCGCGTACAAATACCTCTCCAGGCTCAAGTTGTATGAGCTTGCGCAATTCCTCTTCTGGTAATAAGGTTTCTCCGGCCAGTTTGATATCAGAAACAGTATATTGATCTCCTTCGGTAACGTTGATCGTAATATAAATATCCTGCATATCAGGTGTGATAGATACCTGCGTAGACTCAATATTAAATTCCAGGTAACCCCGATCAAGATAATAGGAGCGTAGCGTTTCCAGATCCGCAGATAATTTCTGTTTTGAATACTGATCATCCTTAGTGAACCAGGATAAGAGACCGGGTGTTTTGAGCACCAGCAGTTTATGCAGCTTATCATCATCAAACGCTTTGTTACCCACGAAGTTAATTTGCCGGATTTTAGCCGTCTTTCCTTCGTCAATATCAAAATTGATACCCACACGATTACGTTCTAGTGGCGTCGTCGTTGTCGTGATTTTTACTGCATATTTTCCACGACTGATATATTGCCGTTTTAATTCCAGTTCCGCCCTTTCCAGAATAGAGCGGTCAAAAATTCGTGATTCCGCTAAACCTGCTTGTTTTAAGCCATCCTTAAGCTGATCTTTTTCAAATTCTTTGGCGCCATTAATGTCAATTTGTGCGATAGCTGGACGTTCATCAATCTGAACAATTAATACGCCGTTTTCGGCCTTTAGTCTCACATCTTTAAAAAAACCAGTTGCATACAATGCCTTGATCGCAGCAGTGGCTTTTACATCATCCAGAATATCACCGACTTTAATCGGTAAATAACTAAATACGGTTCCTGCTTCTGTACGCTGTATTCCCTCAACTCGAATATCCTTGACTATAAATGGCTCAGCTGCCCAGACAGTAAAAGCGTAAAAAAAACAAACTAACGCAGCAAGGTGCTTGGATTTCATTATCTAGCCAGAAACAAGCCGGGTAATATCATTATATATAGCAAAAATCATTAGGGTAAACAGCATCACCATTCCGATTCTTTGGCCGATCATCATGGCTTTTTCAGAAAGAGGCGCACCCTTCACGATTTCAATAATATAATACATTAAATGCCCGCCATCTAATATTGGGATAGGTAGCAGGTTCAAGACACCCAGGCTGACACTGATAAGCGCCAAGAATCCGAGATAAGAGGCAATTCCCATTTGCGCAGATTGACCCGCATAATCAGCAATTGAAATAGGGCCACTGATATTTTTCCATGATACATCGCCCATTACCATTTTCACGAGCATTTGTAATGTTAATACCGTCGTTTCCCAGGTTTTATCGATAGCCCTGAGCAGAGCGGTTCCTACCGGATAGCTCACTTTTACCAGTAATTTCTCCAATTCAGACTGGTTAATTTCAGGTGCAATTCCAATTTTTCCTATTTCTTTGCCATTTTCAGTTATTATGTCCGGAACGACATTAATGCTGATCACCCGGTCATCACGAAAAATATCCAGCATCAAAGGCTTCCCCGGATTAGCCTGTACCTCCTGAACGAACTCTAGCCAGTTATTAATTTCCTTTTCATTTACTGCTAAAATTTCATCGCCTGCTAACAAACCAGCGCTATGACCTGCACTATCCGGTATTACCTGAGCAATCACCGGCTTAATTATGGGTTGATGACTGTTTAATCCAATTTTCCTCAGAAAATCTTCATTCAACTCATTCGGATGAATACTGCTTAAATTTAATTCCCGCCAATTAACTTCTTCATTCGAATTAAGCGTCTCAATACGTACATTAGAAGATTGATCCACCGCATGTTTTAGTAATATCCAACGGACATCCTGCCAACTGGCAACCGGTTCATCCCCAATTTTAATAATCGTTTCTTGTGCTTCAAACCCTGCCACTGCCGCAGGTGTTGCCGGTATCACCGGTCCTAATATTGGTTTCATTCCATTGATGCCAATAATGAATAATAACCAATACAGTAGAGCAGCCAGTAAGAAATTAGCGATGGGCCCTGCAGCGACAATAGCAAAACGACGCCCGACTGGCTGACGGTTAAATGACCGTGGCAGATCTTCAGGCGCAACCCGACCCTCCTGCTCATCGACCATTTTGACATACCCGCCCAACGGGATGGCAGCGACTACCCATTCAGTCTGATCTTTCCCCCAGCATTTGCGGAATATGGGCGGACCAAAACCAATCGAAAACCGCAATACCTTCACGCCATTCCAACGCGCTACCAGGTAATGACCAAATTCATGGAATGTAATAAGTACGCCCAAAGCGATGATAAAAGAAATTATCGTAAAAAATAGTGTCATGTCGGTTTATTGAGTCAGAGATGGTAATACAAAGGTTTCAGTCGAATCCAAATCAAAATACGTTATCCCAAGCAATTTCAATCAATATCAACACCGTATTATTAATAGTCAGAACGAAGCACACGAAATAGATACCTACCGAAAATTAGGCAGGCAACTATGCCTATTCAACAATGAATCATTGAAATAACTTAAGAAGGCTATGCCAGACAGGCCAACCATTCGTGAGCAGCTTCTCGTGCCACATTGTCCGTTCTCAATACGTCATCCAGAGTCGTCATTTCTTCGTATTTAACTGACCGCATGACCTGTTCAATCATCAATGGGATCGCGGTAAATGACATCAGGCCTTTAAGAAAAGACTCCACTGCAATTTCGTTAGCCGCATTGAGCACAGCAGGCATATTACCTCCTATAGCCAATGCTTGATAAGCTAACTGCAGACATGGGAAGCGTTTCAAATCAGGTTCTTCAAAATTTAGCTGGGCAACCTTAAACATATCCAAAGGTGTGACGCCACTACTTATTCTTTCAGGATAACCTAGCGCATGTGCAATAGGAGTACGCATATCAGGATTACCCAACTGAGCCAGCACGGAACCATCGACATACTCGACCATAGAGTGAATAACACTTTGAGGATGAATCACTACCTGAATATCCTTAGGTGCGGCATCAAATAACCAATGCGCCTCAATAACCTCCAATCCTTTATTCATCATAGTTGCGGAGTCTACCGAGATTTTCTGACCCATGCTCCAGTTAGGATGGGCACATGCCTGTTCAGGTGTAACCTGTTCCAGCGAGGCAAGAGGCGCACATCGAAATGGCCCGCCAGAAGCGGTCAACAGAATTCGGCGCACTCCCGCAGCAGCCAGGTTTCCGTTAAAATGATGGGGAAGCGATTGATATATCGCATTATGTTCGCTATCGATTGGCAACAAGGTTGCCTGATGTTTTTTGACCACGTCCATAAAAATTCGGCCTGCCATGACCAAAGTTTCTTTATTGGCAAGCAGTACCAGCTTACCCGTGCGGGCAGCAGCAAAAGTCGGTCGAATACCTGCGGCACCAACAATAGCCGCCATCACGCTATCTACCTCAGGAAGTGAAGCTACCTTTTCCAAAGATTCAACACCGGATAGCACTTCCGTATCTAACCCGTTTGCACGCACTTCTTTCGCTAATCGTTCAGCACTTCCCGTATTCAACATGACCGCATAACGCGGCTGATAGCGTCGGCATTGCGCTAACATTCTCTCGGTATTATTATTAGCCGTCAGGGCTATGACATGGAATCGGTCCGGATGACGTGCGACTACATCCAGTGTGCTCTCACCGATGCTACCAGTGGAACCAAGTATGGTTAAATGATGAACAGCTTTCATAACTGGCGTGAATAAAAAACCAAAAATGCCAGTATGGCTACTGGCAGGGTAGAAGTAAGTGCATCAATGCGATCCAGCACACCACCGTGTCCTGGGAAAAAATGACCGCTATCTTTAACATCGGCAAAACGTTTCATCCGTGACTCAAATAAATCACCAATAATACCGAGCGCAACCAGTAAAAGCAGTAGAGGCAAAAGCATTATGATTAAAGATTCTTCCATCAGATAATCCCAAACCAGAGCATATACCAAAACAGCCATAAATGCGCCAGCCACACCTTCCCAAGTTTTTCCTGGGCTAATCATACGTGCTAATTTATGTTTACCAAATGCGCGTCCTGCGAAATAAGCCGCACTATCAGAAATCCAAATAGCCCCCATAAAACCCAACAAAAGCATGGGATTAATCTCACGTAACTGATACATGGCCAGACACGTTGGCAATAACAGTAACCATCCCATCGACATCAGTATAATGGGATTTTTAACTGGACTGGATAATTTCAGAAATATAGGCGCCAGCGTTATCCAAAAAACAAATGACACTGCATAAAGCCATATAAATTCTAGTGTGTAAGGATTGACCCGAACAGCCTCGCTTAGCAGAAACAATAATTCCCCGCCCAGCAATGTTGTCAGCACCATAAAAAGAATCGTATTTCTTACAGATAATTTAGCTAATCTACTCCATTCCTGTGACCCTACTACAACCAGGACAAGTAGCAATGCCGCCCAGAAAATAGCCGGCAAATAGAATATGGCCGCTAGAAATAAAGGAAGGATAATGATGACGGTGAGAATACGAACTTTAAGCATGAAATAGAACTATCGAATAAAAGCGCATATTGATTTTAAAATGGTAAGGAATCTGTTGCATTATTAAATGATTGTTTCTATTATCTTTTCGCAGATAAAGAAACTTCAAGTTGCTCGCTGGTTCGGCCAAATCGACGCTCTCGTTGCTGATAAGATTGAATAGCCAGATCAAGCTCATTTGTATCAAAATCCGGCCAGAGAGTGTTAGTAAAATACAATTCTGTATAAGCCAGCTGCCACAACAAGAAGTTACTGATACGGCACTCACCGCCGGTACGAATAAATAAATCAGGTTCTGGAGCATAACTCATGGAAAGATATTCCGTCAGATTCGCTTCAAAATTTACAGGCAGCTCACGAGAATCTATCATCATCTTACGAACAGCCTGCATAATATCCCACCGTCCACCATAATTAGCAGCAATCGTAAATATGAGACGCGTATTTTTAGCCGTTAATATCTCACCATTGCGAATAAACTCTACTATTTTAGGTTCAAACTTTGATAAATCACCGATCACCTTAAAACAAATACCGTTTTCATGCAGCTTGGCAATTTCTTGTTCAAGGGCGCCAATAAAAAGTTGCATTAAAAATGAAACCTCATCTGCCGGCCGACGCCAGTTCTCACTACTGAAAGCAAATAACGTCAGGTATTCTACGCCTCGTTCAATACATGCTTTAATGGTACCACGAACAGTTTCAACACCCTGCCTATGTCCCGCCATTCGGGGCATGAAGCGATTTTTTGCCCAACGACCATTACCATCCATGATAATAGCAATGTGTCGCGGCGTTGATCCTATTTCAGGGATGTCTTGAGTAGAACTGGAACCTCGTGGCATATCAAACAGCCATTAATTCGGCTTCCTTAATTTGTAGAATCTTATCAATTTCAACAATGTAACGATCTGTCAGTTTTTGAATTTCATCCTCACCGCGACGTTCATCATCTTCAGATATTTCCTTGGATTTCAATAAATCTTTTAATTGAGCATTCGCATCGCGACGAATATTTCGCATCGCAACACGCACAGCTTCCGCCTCATGTTTTACCACCTTAGTTAAGTCACGGCGACGCTCCTCCGTTAAGGGGGGCATTGGCACACGAATCATCTCGTTTACTGACACAGGGTTGAGCCCCAGATCGGAATTACGAATTGCCTTCTCAATAGCATTCGCCATTTTCTTATCCCAAGGAGTCACACCAATAGTACGCGCATCAACCAAATTAACATTGGCAACCTGACTAACGGGAGTTGGCGTGCCATAATAATCAACGAGAACATGATCCAATAAGCCAGCATGTGGCCGTCCACTACGCACCTTACTCAAATCAGTTTTCAACGCTTCCAGGCTCTTTTGCATTTTTTGCTCAGCAGATTTTTTTACATCGATGATCATAATAGTTATCCCATTGATATCTTTTTAGTTAGAGATTCAAGATCTATCCGGATCAGACTGTTACCAAGGTTCCTTCATCTTCCCCCATGACCACCCGCTTGAGTGCCCCAGCCTTAAAGATACTAAATACATTAAGCGGCAGCTTCTGGTCGCGGCATAATGTCAATGCAGTCGCATCCATAACCTGAAGATTTTTAGCGATCGCTTCATTAAAAGTAATTTTTTGAAAACGGGTAGCTTCTGAATTAATTTTTGGGTCGCTCGTATAAATCCCATCTACTTTTGTTGCCTTGAGTACGATATCTACATTCATTTCCATGCCACGTAACGCAGCAGCGGTATCTGTAGTAAAAAAGGGATTCCCCGTTCCCGCAGCAAAAATCACAACCCGCCCTTCTTTTAGATAGCGCATTGCTCTACCGCGAATATAAGGCTCCACCACTTGCTCCATACGCAGTGCAGATTGTATGCGCGGTATCAAACCACCTTGCTTCATCGCATCCTGCAATGCCAAGGCATTCATGACGGTCGCTAGCATGCCCATATAATCAGCAGTAACCCGTTCTATTCCATCTTTCGTTGATGTCATTCCACGAAAAATATTACCGCCACCCACCACAATGGCAATTTCAACACCCAGTTTATTTACTTCAGAGACTTCGGCAACAATACGTTTCATGATTGCGTGATTAATGCCGTGGCTATCCTCTCCCATTAAAGCTTCACCTGAAAGCTTTAGCAAGATTCGTTTATAAGTAGCAGTCATAAATTATAAGCAATGAATATAATGTCTACTTTATTTTGTCTGGCTCAGCTGCGCTCTGACTTCATCCGCAAAATTCTCAGCCTTCTTTTCTATTCCTTCTCCAACAATAAACAGAGTAAAATCATTTACTTTGGAAGATTTTTTTATCAATAGCTGCTCAATTGTTTGCTCTGTATCTTTAACAAAAGGCTGGCCTAGCAACGTAACCTCGGCAAGGTACTTGACAATACGCCCTTCTACCATCTTCTCCACGATATTAGCAGGCTTTCCGCTTTCAGCTGCTTGAGCAGCGAATATTTTCCGCTCATGCTCCAGTACATCAGCCGATACCTGTCCTTTAGACACACATATGGGTTTGCTCGCTGCAATATGCATTGCCAAATCCTTGCCCAGCGCTGCATCGCCACCGATATAGTCAACCAAAACACCTATCTTGGCTCCATGCAGATATACCGCAAGTTGCCCTGTCGTTACGTGACGACTACAACGTCGTATGCTAATATTTTCGCCTAGCCTCATTACCAACGCTTTACGAAATGTCTCTACCGTTTCGCCATTTGGTAATGATGCGTTACTTAATGCTTCAATATCCGTTAGATTTTTTGTTGCAACCAGTTCCGCCAGATTCTTAGAGAAACTGACAATATCCTCATTCTTTGCAACAAAATCGGTCTCACAATTCACTTCCACCAGTGCACCACACTGACCATCCGTCGCGATAAATGCACCTACTATTCCTTCCGCTGCAATACGTCCAGCAGCTTTACTCGCCTTGGCACCACTTTTAATTCTCAGCAGATCCTCGGCTGCCTTCATGTCGCCATTCGTTTCGATCAATGCTTTTTTGCATTCCATCATGCCAAGCCCGGTCGACTCACGCAATTCTTTTACCATGCTCGCGGTAATATCCGCCATATTTACTCCAGATGCCAAATTTGGTTGATAACTTGAACTCGCTTAACCTGGAACAATATCAATACACTCGACTATTTATCGTAGGCATTGAAAATCCAAGCTAAATGACACTGTCTGAATAGAGCAGTCAGTACAGAAAAATTCTGACTGTTCTATTGATTATTTACAATGCAGCTAGCTTGTGGCTCCTTCCATTTCAACGATCTCTTGAACAGATTGATTACGTCCCTCCAGAATTGCATCGGCAGCTCCGCGCGCATACAGGCGTATCGCCTGACTAGAATCATCATTCCCTGGAATGATGTAATGCAACCCACTGGGATTATGGTTGGTGTCCACTACGCCTACAACCGGAATACCCAGTTTTCTAGCCTCAGTAACAGCGCCTCTTTGATAACCAACATCAATAATAAATAAAGCATCAGGCAGGCCTTTCATATCCTTAATACCTCCCAGGCTGCTATTCAGCTTATCTAATTCACGCTGCGTATCAAGCGCTTCTTTTTTGACCAGCTTCTCCAACGTACCATCTTGAACCATCGTTTCCATATCATGTAAACGCTTGATCGACTGCTTGATCGTTTTGAAATTGGTCAACATTCCGCCCAGCCAACGCTGATCTACATACGGAGAACCACAACGTGTTGCCTCTTCGCGCACAATATCACGTGCCTGACGCTTAGTGCCAACGAATAGAATCACGCCTTTATTCGCCGATAATTGACGTACATATTTCATCGCTTCTTCATACCGTACCAACGTCTTTTCCAGGTTGATGATATGTATTTTGTTGCGATGGCCAAAAATGTACGGAGCCATTTTTGGATTCCAGAAACGAGTTTGATGACCAAAGTGCACGCCCGCTTCCAGCATTTGCCGCATAGTTACTGACATAATGTCTCCTGTTAGGGTTAAGCCTCCATTCGCCATCGTCGCCCTACGCTGTAGAGCACCCCTCTGTTGGCGAATGTGTGAATTTAATCTGGCCTGGCATTAAAATAAAACACAGATACAACCAGATTATCCGGATATTATAGCATTTTCCGAGGCTTGCTCAAGATAAGAAGGCATCATTCAATCCCGGCCATTTTTAGAAAAAGCATGGATGAGCAGATCAGCTCGGCTTATTTCTACAATACTCCAAAAGAATTTTTCATGGTTTGGTTAATGCTAAAAAAGCACTGATAGATTGTTTTCCCGGAAAAACACATAAAAATTATCCATATCGACAGGAATGTATTTTCGTAATCTAAAATCGCATCACTTTATCTGTATATCTGTGCCCTCTTCCACGAACAGACCAAAACATAGCTGGCGACTATTCATTTTATTAATTTCTACGCAATAACCATCAACAGATTGATGTACCCCTTTTGACATCTTCCTCCGCTTAAAGACAGGAGGTCCCTGCTGCTTCTATCTCTGAATGGGGTAAATGACCTCAGTGAATTCCTGTTGCTGACGACATTACTGTATCGTTCACTTGGCAGGCGAGCTGAGCATGTCCTGCCCTTAGAATATTGATGGTCGCGTTAGGGTCTGCATCTTCTGCGTATCCGCATTCGACACACGCGAACCTGGATTGCGTTGTACGATTCTCGGCAGATACGTGATTGCAAGCCGAGCATGTCCGGCTTATGTTACGCGGATTGATGACAAACCCATCATGTAGCTATCAGTAAATTAAACAAGATTCAGAGTCTCATTGCCTGTTTAAAACAAACTGGAATTTAAACACACAAAGAAATTCCAATTTTCGATTTCAACCGTTTAATATCGCTTATTTGAATATGTCTATTATTAACAGTAAGGATTTTTTCTTCCTGCAATTTAGAAAAGGCACGACTGACCGTTTCCAGCTTAAGACCTAAATAGCTGCCAATCTCTTCTCGTGTCATACGCAGATTAAAATTCAAAGAAGAATAACCCAGCCTAGCGAAACGTCGAGATAAATTAAGCAAGAAAGCTGCCAACCGTTCATCCGCTTTCATGCTGCCCAGTGATAACATCACATCATGATCTTTTACAATTTCACAGCTCATAATTTTATAAAAATGATGCATCAATGTCGGAATGATACGTGTTATTTCTTCCAGCTTTACAAAAGGAATTTCACATACCTCACTATCCTCCAATGCCACGGCATCACATGTATATGTTTCTGCGCTAATGGCACTGAGTCCCAACAACTCCCCTCTCATGTGTAACCCAACGACTTGCTGACGGCCATCCTCATGAAGCAAACATGTTTTAAAGAAACCATTACGAACAGCAAAAAGAGATTGAAAATCTGAACCCGTATGATATAAATACTCACCTCGTTGTATTTTCCGTTTACGACTGACTACCTCACCAAGCATTTCTATTTCATCTTCGTTGAGACCTACCGGAAGACACAATTCACGCAGATTACATGATGCACAGTTAGCCTTGATATCAGAGGCATCAAGGTGATCTGTCGATACGGTATTTAGTAACACAGCAGATTCCTCGCTTATTTTTATTTATAACAGTCTTCTAACTCGCATAAATCTATTTCATTTCACATGTTATGTTGGATCACTAGCCATCTATTACTCAAATAAAGGGATACCTCTACCCGTATATTATTTAGGCCATTATTTCTTCTCAACACAGATTCTTTTTTATCTTATCCCTCGTTCTGTAATGACTTCCCACTGTAACTATAGCCCGACTGATTCAAATAACAAAATTTATACAAAGAAAACGGGCTATTCGTCGCATAAAACAAGTTAACCCGGCAAATGGGCTCAGCGTAATATAGCCTACTTGATAGCATTCTGATCACTTTCAGTGAGCAGCAGCTCTGTCTGAGCAGGCTCTTAAGAATATTTATTGCCTGAGAATCCTGTCGATTCCCAGACACACTGATTGAGTTATTTGGCTTGACTATTAGCTAATATATAGTCGGCCAGACGATCTGCTGCTTCACCCTGAATATTCGTAAAAGAGGGCATTCTCATGCTACCTGACTTTACCTTATTAAGGATGGCATCCTTATTTGCCATATCCGCACTCAGTATCATGGCAACACTGCCGCTTAAAGGCTTATGGCATCCTGTACAGGCTGTACTGAATATCTCTTCACCAGTGGCATCGGCTGCAGGGGTGTAATCATTACTTGCTCCACAACCAGCTAAAATGAACAATACAGCCGCTGCTAACAAGAAATTCGTTTTTTTCATCTTCTACTCCAGTTTATTTTATTAAAAAAGCCAATCGACCTATCAGATAATTCATCGGCAAGACATCATAACGCACACGAATACCCCGATAGATCACCTGACCCAAGTTACCGCACCTTACAATAGCATCCGGATTCATTTTCAATCCATTTCAGCTATACCCACAACCACTCGATCTCTCTACTTTCTATGATTCATTACTTCCTTGACGACAGAAATACACATAAGCACCATTACCATGGAAAATGGTAATGCACCAATAATCATGGCATTCTGTAAGGCTTCAAGACCACCTTCACCGACAATAAGCAAGGTACCGATAACCGCTGTAAGAATTAGACCCCAAATTATTCTATGTTTTATACCGGTATGCTTTTCACCACCAGCCATAATCGTATTGAGTACCAGTACACCAGAGTCCGCTGATGTAATCAGAAAAGTCAGTATCAAAATTATCACCAAAACTGAAACAGCCTTTGACATCCCACCAGAAAGCATCATATTTAATGTTTCAAATAGTTGTGCCGAAGGTGCCGCACCAATGATATTACCATCAGCCGTACCATAGAGCTCTAAATTTACTGCGGTACCGCCTAATAAAACAATCCAGACAAAGCACACGGCAGTGGGCGCAAGCATGGCTCCTAATATAAACTCGCGAATCGTGCGTCCCTTAGAGATACGGGCTAGAAATAAACCAACAAATGGTGCAAACGCTATCCACCAGGCCCAATACAGAATTGTTCCATTTTCTTGCCAATGCCCTAATGGTGTTTTAATTTCAAATACCGCAACTGAAATTGCCGGTAACGTAATCACATAATCAAGCAATGCGCTGGCATATAGCTGTAATAAAAAAAACAATGGGCCGAAAATCAGGAAGATTAATAATAATATACATGACAAGCCTAGGTTTAAATTACTTAAGTATCTGATTCCACGCCCAACACCGGTGGTAGCTGAAATGGTTGATAACAACATGACGATGCATAATATAAAAATAAGCGCCGTATTCGTTGGAGCTGGATTTTCATCCGATGACATCATCCAGTCAAACTCGGCAATATCGTTGAGGCCAATCATCAGTTGATTTACACCATAACCAATTGTCACAGCAACCCCTAAAAGCGTCGATATAATTGCCGTGATATCAAGAATGTGCCCGATATAGCCATTCAGATGGCTACCCAATAGCGGTGCCAATGTCGAACGTACTGTCAAAGGCAGATCATGCGTATATGAAAAATAAGCCATACTTAATCCGGTTACAACATAGATTCCCCATGGGTGTAATCCGTAATGTAAGAATGCATAGCGAAAAGCTGATTGAATTGCATCACTGGTATAGGGCTCAACATTGCCATTGATTACCTCAGGATTGTCACCGAAGTGCCAAAGCGGTTCCGCAGTAGAAAAAACCATTAGCCCTATGCCCATTCCAGCACTAAACATCATGGAAAACCATGAAAAATTAGAGAATTCTGGCTTCTCATGCTCCTTGCCAAGTTTCAACCTGCCAATTGAAGGAATGACTGCCATCCCAATACAAAAGACAAGGAAAAAAGAAACAACCCAGACATAATAAGTATTAAATCTATTAAGTAACGCATCATTAGCGATATTTAAAACAATTAACGCCTGATCGGGAAAAATTGCAGCCCAAAGAACGAGCATCATAATGACGGCTTGGCTACAAATTGTAATAAATCTGTTCAATCCCTTATAAAAACCAGATTTTGCAAGCTTAATTTTTATATTTGTATATACAATAATATCTGCCTCCTCCTTTTTTATATACATATACTCAACTGAATTTATCTCTTAACTCTCTTAACATTTTCTTCACATTTTATTGACATTTTCTTGACATTCACCGTGCTAAGCTGCCAGTCAATTCTAAATCTTATCCTCTATTAATCTAACCCCGCTCTTTTACAAACCTCAAATTGACATATTTTCAATTGCTTGCGGTGAAAAATTATTTTTAATCCTAATTAAAAATTTAATGATCTCCAAAAAATAAAGGAAAGTGTAATGTTAAAGAAATTCAACATTTTTATAGCTGCAGTAGCAATTAGTTTGATCCCTTCCAGTTTGGCATTCGCTGATGAAAAGACCGTGAATGATTTCATGACCTGGAGTGGAACAACGATTACAGGTGATTTGTCTTTTATCGACCCCAACAACCCCCATTTAAAGAAAATCAAGGTCATGCTTTTAGCACAAGGTCGTTGGGGTGATGATACATCGCGATTTACCCAGGCACTCATACGTCCTGGTATCGGCTATGCTTTTAATAAATATGTGACAGCCATGATTGGTTACGACTGGCTACCCACTCAACGTCCATTTGCGGGTAACCGCCCATTCAATGAACACAGACTCTGGCAGCAATTAGAGATAAAAGATACGTTTTCTTTCGGCACATTAAGTGCCCGTACTCGATTTGAGCAGCAGTTTTTTGATATCCCCGGCGTCAAGGATGTTGGTCAGCGGTTCCGTGAAAAATTAAAATTATCCATGCCTCTGTCTTTTGTATCCCCTAAGCTGAATTTAGTTATATGGGATGAGGTATTTGTCAATATGGTAGATACTGATTCAGGTATTCGGCAAGGTTTCAATCAAAACTGGGCATTTGGAGGATTTGGTTATAAATTTACCGACGTCATTTATGGCGAATTGGGTTATCAAAATCAGATCATTAACAGACCAGACAGCCCACGTCCAGACCAGATGGATCATATTCTGGCGATTAACGTTAATTTTAATTTCTAAGCATAATAACCTAACAAATTATCCATTATAAAAAAATAGCTTATATCAGGGCACTTTTATCAACCAGGCAAGGTGTCCTGATCCACCTGATAAACATTCACAAAAAACTACGTAATTCAATCAATCAAGTCAATGACGGCCTTCCCTCATCAAAACAGCACTTCCATCTTACCCCATATAGCCTTTCACTACAGTAAACCCGGGATTTAAGTTCCTGAACCAATCAATATTCTATTGATGAAGGGAATGAGAAACGATTCAAATTAGCGCGCTTTAGACTGCCTGCACAAGACCGCTGCATAACTGGTTATCTCGGGGCGGCCAGGATTTTTAAGCGTTTGATTTATCAATGCTGTAAATAATCAGAAAAACTCAAAACACAGCTATGCAGCGGTCTTTGTACTTTTTATACGTTGCAGGTATTGAACTGCTTTACTGCCCACCAAAAAAGCGATTAACCCACCCTCTCATAGGCTAACTGATTTCTAATTATTCATATTTTTATTCAAAAAAACAATAAACCAAATAAATAGCCTTCCTCACATTAAGGTAGAATTCCCCTTTTTATGGAAGGAGGAATCAGATTGACAAGTCATCCAAGAGCTTGTTTCATGACAAATAATTAAATAATATCGCTTAATATAAGAAAAATTTATAATTACAATTCGTAGATTTTATTAGCTCCAAAAAAAGGGATAAGCAATGCTAAAGAAAATAAATATTTTTATGGTCTCCGCATCAGCAATAATGAGTTTAATCCTATCTAGTCCCGTCGTCGCTGAAAAAGTAGCAGAAGATTTTCAAACCTGGGGTAATATAACCGCCACAGGCAATTTTTCTGCTATCAATCCAAATTTGAAAAACCTTAAATACTGGGTTGAAGGACAAGGACGCTTTGGTGATGATTCCTCGCGGTTTTCTCAGTCACTTATCCGTCCTGGTATCGGATACGCAATTAATGACAAGACCAGTGTGTGGGTAGGCTACGCCTGGGTTCCAACCAGTCGCCCATTTGCAGCTAAAAGTCCTTTCAACGAACATAGAATCTGGCAACAATTATTATGGGGTGATTCATATTCATTTGGTAAAGTGACCAGCCGTACCCGTTTTGAACAACGATTCTTTGATATTCCTGGCAGCACTGATGTAGCCCATCGTTATCGACAGATGCTGAAATTATCGGTTCCCATGCCTTTTATCTCACCAAACGTAAGCTTTGTGCTGTTCGATGAGATATTTGTTAATCTCAATAATACCGATACAGGGATCAAAACTGGTTTCAATCAAAACAGAGCATTTGCGGGGATAGGTTATAAGTTTAACCAATATACTACCGGTGAAATAGGTTACATGAACCAATATCTCAACAGACCACAGAATCCCCGTCCGGATCAGATGCAACATATATTATCCGTTAACTTATTCTTCAATTTCTAGGTATATTCTCTTTTGAACAGGTTTTAAAAAGATCGCTGACTGATATTCGAGGGAGCTTCGGATACGACAGAAAATGCTTCGAATATCAGTCAGCCAATCAAAAATAATCCATATAACTCTATCCAGCCGATATTTTCCAATTGACATCCTCCCCTTCCTAAACGAAGGGGATTCCTAGCGGCTTATTAAGCCGTTAAGAGTAGGTTTGTATTGCTACTGCCTACTGGTTCCTGCT
>CBDUPR010000004.1:0-115444 GCA_965369175.1 uncultured Nitrosomonas sp.
TTTATCTCATATCAGAGCTTAACAATTTGTCCAGTTTTGCGGTACCACTTCAGAGATACAGAAAAGGATCGGCGAGGAAAAATACGATTTAAATATATCCAAGCAGCAAAAGCGGCCGATCGCAATACCTTCGTCTGAGATTGCAGAGTCAACACAAAGGCCGCACAACGGTAATCATTGCAGCCTACAAAACAGGTGCATACAGCTAACGAAAAATCGGAGAATACGATCAATTACACCCAACGACAATTGGAGTTATTCTTCGCAAGAGCAAGAATTCTTGATTCTGGACCTGACACCTTTTTGTGTACATACATTTTCTTCATTATCGACCTGACCCCATTATTCAGCGTTGCTACCAAGGCTATTTTGGCTTTGAATTCTGTTGAATATTGCGTGCGTTTCTTGCTCATGATTATCTCTCTTTATTTATCTCATATCAGAGCTTAACAATTTGTCCAGTTTTGCGGTACCACTTCAAAGCGAGGCGTGTGATGCTGCAATGCTGCCGCAACAACAAACGAAATTGGGTCGTAAATTAGACCAACTAGAACAACTTATTGAACAGCATGTCACAGCATTGTACGGGTTGTCAGAAGAAGACTTAGCTGTAATTAGAGATGTTCCAATTCCTTCTTAATGTCTTTACAAGTGTTGATACGATGATTGTAAAATAGGAAAATAGTAGGAAATACTGCCGTTGTATTAAGAAAAAGATCAATAAAGAGAATAAGAAATGGATGATTTTGAAGAACAGTTAGAAAGCTTGAAGCAACATATCCTCGATTCTAGCCGCCAAAGTTGGCTGTTTGGTGCGGGGATTAGCCACGATGCAAAAATCCCGCTTATGTATCCTTTGACTGATCGCGTTAATGCGTTAATACAGGATTCGGTTCATGATGATGACAAATCTATTATCGCCGCTTTGAAATCCGAATTGAATGAAGATAGTCATGTAGAGCATTATCTGAGCCATTTGGGTGATCTAATCGCGTTATCTGAAAGATCGCGAAATACGAAAGCGAATTTGGATGGCGCAAGCTACTCAACAGAGCAGCTAAATCATTGCTACCGAGAAGTCGTAAAAATAATCGGTGAGACAATGAGGTATGGCTATACAAAAGATGGCGAAAATGAGACCGTCGGCACCATTGAAAATCCGATAGTAGAAATAGATTTGCATGTGAGGTTTATTCAGGCTCTTTTCTCGAATAAGGCGAATCTTGAAAGACGATCATCCATTTCTTTCTTTACAACAAACTACGATACTCTTCTGGAAGATGCATTGGCACTTAATAAAATTAGTGTGGTTGATGGGTTCTCTGGTGGTGCAATGGGATTTTGGAATGCTGGCTTAGAGTTTTCGTCCCACACAGGCAGAGCAGCGTCATGCTCGTTATTCAAATTGCACGGCTCAGTGGATTGGCATCGTGATTCCGCACATGGATTAGTACGAGCAAGGTATGGAACAAAATATCTTTCAGATGCCGCAGATATCATGATCTATCCACAAGCCACAAAATATGTGGAAACACAAAAAGACCCGTTTGCCGCACTATTTTTAGAGTTGAGATCAGCTATAACGACAGGAGGTCAGAATGTGCTAATAACTTGTGGCTATAGTTTTGGCGATGAGCATATTAATTCAGAGATAGAGCATTGTCTAAATGACATAAATAATAAGACCACAGTTGTTGCTTTCACAGATGAGAGACCAGAACCTGAAAACAGTGTAACCGTCAACCAAACACTTGATGGTTGGTTGCAGCATGAGTATTTCGGTGAGCGAGTGTTTGTCGCAGGTAAGAATGGCCTCTACAACAACTCCTTAACTCCTTCCAGCCCAGAAAAGGGTAAGGAATTTGATTGGTGGGCATTTTCTGGCTTGATAAAATTTATAAAGTCAGGAGAAGTATGATGGCGGAACTATTTTCTACGAGGTCAGAACTAAGAATTGGGCGAATTGTTGAAGTCAATGGCAATAGCTTACGCATTGAGTTGGACAATGACATTAATGAATTGGTCAGAGCGGTTGATGGTAAGAACTACCCAATAGGCCAAGTCGGTAGCGTAATAAAAATCCATTTCGGTAGAAAAATACTGTTCGCATTCGTGAAATTACTTCGGATGAGGTCAGAAGTTGTAGAAGACAATCAGGCGTCACAAATTAATCCAAGTGATGATGCTCGATTGTTGGAAGCTGATCTTTTTGGACAAGGAACTTGGTCTCAGTCGGCTGGTAAATTGGAGTTCTCTCGGGGAGTGGAAACGTATCCTCTGCCGTTACAGAATGCTTATATATGTCTAAATTGTGAACTGGAATCTGTTTATAGAGGAGCGGAATACAATGTATCTGAAACTTCTATAAGCCCAATGGTTCCTATTGGAAATTATGTCGGCAGTAACAATGCTGTTTGTCGAGCTAATATAGACAAATTATTTGGCCATCATTTTGCAATTCTTGGATCAACGGGTTCAGGAAAATCGGGGACTGTTGCGTCGATACTTCATTCAATTCTCGACTATGAGCACGATGCTCAAAAACTCAAGCCAAGAGTTATGATAATTGATCCTCATGGCGAATATGCCAAAGCATTTGGAAATAGTGCAGCTGTTTACAGGGCTTACAATGATGCGGCGGCTACGACAGTAGAAGGAGAGTTGCTGAAATTACCTTACTGGCTAATGTCTAGTGACGAATTGCGTTCTCTGATTATTGGTAAAACTGAGTTTGAGGCCACATCACAAAATAATATTATTTATGAAGGAATTGCCTATGCCAGACAGGAGCTGGCTGGTTTAGTCAAGGATTTGGGGGATAACCCGCTCGGTGCTGCTATTCCTGAAAGAGAAGATGAAACAACCGAGGAAAAACTACTAAATTTTGATCGTGATAAGCCAGTTCCGTTCAAACTTTCTCAATTCGAAAAACATATTGATAAGGTACAGGGAAGGAAGGTTGGAAAGACAGAGAACTTGGCTGCATCTTCTGGTCGAGATAAGGTTGACTCCATATTGAAAAAATTGCGGATTTTACGCGCAAATCCTCAGCTTAGTTTTTTGATGGAAGAGTATTCTGAAACATCTCCACATTTACAAACTATACTCAATCAATTCATTGGAGGAACAGAAGAAAAGCATATTAGAATAATCGATATTTCGGGTTTGCCCAATGAAGTTGCCGGGCCTTTAACGGCTCTTATATCAAGGCTTCTATTTCAGTATAAATTATGGCAAACAAAGGAAGAGCGAAAAAAAGACCCAATATTATTCATATGCGAAGAAGCTCATCGATACGTGCCAAATCATGGCGAAGCCCAGTACAAGGAAGCGCAGGAAGCAATAAGACGTATAGCCAAAGAAGGAAGAAAATACGGAGTTGGACTAGGGTTGATTTCTCAGCGACCCTCTGATGTAGAAAGTACCGTTTTATCTCAATGTAATTCATGGATAGTTCTTAGACTTACCAACTCAAGTGATCAGGAACATGTGGCAAAATTCCTGCCTGATAGCCTTGGCGGCCTGACAAAAATGTTGCCAGCACTCACCCGAAGGGAGGCCATTTTTGTTGGTGAGGCGGCAGCTTTGCCTAGTCGTATCCGTATTCAGAAACTTCCTGATTCTAAATTGCCAGATTCAAATGACATTAGTTTTTCTGAAGGATGGTTAAATGATCCGATGAGTGAAGATGAATTGAATGGAATTGTTAATAGATGGTGTGGTGAAGTTGAGTAATATATGTTCGAAGATCTGATTAAGGAAATGAGTCGTTTGCAAAAAGGTGTCAGGTCCAGAATCAAGAACTCTTGCTCTTGCGAAGAATAACCCCAATTGTCATTGGGTGTAATTGATCGTACTCTCCGATTCCTCGTTGGCTGTATGCACCTGTTTTGTAGGCTGCAATGATTACCGCTGTGCGGTCTTTGTGTTGCGCTGCAATCTCAGACAAAGGTATTGCGATCGACCGTTTTTGCTGCTTGGGTATATTTAAATCGTATTTTTTCTCGCCGATCCTTTTCTGTATCTCCGCGACAAAAACCTTATCCCCTAAATAAATCTGACCTTTCAGATTCGACCATATCTCAGGTTGCTGCCGCACTGGTAGCTTAGAAATTGTCTGCAATTAACCCAGATTTCTCATTAAGCGGGAATTTTAATGGAAGCCATTAAAATAAATGGTTATAAATAAACATATTTGGATAAATTAAGGCGATTGGATTGATGCATATATTTCTCCCGATCTGTCGGCGTCAACCGAAATTACAACACCGGACTAAACAATCTGGCGACAATGGTTCCGGTACGGATGTACCACGGCCGCAGTCGACCATGACTCGCATTCATATTATCGGAAACCGCGAAATCTTGTTCCAGCATTTGCGCTGCTTCCTGAACAAGAGCGGGATCTGCCACCGCCAGCATCAGTTCGAAATTCAGGTGCAGAGAGCGATTGTCCAGATTAGTTGATCCGATCAGTACCAGATTGTCGTCCGCCAGAACGCACTTCTGGTGCATGAATCCTTCGGAACAATAGCGGTATACCGGAATGCCCAGTGATTCGAGTTGCTGTTCGTAATAGAAACCGGCAAGGAACACCAGCCAGGAATCCGCCTTTTCTGGGATCAGAATTCTCACGTCGATGCCTCTTGCCTGAGCCATCGACAGTGCCGTCATGCAGGAATCGTCCGGGACCAGGTACGGAGAGCTGATCCACAGCCGCTTTCGAGCACAGCCGGCAATAGTGGCGAACATCATCGTGGCACGCATACGGTCGTCTGCCGGGCCGGTCGCACACACCGCCGCCATTCCATGCTGATCGTCTGAAACGACTGGTGCTTCGACAGTCGTGCTCCAAACAGCTTCCGGTAGATTCCGTCGAGTGGCCCAATAGTAGTCACTGGCGAATACGGCTTGAATTTTTCGGACAACAGCGCCGTCAATATGAATTGCCGTGTCCCGCCAATGAGAAGCCCAGGAGATGCGACCAAGATACTCATCACCGATATTCAGGCCGCCCACGATCGCTCGCTGCCCATCGATCACGACAAGTTTACGGTGGTTGCGAAAGTTCAACTGAAAACGATTGGTCCAACCCTGACGTGTATTGAAAGCCAGCACATCCACACCTGCATCGCGGACCCGTCGCAACCATGCCCTTGTCAGTTTCATGCAGCCGACTTCGTCGTACAGCAGACGTACGACGACTCCGGCCTGAGCGCGCTCGCATAAAGCTTCTGCAAACTTACGGCCAATGTCGTCGTCGCGGATAATATAAAATTCGATGTAAATGTAGCTTTTTGCGCTGCGGATCTGTTTAAACAATGTATCAAAAAACGACTCACCATCGATCAGCAGCCGAAAAGCATTGTTATAACTGAGCGGTGTATCAAGAACGTCTGCCAGCACATCCAGGGGCGATTCGCCTGTTGCACTGCCGGCGTTTTTCCCCGTCATCAATTCACGACGGATCGCTTCGACGGAGGCCCGGCACTGCTCGCCCACCTGTCGAATGGCATCTCGATAACCCGCGAACCGTTTCTGTCCGAATACCCAGTACAGCGGCAGCACCAGAATCGGCATCGCGACGAGGCCGACCGCCCACGCGACAGCCGCCTGGGACGTTCGAACTTTGTTCATCGCATGCCAGGCAGACGCAATTCCAAGCAGTTCGGCGGTTGTGACAAAGACCAGGACCAGGACAGTCCACGACTCATTTAGCAGATTCAGGACAGCACTCATTCCGATTCGGCTCCTTCACTTTTTGTTGATTAGCCCCCAGAAGATTTTCACGATAGTAGCGGCCGGGCTCATTTGCTATCTTGGAAGGGGCCCTGAAGTGGCCCCCTTTAATTAGAAAATCTGAAGATAATTAAGCGCTAATATGGCTGGTTAATCAAGCTCAGGCAGCTTGAGGAATTGCATGTTTCTGATTGTAAACTTGATTTGGCGCTAGATCATCAAGACTTTGATGAAAACATTTCTGATTGATTGTACCAGTTGAACCAGGCATTTAAACTTTTCCTTACCTCCGTTAGATTGATAAAATGATAACCTAATGTTGATTAATGTTTGACTACTCCTTCGACGTTCATTTTCTCTCTTTCTACAGCTTTATAATCAGTGATAAAACCGAGTACGATAACAATTAGGCCAACTGCGATATAAAAGTTTCTTGCGGTTTGGTCATCTGTAAAACCAAAGATAAAAGGTAGTGCAATCAGCGAAGGGCCAACCAGGCGTTCAATCCAACCGTGAATGGTAAATGGAATCAGCTTAAATATACCAAATGCAAAATCAGAAGTGATCGTGACGACCAGATGAACGCCAGCGATAACATATGCCAATGTGGCAGGAAGCTGACTTAATCCTAATACTGTAGGGGCGAATAGAAAAATAGCGACTGTTAAAAAATCAAGATAACCGTGTATACGGGGTGAGATTACTTTCATGTGAATGCTCCAATTTTAATTTTCTCCTAAGAGTAATATTTGCACTACGATTATTGTAGTGATCGATACAATATAATTGATGAATTCTTATGTCAAGACTTTTTGTAGTGATCGATATAAAATGATAAAACATGAATGCATCTTAAGGATTAGCTCAAGATGACCAGAACAAAGAATTTTGATGAAACTGAAGCACTGGAAACGGCAATGTTGCTTTTCTGGAAGAAAGGCTATTCCGCCACATCCATGAAAGAACTTGAGCAAGTTATGGGGCTTAAAATAACAAGTATCTATAATGCATTTGGAAATAAGCGTGCCTTGTTTGAGAAGGTACTCAACTACTATTTACAACATATCCTAATTAAATTCGTAGAAGCGTTGGATAATGCAGATTCACCAGAAAATGCGCTAAAGGCTGTATTGATGGAGGTGATATATTTACATTTTAACCCCTCGCATCCCGGTGGATGTTTAGTTGTATTTTCTATATTAGAGAATGAACAGCATGACGAAAGCTCAAGACATATCTTGAGCTCCGCATTAGGTTTATTACATAACGCTATTATTAAAAGACTTGAAAGTGACAAAGAAAAAGGAGAAATAGCGCCTGAGATTGACTGCCACGCAATTGCAAATCATGTTGCAGCATTGATAACAGGTATGATAACCATGGCAAAGGCCGGCTTTCCACAAAAAGAATTAGAAAAACTTATTAATAATGCTGTCGAAATATTGCTTAAGACGTCAGCATAATATCAATCCTGGATACTTTTTCGGATTCTGTTGCAAGAGCCCTCACCAGAAGTTTTCGACTATTGGAGTTTTACAAAGGCCTCATTCCGTGTGCGGCTCTAAATCCATGAGGGCCACCTATGCAACGATCAAGGGATTTGAGCTCATGCATAGGTTGAAGAAAGGGCAGATGAGTGTATGGAAACACGGGTAAGGTCTCATAGGAGAGATTCGTCTTATTGAAGGCCGATTCGATATTTACACCGCATATCAAACCTATCATAGGGTTACTCTGAAATGCGCTATTTTTTGCAACAAAGCCCGTTGTATTAACCAGGTAATGAGCGTTGGTACATGATGGCTTTTGAAATCAACGGGCTATTTGCTTTTTCTTGAAAATAATTGAAATTAAGGTGACCACTAATACACCTAATAACCACCCCTGATTTTATCTGCACGATCTTCTATTCTATCGGCTTTATCTTCAGCTGATTCTCTAAGCTGATCCGCGTGATCCTCCATTCTGTCAGCTTTATTTTCACGCATTTCTTCGTATGATTCATTTGCATCTTCACCTCTCTCCCTAATCTGACCCGCTTTTTCCTCTAATTGATCAGCTCGTGTTTCTGCATCAGTCATTCCGGGCATAATATTTTGCGAATAGCTATTGGGTGCAACGATAATCAATAGGAAAACGCTTAAAGCCAGAATCGTTTTTATTAATTTACTCATTTTGATGTCTCCTTTTAAGATAAGGTGAGACTTTTGCAATAGTCCCTGTTAAAAACTTTAATATATTGATTGTAAATAATTAATTTTTTAACTATTGGGATTTTGCAAAGACCTCAAGGTATACCTCGTTTAGAATTTGTTGCTGAAATCATCCGCTTGTTTTTCAGCTTCTTCTTTGGCAATGCCATATCTCTCCTGAATTTTTCCAACCAATTCCTCACGCTTGCCCTCGATAACATCCAGGTCATCATTAGTTAATTTTCCCCATTGCTGTTGCGCTTTACCTTTAACCTGCGTCCAATTACCTTTAATTTGATCCCAGTTCATAATGAGTACTCCTTTTATTGATATTAAAAAATATTCAAAACAACACCTGCCTTAGGAACATTCAAAAAGTTAATATTATTAATTGCTTATATGGATATTGCTGGTTTATTCTGACGATTGATTACAAATATCATCCAAGCGGCGGACGTCGACCTGCTACCCAGAATAGAATAGCTAAAACGATGCCGATGACAAATAAAATCCAAGCCATTTCCATAGCCATGCCAGCGACACCGGTAACGCCTAATAAAGCCGCAATAATCGCTATAACCAAGAAAGTAATCGCTAAATTTATCATGTGGGTTCTCCTTATTCATGGCTTCATATGAGGCATGCTACCGTAGGAGTCCTCTGCGGTATGTGCGATGACGCACAAAGGGAGATATAACTAAATCTGGTGTTTTGAGCGGTTGAAAAACAGCGGTATACCTGGATGACTAGTTGTCATCAAACAATTAAATCAGCCTTGGTACCGCCGTAGGTACGTAAGACAGTTTCCTTGGAAGCCGCGTTATCCTGGCTTGTATTTGAAGGGTGTTTCGACTGGAGAATGGCCGCAGCTCTGAAGATTTTGGTTGGTCCCGAAGCCAGAGACATGGAAACAGCAAAATCGGGTATCGGTGATGGTGCTATGGGGCTTTGGGCTGCACTGGAAGAAGCGTATCCGGGTATATGGAAACAGCGCTATTGGATGCATCAGACCGGTAATGTGCTGAACTGTGTATCGAAGTCGATTCAGTCAAAAGTGAAATCGGTTCTGTATGAAACCTGGCAGGCAGAGGCAAGGAAAGATGCACACAAGGCTTTCGATCTATTTATTGTGGTCTATTTTTCCAACAGGTTTAGTATTATTACCCATAGCATACCCGTGAGTGCACATGTCATGATTACTTTCATGATATCTATTTTATATCGCCACAAAGCCAGAAAAGCGATGATGGTTACAATGAATGGGAAGTAGTGAAATGTGCCTGCAAAAGGGGCTGCTGTTGTGCCTTGTGGCCAGAAGGTATGCCAGGCAAAAAATACCGCAAGATTGAAAATCACACCCACTACAGCAGCTGTGATACTGACCAGGGGTGCAGTAAATTTGAGTTCATTGCGTGTCGCTTCTACCAGTGGGCCGCCCGCCAGGATAAACAGGAAAGATGGCAAAAAGGTAAAAAAGGTTGCGATACCCGCGCCTGCGATACCCGCAATAAAGGGATAATCAGATACATTTTTGGCGACGCCACCGAGATAGCCTATCCACGTTACTATCATGATCAAGGGCCCAGGCGTTGCTTCACCCAGCGCCAGCCCATCCATCATTTGTGGGCCAGTCAACCAATGATAATGTTCAACGCCGCCCTGATATACATATGGCAATACGGCATAAGCGCCACCAATGGTTAAAAATGCGGCCTGGGTAAAAAAACGGCCTAGCTCCAGGAGCGCCGGTTGATTGCTGATGCTAAGCAAAGCCATTAGCCAGATCGCTATGAAAATAAGGATGGTCAGGCTCAATTTACGCCAGGAGAATTTCGCATGCGCGGGTGTCGGGGTATCATCATCGATGATGGCCGGGCCATAGGCCGCGTTGCTTATATAATGCCCGTTATTATTCTGGAACTGAGCGGGTGCAAATTTGCTGCCCACTGCACCAAAGATTGCTGCTGTTAAAATGATCCATGGGAAATCGATGTTGAGGAAGAAGATTCCGGTAAAAGCGAACATTGCGATGCTCCATAGCACTGCATTTCTCAGTATGCGTGAACCAATGCGCCAACCTGCAAACAACACAACCGCGACAACTGCCGGTTTGATGCCGTAGAAAACACCTTGTATTAGCGACGTATCTCCGAATGCAAGATAAATACCCGCCAGTATGGATAACAGGATAAATGCCGGTAGAAAAAACAATATGCCGGCCACGATTGCGCCATATGTACCGTGCATCAGCCAGGCGATGTAAATTGCGAGCTGTGTTGCCTCCGGACCCGGCAACAGCATGCAGTAATTGAGCGCATGCAGGTAGCGCTGCTCTGAGATCCATCGCCGTTTCTCCACCAGCTCCTGATGGATGATTGCGATCTGTCCCGCAGGCCCTCCAAAGCTGATAAAACCCAATTTTAGCCAGTACCTGGTCGCCACACTCAAAGTTACTGGCGCAGGGGATATCTGCTTTTCATCGATCATCTTTTCGCTGCTATTATGCCTGTCAGAATTATTCACGATATGATACTGCCCGGTATCTGTTTTGGGTAGGTTGATTGACAGCCGTTATGAATATAAAAGGGTGTTTGAAATAATATTTCTGACGACTTACCTTTATTTATTGGCCTTAGCTGCCCAGCTTTTGTCGTAAGAGAGATCAAGGAATGCATCGTAACTGGCTCCATGAACGGAGTGGGCCGTGCCCTGATCAGTGCACTTGGTAATGCTTGCTATATTCTGGGCTGGAACAGTATACTGAACTTCTGTTCACTGAGAGGGGGGCTTTTTCCGTGTTAACGTCAAAATTCTCTTTCATCGTATGTGTTCTTTTCCTGCTTTTCATAAATACCGGTCAAATTCTGGCCGAATCTTCCAGTGGCTTATGGACTACAGGTGCGTCTGCGCCGACTGAACGGACAGAGGTGGCTGCCGCTGCTGTTGAGGGTAAAGTTTACGTTATAGGTGGTTTCAGTAGCGAACTGAGTGTAAGAAATGCGCTGAATCTGGCGATTAGTCGGGCAGTGGAAGTATATGATCCTATTTCAAATACCTGGTCCCTGGCCACGCCGCTTCCGGAGGGTCGCCACCATGCGGGTGTTGCTGTTTTAAATGGCATGTTGTACGTAATCGGTGGATTTACTCAATCTTTTCTATCCGTGTGGCATGCGGTTCCAACTGTTTATCAATACAATCCGACGACTGGCCTGTGGAGTGAGCGCGCGCCGATGCCGACAGCGCGTGGTGCACTAGGCGTCGCTGTCTATCAGGATAAATTATATGCCGTGGGGGGCTATGATGGAGAGAGTAATCCTGATGTGGTAGAAGTTTTTGATCCACAAACGAATACCTGGTCTTCTGCCGCGCCATTACCGACGCCACGGGATCACTTGGCCATCACGACCGTGGGGTCCAGGATTTACGCCATCGGAGGGCGACTAAATCTGGATTATGGTCAGAATCAAAACACCGTTGAAGCATATAATCCTGAAACGAATCAATGGCAATCGCGTGCTAGTTTGCCGACTGCTCGTAGCGGAGTGGCTGTAGGCGTGATCGATGATCGAATCTATGTTTTAGGGGGTGAATCCGAAGAAGGCACCTTTGCGACAAATGAAATGTATATTCCTAATATGGATCAATGGCATGTGATGACTCCGATGCCAACAGCACGCCATGGATCGGGTGCAGCGGTGGTTGATGGTCGGCTGTATATCATGAATGGTGGACCGACGCCGGGGGGATCTTTTAGCTCGGTCAATGAGATTTTTACACCGCCTGTCTTATTGCACTAGATGTAATTTTTCTGGCATGAGCTGTCAAATAGGGCATTCTGCTCTTGTGTGCCCTTTTAAAAAATAGCTATGTGATGATCAGTCGCCGGTGTCACTGAATGCACGGTAGACGTATCATTGGCTGTCATTCCATGGGGGTGCGATAACGATATCAGAAAAGCTGAAATCTGATGAGCAATAGCCGATAAGAATATCTTGAGAATGATTAGATCAGTGTATCTGAGCAGGAATTCGTTTAGTTCGCTGCTTGTATATTTTGATGCCTGGCCGCGAGAGAGGGGACATGATCAAGAGAAATGTAGAAGTGCTTGAAAAAACGATTTGCTATGAAGGTTTTTTTCGCTTGGAACGTTATCGCTTACGTTATCGCTTGTTCAATGGTGATTGGAGCCAATCGGTCGTACGTGAATTATTTGAACGAGGACACGCTGCGGCCGTGTTGCCGTATGACCCGTTCAGAGATGAGGTGATCCTGATCGAACAATTCCGGATTGGTGCCATGACGGCACCGGATGGGCCATGGCTAATGGAAATCGTGGCGGGCGTTGTTGAAGCAGGTGAAACAGGCATTGATGTGGTTAAACGGGAAAGCATTGAAGAGGCCGCCTGCACCATTGTAACGCTGATTCCTGTATATGATTATCTGGTGAGCCCTGGTGGTACAACAGAGCGCGTTGCTTTATTTTGTGGCAAGGTAGATACTAGCCAGGCAGGCGGTGTGTATGGTGTGGCAGAGGAAAACGAAGATATCAGAGTACATGTTATGACCGTGGATGCAGCCTTAACGCTGCTCAGCACGGGTAAGATCAGATCGGCCAGCGCCATTATCGCGCTGCAGTGGTTAGCTTTAAACCGGAATCATGTTCGTATGTTATGGTCAACATAATAACAATCATGGGGGATGGTCATGTGGCGCTGCATACATCATCGAATACTGCGATATCACGTTATTATTCTCCTGGCCATTTTCTGCTGGCCTCTTGTATTGTTTGCACAGGGCGGAGATCATGCCTTGTGGTTAAATATTGATGGTGCAATCGGACCAGCCAGTCATGATTATTTGGAACGCGGCTTTCATAAAGCAGCGGAGAAAAATGCCCAAATGATTATCATCCAGATGGATACACCCGGTGGTCTGGATGCATCAATGCGTGAAATCATACAGAATATTATTGCTTCACCCGTCCCTGTTATTACCTTTGTGTCACCTGGCGGCGCACGTGCTGCGAGTGCCGGGACTTATATTCTTTATGCCAGTCATATTGCGGCCATGGCTCCCGCGACTAATCTGGGTGCTGCAACACCGGTTCAGATCACGGGCTTTCCTGGGAGCGATTCATTTGATGAACAGCCGGAAGGAACTCATGATCAGGAGTCAGCTCGACAGGATCATCTGACAAATAAGATAATCAATGATGCGGTCGCTTACATCCGTGGACTGGCGCAGATGCGGGGACGTAATGCGGAATGGGCTGAAATGGCTGTCAGGCAGGCTGCCAGTCTGACAGCGGAAGAAGCGATAGGAGAGGGGGTGATCGATCTGATTGCAACCGATATTTCGGATCTATTGTCCAAAATTGATGGGCGGACGGTTAATGTGCTGGGGCAAGAGAGAGTGTTGTCAACTCAGCGTATTACAGTGGAACGCTTTAAGCAGGATTGGCGCACGCGCCTGTTATCCGTAATTACGGATCCTAATGTGGCTTACATTCTGATGCTGATCGGAATCTATGCTTTAATTTTTGAGTTTTCTAATCCAGGGGTGCTATTACCCGGTGTTGTTGGCGCTGTCTGCTTGCTGTTGGCTCTGTTTGCTTTCCAAGTGCTGCCCATTAACTATACAGGATTTGCGTTGATATTACTGGGTATTGCTTTTATGTTGGGCGAAGTATTTGTACCGAGTTTTGGAGCACTGGGTATTGGTGGCATCATTGCTTTTGTCATTGGATCTGTCATGTTGCTGGATACGGGTGTGCCGGGTTATGGTGTTTCTGTACCACTGATTGTTTCATTTGCATTATTGAGTGCAGGATTTTTTATGCTCGTGCTGGGAATGGCCATAAAATCACGACAGCGGCCCGTAGTCAGTGGTATAGAGGCACTTATGGAGTGTATCGGCGAAGTTCCTGAGGATTTTGATCAACAAGGCTGGATTAGAATTCATGGTGAACTATGGAAAGCACGGACGAATAGTCCGCTTAAGCGAGGACAGAAAGTACGGGTAACGGCATTAGATGGCTTGATTTTAATAGTAGAACCCGCTATGAATCATTTAAAGGAGAGTTAAGATGAGCTCAATGACGGTCGTTTTTTCTATGATAATCATTATGATTATCTTTCTGGCTAGTGCCTTCAAGGTACTGCGCGAGTATGAGCGTGGTGTCGTGTTTCAGCTGGGGCGTTTCTGGAAGGTTAAGGGCCCGGGACTCGTTATTGTCATTCCGATAATTCAGACCATGGTGCGCGTTGATTTGCGGACCATTGTCATGGATGTGCCAAGTCAGGATGTTATTTCGCGGGATAACGTTTCGGTGAAAGTCAACGCGGTGCTTTATTTCCGGGTTATTGATCCTGAAAAGGCAATTATACAGGTCGAAAATTTTGATATTGCGACTAGCCAGTTAGCACAAACCACATTGCGTTCTGTACTCGGTCAGCACGAACTGGATGAAATGCTGGCCAGCCGTGATAAACTAAATCAGGATATCCAAAGAATCCTGGATGAACAGACAGATGCGTGGGGTATCAAAGTAGCCAATGTTGAGATAAAACACGTTGATCTTAATGAAAATATGATCCGGGCCATTGCAAAACAGGCAGAAGCCGAACGGGAGCGGCGTGCAAAAATTATTCATGCCGAAGGTGAATTGCAGGCTTCACAACATTTATTAGAAGCATCGCAGGTATTAGCCAAGCAACCTCAGGCATTACAGTTGCGTTATCTGCAAACGCTGACGGAGATAGCGGGCGAGAAAAATTCTACGATTGTTTTTCCGTTACCCATGGAAATGCTGGCACCTCTTCAGGAAATTCTTAAAAAGCAGGCAGATAAATAGGTGATCATTGCTCCCAGAATGCGCTATTTTCTACTAGGTGAATTCATATTCTGCCGGGCAAATGTGAACGCTAATCTGATATATTGGTTTAGATTTGATCCGATGATGATGCATTCTTTAGAAAAATGGTCAGTGCAGATTTGAGTCCGGCTTTTCTGGTGAGGTCGATTGATTCGATCGTTTGTTCAAATGGCATAATTGAGATCATGTCATATTTCTATACGATTTCTTTCAATGATCGCCAGATTAAATCAAATCATTAAGCAACTGAAAAACTTCTGGTGAGGGCTTTTTTAAAAGTCTCTCAGATTTTCTCCTTGAACCAGTTTCTTCGTGCTTCCCGTGCCTCAGAAAACAAATCCTTCAATGCAGGTCCGTTACTGTCCTCCAGCATTTTCTGTAAAGATGATAATGTATGCTGATAAGCATCAATCTGTGTGAGTAATGTTTCACGATTGGCAAAGCAGATATCATGCCACATTTCTGGAGAACTGCCGGCAATGCGGGTGAAATCTCGCAGGCCGCTGCCCGCAAAACGAAGCAGTTGATCTGGATCGTTTCCAATATTGGTACAGAGGTAATTCATGAAAGTGAATGCCAATAGATGAGGGAGGTGGCTGGTCGCAGCAAGCAGCCTGTCATGTTCATCCGCCTGCATTTCTGAAACCCGAGCGCCGCAACCTTGCCACAGTGCTGTAACCCGGGCTAAAGCAGTATCGCTGGTCTCTTCCAGTGGGGTGATGATTAAATGTTTATTATGAAACAGGTTGGCTTGTGCGGCATTGACGCCACTGTGTTCTGCACCGGCAATGGGATGGCTGGGGACAAAGTTCTTTAAGTGTTTGTCGAGATAGGTACGTGCGGCAGCAATGACGTCTTGCTTGGTGCTGCCTGCATCGGTTATAACAGTTTCGGGTTGAAGATAGGGTGCGATTTTTTCCATGATATCGGCAGTTTGTCCTACGGGCATGGCTAGTAGAACAGCATCTGCATCTTGCATGGCCAGTGCCGGATGATGAGCAATCTCATCTATGACTCCCAGATCAAGCGCACGTTGCATATTCGCCTGGCTGCGGCCGATACCAACGATTTGTTTAACTAAGCCGGTCTGACGTAGCGCGAGTGCAAAAGAACCCCCGATCAGACCCACGCCGATAATGACCAGCTTATTAAACGTCGGGTTTATCATATCCGCCTTGGTTATATGGTTCGTCCGATGACTCCCGCAATTCCTTTCAGGGATGCCATGAGGTCTTTAAGTTCCTGTGGGTTGAGTGCCTGATCCGCATCGCACCAGGCTTCACATGGATTAGGGTGCATTTCTATTAAGAGGCCATCGGCGCCTGCCGCAATAGCAGCACGCGCTAATGCAGGAACCATCCATGACTTACCGCCAGCATGGGAAGGATCAACGATAACAGGCAGATGTGTTTCGCGTTTCAAGACCGGAATACAGGTCACATCCATGACATTGCGATAAGCGGTTTCAAAAGTACGAATGCCACGCTCACAGAAGATGATATTGTGGTTGCCACCGGCGGCAATGTATTCTGCAGCCATTAACCATTCAGAAATGGTTGCTGACAAGCCGCGCTTGAGTATAACTGGTTTGCTAATGCGTCCGACCTCTTTCAACAAATCAAAGTTTTGCATGTTGCGAGTGCCAATCTGTATGATATCCACATCTTGTTCGAGAAATGTGTCCAGCATGCGAACATCCATTAATTCAGTGACAATGGGCAGGTTATACTTGCTTGCAGCCCGGCGAAATATTGTCAGCCCATCTTTGCCTTTTCCCTGGAAGGTATAAGGGCTGGTACGGGGTTTGAAGGCTCCGCCTCGCATTAAACGGCATTCTGCGGCAGCGACAAATTGTGCGGATAAGTCCATTTGCTCCTGTGTTTCTACCGAACAGGGACCACCGATGACCTGGATTTGTTGGCCACCGATTGGGATACCGCTGACATCAATGACTGAGTCTGTTGTCTGTGATTCACGTGACACGATTTTGTATTGTTTGATGATGTGCATGGAATATTCAACGCCCGGCAGGGAATCGAATAGTTCGGGAGCAAGCTTGCTTTCATCACCAATAGCGCCAATCACGATACGGCTGGTGCCGCGTGAGATATTGACTCCATGTCCAAAATCCTGCAGTTTCTTTGTAATCGTACCGATTTGCTCCTCGGTAGCATCCTTATTCATTATGATGATCAAGCTAACTCTCCAATTGCACGCTCAAGTGATTTTAAAAATTTCTGATTTTCAGATTCCAGCCCAATCGTAACCCGAAGGTGTTGCGGCATTTCGTAAATACCGAGAGGGCGCACGATAACACCTTGTTGCAGGAGGCTTTGATAGACCTTTTTTGTATTTGCGACATCACCTTTCACACGAAAACTGAGGAAATTTCCAAAAGAAGGAATATATTCAATCCCAAGCTGACGCAGTCCATCGGTCAAGTGCAACATGCCTGTTCGATTAAGTGTGTACGCTCGTTCTACAAATTCGGTATCCTGTAATGCCGCGAGCGCACCGGCAAGTCCGATGCTATTGACATTGAAGGGCTGACGTACCCGGTTCATCAGATCTGCGACATCAGTGTGCGCTAATCCAAATCCAACACGCACACCTGCAAGGCCGTACGCCTTGGAAAAGGTGCGGGTAATCATCAAATTTGGAAAACGTTTGAGCCAGCTGATACTGTTTCTTTTATTGGCTTCAGGCAAGTACTCATTATAAGCTTCATCTAAAACCACCAGCACATCCCGAGAAACACGTTCCAGAAAACGCAATAAATCATCTGTTTCAGATAACGTGCCGGTAGGATTATTGGGGCTGGCAATAAATACAATCCGTGTTTCGGGTGTAACCGCATCCAGCATAGCTGCCAGGTCGTGTCCATAATCCCTGGCTGGAACGGAAATACCGTTGGCCCCAATCGTTTGTACGACTAACGGGTAAACTGCAAAAGCATGTTGTGAATAAACAGCCGCAGCACCAGGTTTTAGAAATACGCGTGCTGCAAGATCAAGAATATCATTAGAACCATTGCCCAGTATAATTTGATCGGTATTCACACTATAGCGCTGAGAGATGGCTGCCTTTAATTCAAAACCACTGCCATCTGGATAGAGTGAGACCTGATTGATCGCATTTAGCATGGCTTCGCGTGCGAGGGGACTTGTTCCGAGCGGGTTCTCATTGGATGCAAGTTTAATTACGTTATGTTTATCCAGTTCTAGCTCCCTTACTAACTCAGAGATGGGTTTACCAGGCTGGTAAGGCTGGATTGCACGGATATATTCCGGAGCAAAATCACAAAGATTCATAAGATTCAATTCGTAAGCGGTAGAGAAATGGAAGTAGGGAGAAAATAACTCAATGCTGGATTATGAGCATGTTCGGTTATAATCATCCTGTTTTTTAAATACACGTCATGCTACAGGATAAGATCCGAATATCTTTAAGAATGTTGCTTTCTCGCGTAGTTCCTGAAGCGCAGTTACAACATTTTGGTTTTCCTGGTGACCTTCAATATCAATAAAAAATACATATTCCCACAGCCCGGTACGTGATGGACGTGACTCAAGACGGCTCATGCCGACACCATATTGGGCCAGTGGCGCGAGTAGTTCATGGATTGCGCCAGGGCGATTATTCGTCGAAATGACCAGTGACGTTTTATCTTTACCGGAGGCTGCGATATTTTGTGTTCCAATGACTAGGAATCGCGTCGTATTTTTTGGATCATCTTCGATATTTTCGGCACAGATAGTCAATCCAAATACATCGGCCGCTCTTTTGCTTGCGATTGCGGCCGCATTTTTATCTGCTGCAGCTAATCGGGCTGCATCGGCATTACTGGGCGCATTGATGCGTGCAGTATCTAATAAGTGAGGTAAATTTCTGTGCAACCATTCGTGACACTGAGAGAATGATTGCGGGTGCGAATAAATTTTGTTAATTTGTGAAAGTTCAGTATGCTGGGCCATTAGAAATTGATGGATGGGTAACTGAATTTCACCGCATACAATTAATGGTGTTTGTAACAATAAATCCATTGTTCTGCCAATCGCACCTTCAGTAGAATTCTCTATCGGCACAACGCCATAACCTGCTGCGCCTGATTCTACTTTGCGAAATACTTCATCAATTGAATCACACGCTGCTGTCGTGATAGCGTTACCAAAACGTTTTAAAGCTGCTTCCTCAGAAAACGTTCCACGTGGACCTAAATAGGCCACAGTTATGGGTTCCTCCATGGCACGGCACAAAGACATAATTTCAGTAAACAGCTGAATAATACGTTCATTTGTGACAGGTCCGGGATTGCGTTTCTTTAAACGTTCCAGTATCTGGGCCTCCCGGTCAGGACGATAAATGACGCCACCCTTTTTTTTCTGTCCAATCGCTTGTGCAAGTTTGGCGCGCTCATTTACCAGCTTGAGTAATTCATTGTCAATTGTGTCAATCTTGTCGCGTAAGTGCTGGAGTTCTTCAGTCATCGAATGTAATGATATCTGGCTTAACAAAAGTTATTGAATTAAAGTGGGCAAGTAACGTGTCATGAGAACACCAGGTATCCTGGCAAGGTCATCGATTACCTTTTGGGGTACCATGCTGTCGACATCCACTAACGTGTAAGCCATTTCTCCCCGTGATTTATTGGTCATATTATGTATATTTAAATTAGCTTTGGCCATACTGGTAGAGATTTGTCCCAGTAGATTGGGAACATTGGCATTAGCTACTGCCACCCGATAAGGTGATTCACGTTCCATTGTGATATTAGGAAAATTAACCGTATTAGTAATATTTCCATTCTGCAGGTAATCTACGAGCTGGTTTGCTACCATCACAGCGCAATTTTCTTCTGCTTCCAGAGTAGATGCACCTAAATGGGGCAAGGTAATAACTGCCTCGTGGTGTAGTAATTTCTGACTTGGGAAGTCGCAAACATAGTACTTGATTTTGTGATTCTGGAGACCTGTCAGAACTGCATTTTCATCGACAACACCGTCACGTGAAAAATTCAGCAGAATCGTACCTGGCCTCATGCTGTTCACGTTTTCTTCATTGATAAGGTGGCGTGTTGTATCCAATAATGGAACATGCAGTGTAATAAAATCACTGCGGCGTATAATTTCCTCAATATTTTGTGCTTTTTTTACTGCTGACGATAGGCTCCAGGCAGAATCGATTGTTATCTTGGGAT
Organism: uncultured Nitrosomonas sp.; assembly: GCA_965369175.1. Classification (GTDB taxonomy): domain Bacteria; phylum Pseudomonadota; class Gammaproteobacteria; order Burkholderiales; family Nitrosomonadaceae; genus Nitrosomonas. Next base: position 20,003 of record CBDUPR010000004.1, read on the forward strand.
CATAACCGATGACTTTCATGCCCAGTTTAAGTGCTACATCTGCTACAAGTCTTCCGATTTCACCCAGACCAATGATGCCTAACGTGCGCCCAGGTAATTCTATGCCAGAAAATCGTTTCTTTTCCGCTTCAGCTGCTTTGTGCAAGGTAGCATCATCGCCTTCCAGACGCTCGGAAAAGTGTAGTGCGGGGACTAAATTCCTTGCCGCCAGCAGCATGCCGGCTAGCACCAGTTCTTTGACTGCGTTGGCATTGGCTCCTGGGGTATTGAATACAGGGATGCCTCTGGAACTCATATTCGCAACGGGTATATTATTAGTTCCGGCTCCTGCACGTCCTATTGCCAGGACGCTATCCGGAATATGCATTTTCAGCATATTATGTGAGCGTACGAGGATGGCATCCGGGTTAGTACTAGTATCGCTCACCTGATAGTGATTTGCCGGAAAACATTTCAATCCTCGCGGTGAAATCTGATTAAAGGTCAGGATATTGAAGATCTTGTGTTGACGTTCAGGCATGATTGCTTGCAAATTCCTTCATAAATGCTACCAGTTTCATGACGCCTTCAATGGGCATTGCATTGTAAATCGAAGCACGCATACCACCTACAGAACGATGACCTTTTAACTGGATCAATCCGTGTGCCTGGGCCTGCTTCAGAAATTCACCATCCAGAGCTGGGTTTTTTAATGTGAAAGGCACATTCATACGTGAGCGATCAGATTGGGTAACGGGGCAGTGATAGAAATCATTCGTATCAAACAAATCATATAAAAGATTAGCTTTGGCAATATTGCGTTTTTCTATTGCGGCCAACCCACCTGAATTCTTTAGCCATTCGAATACGAGCCCGGTAATATACAAAGCATAGGTTGGTGGCGTGTTGTACATGGAATCATGATCCGCATGCACCTTGTAATCAAACATGGTTGGTGTTCCCGGTATAGGCATTCCCAACAAATCTTCACGTATGATTACTATGGTCAATCCTGCAGGTCCCATGTTTTTTTGTGCACCCGCGTAGATCAATCCAAACGAACTTACATCCAGCGGACGCGAAAACATACTCGAAGACATATCCGCAACGAGTGGAATATTATTGTTTGAATGAGTTAACTTAGGTGTCCAGTTGAATTCTACTCCCCCAATGGTTTCATTCGGTGTGTAGTGAACATAGGCTGCATCGGAATCAAGCTGCCATTTGTCTTGAGCTGGTGCATAAGTGAAGTTTGCATCCTCTGAAGAAGCTGCAATATTGACAGTACAGTATTTCTTTGCCTCATTGATTGCTTTTTGAGACCATTGACCGGTATGAATATAATCCGCAGTTTTTTTGCCGCGCAATAGATTCATTGGCACCATGGCAAACTGACTGGAAGCGCCGCCTTGCAAGAATAATACTTTGTAGTTATGAGGTATTGCAGCCAGCTCACGTAAATCACTCTCAGCTTTTGCAGCAATCGACATAAATTCTTTGCCGCGGTGACTCATTTCCATAACGGACATGCCACAGCCATGCCAATCCAGCATTTCATCGCGTGCTTGCTGTAAAACTTCCTGCGGTAATACGGCCGGTCCGGCACTAAAATTATATATATGATCCATGAAATATAGATGCTGATATAAAACTTAATTAATAAAGAGAATGTTCAGATTATATATGTTTGTTACGCGTTATTATTCTTCGTCAGTTTCAACGACTCTCTCCAATCCGGCCAGTTTCTCGCCCTTATCCAGATTGATCAGCGTCACTCCTTGCGTTGCGCGACTCATTTCGCGGACTTCATTGACGCGAGTACGGATGAGGACACCTCCTGTTGTAATGAGCATAATTTCATCATCCGGCTTAACCAATCTCGCAGTAACAACTTTTCCATTACGACTGCTGGTTTTGATGGCAATCATACCTTGAGTACCGCGATTATGGCGGGTATATTCGGTAATGGGCGTGCGTTTGCCATAACCATTTTCAGTGGCAGTTAATACCGCCAGTTCTTCACTTTCGGCAACCAGCATGGAGATGACTTTATGTCCCGCACTGAGCTTCATTCCCCTGACACCTCGTGCGCCGCGTCCTACCGGCCTGACGTCATTTTCATCAAAGCGCATTGCTTTGCCATTGTCTGAGAATAACATGACATCATGTTTACCTTCAGTTAATGCAACGCCAATAAGATAGTCACCCTCATCCAGGCCAATTGCGATAATGCCGTTGCTGCGGGGTCGTGAAAATTCCGATAAGGCTGTTTTCTTGACGGTACCGAAAGAAGTCGCCATAAATACATAGCGATTCTCATCGAATGATTTTACGGGCAAGACGGCATTAATTTTTTCACCTTCTTCCAAGTGTACCAAATTGACAATAGGTTTACCGCGAGATGACCGACTGCCTTGTGGTACGGAATAAACCTTGATCCAGTATACGCGCCCGCGACTTGAAAAACATAAAATATAGTCGTGCGTGTTCGCAATAAACAGGTTGTCAATAAAATCGTTTTCCTTTGTTCCTGTGGCTTGTTTGCCTCGCCCCCCCCGCTTTTGCGCGCGGTAATCATCTAATAACTGCGATTTAATATAACCACCATGTGATAATGTGACGACTACATCGGCTGGTGTAATCAGGTCTTCCATACTCAAATCCTGAGTACTGATCACGATTTCACTACGACGCTTATCGCCAAATTGCTGCTTGATGGCCAGAAGTTCTTCCGTAATGATGGTGGTAATGCGTTCCTGATTTGCGAGAATATCGAGGTAATCAAGAATTTTATCTATGATATCTTTGTATTCTTCAACGATTTTATCTTGCTCTAATCCGGTTAAGCGCTGCAGGCGTAATTCGAGAATCGCTTGTGCTTGTATATCAGATAAGCGATATCCTTTTGTTTGTAACCCAAATTCCGCAGTCAGGCTATCCGGGCGAAGTGCTTTTGCATTTGTTGTTGCACGGATGAGCATTTCTTTTACCAGTTGGGAATGCCATACTTTTGCCAGTAATGCCTCTTTTGCTACAGATGGTGTGGGGGAAGCCTTAATGAGGGGAATGATCTCATCAACGTTGGAGAGTGCTACTGCTAAGCCTTCCAGTAGGTGACCCCGTTCGCGGGCTTTTTTGAGTTCAAAAATAATACGCCGTGTTACAACTTCGCGGCGGTGACATAGAAACGCATTCAGGATTTGTTTCAGATTCAGCAGTCGAGGCTGGCCATCAAGTAAAGCCACCATATTCATACCGAAGGTATCTTGCATCTGTGTTTCTTTGTACAAGTTATTTAATATTACCTCGGGTACTTCGCCACGTTTAAGCTCGATCACGACGCGCATGCCTGATTTATCCGATTCATCGCGTAAATCAGAGATACCTTCAATTCTTTTTTCCCGAACCAGTTCGCCAATACGAATGAGCAAATTGGCTTTATTTACCTGGTAAGGTAATTCGTCGACAATGATACATTGTCGGGTGCCTTTATCCATATCCTCAAAATGCGTACGTGCCCGCATCACAACGCGGCCGCGACCGGTATGATAACCGTCTCTTACGCCAGCAATGCCATAAATAATGCCGGCTGTCGGGAAATCGGGCGCTTGAATACTATCAATAAGCTCATCAATGCTGATTTCGGGATTTCCCAATAACGCGAGGCAGGCTTCTACCACTTCGTTCAGGTTATGAGGGGGTATGTTAGTTGCCATACCAACTGCGATACCCGAAGAACCGTTAATGAGTAAATTGGGGATTTTTGCAGGGAGAATTAAGGGTTCTTTTTCTGAGTCATCATAATTTGAACCAAAATCGACTGTTTCTTTATCGAGATCTGTTAATAGTTCATGTGCAATGCGTGACATTCTGATCTCGGTATAACGCATCGCCGCTGCATTATCCCCATCAACCGAACCAAAGTTACCCTGGCCATCTACCAGCATATAGCGAAGTGAGAAATTCTGTGCCATACGCACAATGGTGTCATACACAGCTGTATCACCATGCGGATGATATTTACCAATGACATCGCCGACTATACGAGCAGATTTTTTGTAGGAGCGGTTCCAATCATTAGACAGCTCATGCATGGCAAATAATACTCGTCGGTGTACTGGCTTTAGACCATCACGAACATCTGGAAGCGCGCGCCCTACAATTACACTCATTGCGTAATCAAGATAAGACCGCCGCATCTCTTCTTCAAGACTGATGGGCAAAGTTTCCTTTGCAAATTGATCCATTTTTATAATTATTTGAGAACAGTAAGTTGGTAGGTCATGATACAGGTATATCACTTTACAGGTGTTTTATAAATACCCACACATAATTGACTGTCTATTCTAACATGCTGCTATTATGCTGCTATTATTTCTTTGTTAACTTTGATATTTTAAATATAATAAATTTGTTGTGAATCGCTGGCTGAAGAAGAGGGCCGAAGAAAAAAAGCTTGAAAAAGCAAGATAAATAGGTAAACATGCTAAATTACATAATTTAGCATGTTGCGATAATATTAATTGTCGTATTGCGCATACTTTCTTTGAAAATTGAGTACCGTTCTGTGTCAAATCTAATGAATACTTATTCACGGCTTCCTGTTTCCTTTGTTAAAGGAGAAGGGGTGTGGTTGTGGGATAATCAAGGTCAACGCTATCTTGATGCGCTCGCCGGTATCGCTGTGTGTGGGTTGGGACATTGCCATCCAAAACTGACAAAAGCACTTTGTGAGCAGGCCAAGCGGCTGATTCATACTTCTAATCTTTATGGCATTGATAATCAGGAACAGCTGGCTACGAGGCTGGCCGCATTATCGAATATGGATAATGTTTTTTTCTGTAATTCAGGTGCGGAAGCTAATGAAACAGCAATTAAGTTAGCCAGACTTTATGGGCATAACAAGGGTATAGATCTACCCACCATTATTGTGATGGAACGGTCATTTCACGGCCGAACTATGGCAACTTTAACAGCAAGTGGCAACCGGAAAGTACAAGCCGGATTCGAGCCGTTACTGACCGGTTTTGTAAGGGTTCCTTATAATAATCTGGAAGCAGTGACGCAGGTGGCGGTTAATAATAAAAATGTTGTTGCGATATTGGTTGAGCCATATCAAGGTGAGGGTGGCGTTAATATCCCGCAGGCACATTATTTGCAGGATCTGCGTAAAATATGTGACCGGCATGGCTGGCTGTTGATGTTAGATGAAGTGCAATGCGGAATAGGTCGCAGTGGAAAATGGTTTGCTTTTCAACATAGCGATATTATCCCGGATGTCATGACGTTGGCTAAGGGTCTGGGTTCTGGCGTGGCTATTGGTGCCTGTCTTGCTAGTGGCATCGCTGCTGAGGTGTTTAAGCCCGGTAATCATGCCTCTACTTTTGGTGGAAACCCGCTTGCTTGCGCGGCTGCACTTACTACATTGGACGTGATTGCGGAGGATAATCTTATCGAGCATGCCCTGAATTTAGGTAACTTGATACGTGATAGATTAAAAAAGCAGCTTGCAGATGAAGCGGGTGTCGTGCAAATTAGAGGGCAGGGATTGATGATGGGTATTGAACTCTCTGTTCCCTGTGGTGAATTAGTGAAAAAAGCTTTAGAGAAAAAATTATTGATTAATGTAACATCAGACAGAGTAGTGCGTTTATTACCAGCACTGGTAATGCAACAAAGCGAAGCTGAGCAAATGGTGGATGCCGTCTGCTTGTTAATAAAAGAATTTCTCAATGATTGAGCAGGCGTAAGACACTGCAAAATCAATCTGTTTCGTAGTATATATCTATTCTATTATTTTCATTGGCTTAACTTATATATGCAATTAAAGCACTTTCTGCAGTTTAATGATTTTTGTCGTGAGGAATACGAGTATGTGTTTGAGCGTGCTCGTTGGATTAAGCAAGAATTCAAGCAGTACCGACGATACTGGCCGCTGGCTGATCGAACATTAGCCATGATTTTTGATAAAAATTCTACGCGTACACGGTTATCATTTGAAGCGGGCATGCATCAGCTCGGCGGCACGGCTATCTATCTTTCAACACGAGATACCCAGTTAGGGCGTGGTGAACCGGTTGAAGATGCTGCACGAGTAATTTCGCGTATGGTTGATATCATAATGATTCGTACTTACGAGCATGACATTATCAGACGTTTTGCTGAGAATTCGTGTGTGCCTGTTATTAACGGATTAACAGATGAATATCACCCTTGTCAGATTATGAGTGATATTTTCACTTTTATTGAACAAAGAGGCAGTATTGCAGGTAAAACAGTTGCATGGATTGGTGATTCAAATAACATGTGCAATACTTGGCTGCAAGCCGCTGAAATATTTAATTTTAAGATGCATGTTTCTACACCACCCGGTTATGAAATCGAGCCGGAGCGTGTCGGATTGACCGGCACCGGTCACTTTGAAGAGTTTGCTTGCCCACTAAATGCGGTGAAGGATGTGGATCTCGTTACAACCGATGTTTGGACCAGTATGGGTTTTGAGGCGGAGGCTGAGGCAAGGAAAGATGATTTTGCTAATTTTTGCGTAGATTCAGAAATGATGTCTTTTGCTAAGAAGGATGCTTTATTTATGCATTGTTTGCCTGCTCACCGTGGAGAGGAGGTTTCCGCAGAAGTTATTGACGGCCCGCAATCTATTGTATGGGAAGAGGCCGAGAATCGGTTGCATACGCAGAAAGCTTTGATGGAATATTTATTACTAGGAAAGATTCGGATAGAGAATTAGGATAATTAGTGTGAATAAAGATCCATTTGACTGGAACCTGGTTGGATAATATTGGCTAATAAGAAGAATATGGATAAAATTAAAAAAGTAGTCTTGGCTTTTTCAGGGGGATTGGATACCTCGGTAATTCTGAAGTGGTTGCAAGATACTTATCAATGCGAGATTGTGACCTTTACCGCTGATATTGGTCAAGGGGAAGAGGTTGAGCCGGCACGTGCGAAAGCGAAGCAACTGGGTGTGAAGGAAATTTACATTGAAGATTTGCGTGAGGAATTTGTGCGCGATTTTGTGTTTCCTATGTTTCGTGCTAATGCTATTTATGAAGGCGAATACTTGCTGGGTACCAGTATAGCGCGCCCGTTGATAGCAAAGCGACAGATTGAAATTGCAAAAGAAACCGAAGCTGATGCTGTTTCACATGGTGCAACTGGTAAGGGGAATGATCAGGTACGCTTTGAACTGGGCTATTACGCGTTAAAGCCTGATATCTGTGTCATTGCGCCATGGCGGGAATGGGATTTAACCTCTCGAGAAAAATTGATGCAATATGCGGAGCGACATGGTATTCCGGTGGAAATGAAGAAAAAAACAGGTTCGCCTTATAGTATGGATGCGAATTTGCTGCATATTTCCTATGAAGGTCGGATGTTAGAAGATCCTGCAAAGGAGCCTGAAGAATCCATGTGGCGCTGGAGTGTTTCGCCTGAAAATGCGCCTGATAAGGCGGAATATCTTGATCTGGAATACCGGCGAGGCGATGTTGTTGCGCTTAATGGTGAAAAACTATCTCCCGCGAATGTACTTGCAAAACTGAATCAGTTGGGTGGAAAGCATGGGATCGGCCGCTTGGATTTAGTTGAAAATCGCTATGTTGGCATGAAATCCAGGGGATGTTACGAGACGCCAGGTGGCAGTATTTTACTGCGCGCTCATCGTGCCATTGAGTCTATTACGCTGGATCGCGAAGTGGCGCATTTGAAAGATGAGTTGATGCCACGTTATGCGACTTTAATTTATAATGGCTACTGGTGGAGTCCGGAGCGTGAGTTGATGCAGACTATGATTGATGCTTCGCAAGTTAATGTGAATGGGTGGGTAAGAGTTAAGTTATATAAAGGAAATATTATCGTTGTGGGTCGAGAGTCACAAACTCATTCTCTGTTTAATGCTGATATTGCTACGTTTGAAGATGATAAAGGTGCATATGATCAGGTAGATGCGGCAGGTTTTATTAAGCTAAATGCATTGCGAATGCGAATTGCCGCGGGAATTGCAGAAAGAAATAAATAAGCAGGCTGGTTATACTTTAATGCGCTTTGTTTTTGTGATTGGATCTATGTTGCTGAGCATATCGTTATTTCGAAAAGGTTTTGGTGTTTGTTGTTCAATTAAAGGGAATTGTCATGCCGTCGTTTGATATTATTTCTGAGGTTGATAAGCAAGAAGTAAGGAATGCAATTGAGCAGGTTAACAAGGAAGTCAATACTCGGTTTGATTTTAAGGGATCAGATGCGCGCGTAGAGCAAGCGGATTATAATCTTACAGTTTATGCTGATGATGAATTTAAGCTTGAACAGATAATGGATATTCTTCGAACAAAGCTCACCAGAAGAGCAGTGGATGTGCGTTGTTTGGACAAAGGGCCAGTAGAGAAGATAAGTGGGAATAAGGTTAAGCAATTGGTGATCGTAAAGACGGGTATTGAGACCGAATTAGCAAAAAAAATTGTCAGACTGATCAAAGATAGCAAATTGAAGGTCCAGGCAAGTATACAAGGTGATGTAGTCCGTATTACAGGGGCGAAGAAGGATGTGTTGCAGGAAACAATAAATTTAGTCAAAAAATCAGTTCAGGAATTTCCGTTGCAATATCAGAATTTTAGAGATTAATATGAATGTATTGGTTTTATCAAATGGCGCGTAAAACTTCGTCCTTCAGGGCGGAGATATAAGCGCACAGGCGAAGCCTGTTTAATGCGGTCTTTGCTGTTCTTGAATGTACTTGAGCGAGGACATCGCTTGTTAGCCTGTGGAGTTGAAACGTTAGTTTCGTCTAAGAAGCAGGAACCAGTAGGCAGTAGCAATACAAACCTACTCTTAACGGCTTAATAAGTCGCTAGGAATCCCCTTCGTTTAGGAAGGGGAGGATGTCAATGATAAGATGAATTGTAGTAATATAGATTATAGATTTAATCTATTGAAAGCTTGACACAGGAGAATAAACCCCATAGAATCCGCTCTCTTTTTATCGTACCTGTCGAGTGATCCGATGGGATAGAAATTGCTAATATAAAGTTAGTAATCAGGATATTATAAGCAGAGTGAATAAAATACAATATGGACGGCTGTAAGCCGTCTCAGTTTTTTAGGAAACAGAAATGCCGACAATTAGTCAGTTAGTCCGCAAGCCCCGTAGTGCAAAGAGACTCAAGAGTAATGTTCCTGCGCTAGAAAATAGCCCGCAGAAAAGAGGTGTTTGCACAAGAGTTTATACAACAACGCCAAAAAAGCCTAATTCAGCGCTGCGAAAAGTGGCGAGGGTACGCTTAACAAATGGGTATGAGGTGTCAACTTATATCGGTGGCGAAGGTCATAATTTGCAGGAGCATTCTGTGGTACTGATTCGTGGAGGTCGTGTAAAAGACCTGCCGGGTGTGCGTTATCATACGGTGCGGGGAAGTCTGGATACTGCGGGTGTGAAGGATCGCAAGCAAGGGCGGTCGAAATATGGTTCTAAAAAACCGAAGACTGCGTAGTCTTTTAAATTAAAATAGTTTATACAGTTTCTGTGTAATAGATAGATAAAATTAACGAGGTCAAGGAATGCCAAGACGCAGAGAAGTACCGAAACGTGAAATATTGCCAGATCCAAAATACCATAATATAGAGCTGGCAAAATTCGTTAACGTGCTCATGACGCGTGGTAAAAAATCAGTGGCGGAAAGAATTATATATGGCGCTATGGATGCTATTGAGAAGAAGACGGGGAAAGATCCGTTAGAAGTGTTTACTCAGGCGCTATCGAATGTCCGGCCAATGGTGGAAGTCAAAAGTCGTAGAGTAGGCGGCGCAAATTACCAGGTTCCAGTCGAGGTGAGGTCTGTGCGACGTAACGCCTTAGCGATGCGGTGGCTTCGTGACGCAGCTAGAAAAAGAAGTGAAAAGTCCATGGATGTGCGGTTAGCAGGGGAACTTTCTGAAGCGTCGGAAGGCCGTGGTGGTGCTGTGAAGAAAAGAGAGGAAATTCATCGGATGGCGGAATCAAATAAAGCGTTCTCGCACTATCGATTTTAATTTGACTTAAAATAAGTCAAAATATTGAATTATACTAATAACAGATAATTGTAGAACCTAAATACCCTATTAAGGTTAAGGGTATAAACTTAAGGCAATAATACCGTGGCAAGAAAAACTCCCATTGAGCGCTATCGAAACATCGGAATTATGGCGCATATCGACGCTGGCAAAACAACAACAACAGAGCGTGTTCTATTTTATACTGGTGTGTCTCATAAAATTGGCGAAGTGCATGATGGCGCTGCTACAATGGACTGGATGGAGCAGGAGCAGGAAAGAGGTATTACTATTACCTCGGCAGCAACGACATGTTTCTGGAAAGGGATGGATGGTAATTATCCCGAGCATCGAGTTAATATCATTGATACACCCGGACACGTGGATTTTACCATTGAAGTGGAAAGGTCCTTGCGTGTGTTGGATGGTGCCTGTACGGTGTTTTGCGCGGTGGGTGGCGTTCAGCCTCAGACCGAAACAGTTTGGCGTCAAGCAAATAAATATAAGGTGCCACGCCTGGCTTTCGTAAATAAAATGGATAGATCGGGTGCGAATTTTATGCGTGTTTATGAGCAGATAAAAACACGTTTAAAAGCAACGCCGATACCCATTCAACTGCCAATTGGAGCAGAAGACAAATTCGAAGGTGTAATCGACCTGGTTAAGATGAAGTCTATATACTGGGATGAAGCTAGCCGCGGTTTGAAATATGAAGAACGTGAAATTGCTCCTGAGATGCTTGAGGAAGCAAAAGAATGGCATGAAAAAATGCTCGAGTCTGCTGCAGAAGCAAATGAAGATTTGATGAATAGGTATCTTGAAAACGGTGAATTGAGCGTTTCAGATATTAAGAAAGGGCTGCGAATTCGCACAGTTAATAATGAAATTATTCCTATGCTATGTGGTACGGCGTTCAAGAATAAAGGCGTTCAGGCGATGTTGGATGCCGTTATTGATTATTTGCCATCACCCGTAGATATTCTTGCTATTGAGGGAGAAAAGGAGAATGGAGAGGCAGATAAACGTCATGCTACGGATGATGAGCCTTTCTCAGGTTTGGCATTTAAAATTGCAACAGATCCTTATGTGGGGCAATTAATATTTTTCAGGGTTTATTCTGGGGTTGTGGCATCCGGCGATACTATTTATAACCCTGTTAAAGGTCGTAAGGAACGGATAGGCCGACTGTTGCAAATGCATGCTAATCAACGCGAAGAAGTTAAAGAAGTACGGGCTGGGGATATAGCAGCAGCGGTAGGGTTAAAAGAAGCAGTAACAGGTGATACGTTATGCGATCCGCAAGCAATTATCACATTAGAGCGTATGGAATTTCCGGATCCTGTGATTCATGTAGCAGTAGAGCCAAAAACTAAAATTGACCAAGAGAAAATGGGCATAGCATTGAATCGACTGGCACAGGAAGATCCGTCGTTTCGAGTACGTACAGATGAAGAATCAGGCCAAACGATTATTTCCGGTATGGGTGAGTTGCATCTGGAGATCATTGTAGATCGTATGAAGCGAGAGTTTGGCGTTGAGGCAAACGTTGGTGCGCCGCAGGTTGCTTATCGAGAAGCTATCAAAAAATCAATTGAGATAGAAGGTAAATTTGTTAAGCAATCTGGTGGACGCGGTCAATATGGCCATGTGTGGCTTAGAATGGAGCCGAATGAGTCTGGAAAAGGATTTGAGTTCGTTGATGCGATTAAAGGTGGTGTCGTGCCACGAGAATATATACCGGCAGTTGAGAAAGGACTGCGTGAAACATTGCCTAATGGTGTGTTAGCTGGATATCCGGTAGTGGACGTTAAGGTCACTTTATTCGATGGTTCGTATCATGATGTTGATTCCAATGAAAATGCTTTTAAGATGGCTGCATCGATAGCATTTAAAGATGGGATGAGAAAGGCAAGCCCTGTATTGCTTGAGCCTATGATGGCCGTAGAGGTCGAGTCGCCCGCAGATTTTATGGGTAATGTGGTAGGTGATTTGTCATCGCGTCGTGGAATGATACAGGGGATGGATGATTTGCCTGGTTTAAAGGTGATACGTGCTGAAGTTCCGTTAGCTGAAATGTTTGGTTATGCCACAGCATTACGTTCCGCTACACAGGGTCGAGCAACATATACAATGGAATTCAAGCACTATGCTGAAGCACCAAAGAGTGTTGCAGAAGCAATCATGAATAAAAAATAATTGTTTGGAGTGTAAAGGGATAAGTCATGGCAAAAAGCAAATTTGAGCGAAAAAAGCCGCACGTTAATGTGGGCACCATAGGTCATGTGGATCATGGTAAAACTACGCTAACAGCAGCGATTACAACGATATTAACAAAACGATTTGGTGGTGAAGCGAAAAGTTACGCGCAAATTGATTCAGCTCCTGAAGAACGTTCACGCGGGATTACTATCAATACTTCACATGTGGAATATGAAACAGATAATCGCCATTATGCGCATGTAGATTGCCCTGGCCATGCTGACTACGTTAAGAACATGATTACGGGTGCGGCGCAGATGGATGGAGCCATATTAGTAGTGTCGGCTGCTGATGGCCCAATGCCGCAAACGCGTGAACATATATTGTTGGCCCGTCAAGTTGGGGTGCCTTATATTATTGTTTACATGAATAAAGCAGACATGGTCGATGATGCCGAGCTATTAGAGCTGGTAGAAATGGAAGTGCGTGAGCTACTATCCAAATATGATTTTCCTGGCGATGATACGCCGATTATTATAGGGTCAGCATTAAAGGCCATTGAAGGCGACCAAAGTGAGATTGGTGAACCGTCCATATTGAAGCTGGCAGAGGCATTGGATAGTTATATACCAAATCCTGAGCGTGCAATTGATGGGGCGTTTATTATGCCGGTAGAAGATGTTTTCTCAATTTCTGGACGTGGAACGGTTGTAACAGGACGTGTCGAACGTGGCATTATTAAGGTCGGCGAAGAAATAGAGATCGTTGGACTGAGGCCTACATTAAAAACAGTGTGCACTGGTGTTGAAATGTTCCGAAAACTGTTGGACCAGGGGCAGGCAGGTGATAATGTCGGAGTATTGTTGCGTGGAACCAAGCGCGAAGAAGTCGAGCGAGGTCAGGTTTTAGCCAAGCCGGGTAGTATCTCTCCGCATACTAAGTTTGCGGCTGAAATCTATGTGCTTAGTAAAGAGGAGGGAGGGCGACACACTCCGTTTTTTCCAGGCTATCGCCCTCAGTTTTATTTTCGCACTACGGATGTCACTGGCGCAATTGAATTGCCATCTGGAACCGAAATGGTAATGCCAGGCGATAATGTTTCTGTAACGGTAAACCTGATAGCACCGATTGCAATGGAAGACGGTTTGCGTTTCGCGATTCGTGAAGGTGGTAGAACGGTTGGTGCGGGCGTGGTTGCAAAAGTTATTAAATAACATAAATAGAATAGTAGCGAGTATTTCTATTATTTAGGCTGATATCACTATATCGCAAGTCCTTAAAACTGAGGTTTAGAATATGCAAAACCAAAAAATTAGAATTCGCCTTAAGGCTTTCGATTATCGATTGATAGATAAGTCTGCGTTGGAAATTGTTGAAACCGCAAAACGAACTGGCGCTGTTGTAAAAGGTCCCGTTCCGTTACCAACGCGTATCGAACGCTTTGATATTTTACGTTCTCCTCATGTTAACAAAACGTCTAGAGATCAGTTTGAAATACGTACACATCTTCGTTTAATGGATATTATCGACCCAACAGATAAAACGGTTGATGCATTAATGAAATTAGATCTGCCTGCGGGTGTGGATGTTGAGATAAAACTATAACTTTATCTTATATTGGCTGGATTTGATCTGGCTGAAACTATTAAGGTTAAATATCTGATTAACTCGCCGTACGCGGCATATTGTCGATCAATTGAAATCGACGCCTTTATAAAAGGGAAAAAAATGAGTTTAGGATTAGTCGGTCGAAAGATCGGTATGACCCGCATTTTCTCGGAAAGTGGTGAGAGTCTGCCGGTGACGGTACTTGACGTGTCGCATAATTACATCAGCCAGATAAAAAAACCTGAAACTGATGGATATTCTGCAGTTCAAATATCATTTGGGAAAAGACGTGCAAGTAGAGTAACTAAATCAGAAGCGGGGCATTTTGCAAAAGCCGGTCTTGAGGCAGGAGAAATGCTAAGAGAATTTCGGGTTGTATCTGAGGAATTAAATAATTATCAATCTGGTAATGCCGTTGAAATTGGTATTTTCGAGATAGGGCAAAAAATAGATGTAACGGGCACTACTATCGGAAAAGGTTATGCCGGTACGATTAAGCGCCATCATTTTTCTTCTAATCGTGCGAGCCACGGTAATTCAAAAGCACATAGAAAACCGGGTTCAATTGGCATGGCTCAGGATCCTGGTCGCGTTTTTCCAGGAAAGCGGATGTCGGGGCGCTTAGGTGGTGTGCGTCGAACGACTCAAAATCTTGAGATATTAAGAATTGATGTTGAGCGTAGCTTGTTGCTGGTAAAGGGTGCAATTCCTGGTTCTAAGGGTAATGAAGTATTGATACGTCCAAGTATTAAGCATGCTCAGTTAGCGATTGAAAAAGAAAATAGCAAGAAGGTGAATGCATAATGGAACTGAAGCTTGTTAGTGAAAAAGAGCAAGCAGTGGGCAGTATTTCTGTTTCAGATGCCTTGTTTGGACGGGAATATAATGAAGCACTTGTTCATCAAGTAATTAGATCATATCTGGCTAATGCCAGAAGTGCTAATCGTGCACAAAAAGGACGATCTGATATTGCGAAATCCAAACGTAAGCCATGGCGCCAGAAGGGAACGGGCCGGGCTCGTGTTGGTGCTGCATCCAGCCCGATTTGGCGCGGCGGTGGAAAAGTGTTTCCGAATAGTCCTGATGAGAATTTTAGTCAAAAAATAAATCGAAAAATGTATCGCGCTGGAATCTGCGTTATATTATCTCAATTGGCTCGCGAGAACCGTATTTCGATAGTCGATACTATTACTGTAGATGAGCCAAAGACAAAAGAATTTTCTGCAAAATTAAAGAATCTCGATCTTGATGAAGTCATGATCATTTCTCATGAAATTAATGAGAATTTGTATTTGTCATCTCGCAATATACCCAAGGTATTGATTGTTGAAGTGAAGCATGCTGATCCTGTTAGTCTTCTAAGATATAAAAAAGTTCTGATAACTGCGGAAGGACTTAAAAAATTTGAGGAGTTTCTGATATGAAAAACGCAGTAAATAATCAAGAGCGTTTATTACAAATAATTCTTGCTCCTCAAATATCAGAAAAAGCGACACATATTGGCGAAAAAAATAAACAGTCAGTTTTTCGTGTTGTTCATGATGCAACAAAAAAAGAAATTAAAGCTGCAGTTGAATTATTGTGGAAAGAACAAAAAATCATTGTGGATAGTGTTCAGGTTTTAAACGTAAAAGGTAAGAAGAAACGTTTTGGCCGTCATATGGGACAACGCAGTGGTTGGAAAAAAGCTTTTGTAAGTTTAAAAGATGGTAAAGAAATTAACTATACAGAATTCTCAACGGGGGAGGATAAGTAATGGCACTTGTTAAGCTAAGGCCAACATCTCCTGGACGCCGTTCTGTTGTTAGGCTTGTTAATAAAGAGCTATATAAGGGTGCACCTTATAGTAAACTTTTAGAGAAGCAATCAAAGACAGCGGGCCGTAATCATAATGGTCATATAACGACAAGACATAAAGGCGGTGGCCATAAACAGCATTATAGGCACATTGATTTTCGTAGGAATAAAGATAATATAATCGCCAGAGTTGAGCGAATTGAATATGATCCTAATAGAAGTGCCAATCTGGCATTGGTTTGTTATTCTGATGGCGAACGTCGTTACATAATTGCACCTAAAGGCATATCGGTTGGGATGCAGCTGAGTAGTGGACCTGGTGTGCAAATTAAGACGGGCAATGCTTTACCATTAAGGAATATTCCTATTGGTACCACAATTCATTGTGTTGAAATGTTGCCGGGTAAAGGCGCCCAGCTTGCAAGATCTGCTGGCACATCAGTGCAATTACAGGCAAAGGATGGAAATTATTCACAAATAAAATTACGTTCCGGTGAAATAAGAAAAATTCATCTTGATTGTCGTGCTACTATAGGCGAAGTTGGTAATGAAGAACATAGTCTAAGATCAATTGGAAAAGCTGGTGCACAGCGTTGGAGAGGCATTCGTCCGACTGTTCGTGGTGTGGCAATGAATCCTGTCGATCATCCACATGGTGGCGGTGAGGGTAAAACAGCCGCTGGCAGACATCCGGTAAGTCCTTGGGGAACGCCAGCTAAAGGATATAGAACTCGCTCAAACAAGCGTACTGATGTGATGATTGTTCGTCGTCGTTATTCTAAGAAGGGATGATAGTTAAATGGCTCGTTCTGTAAAAAAAGGACCATTTGTAGATTTGCATTTAATAGATAAAATTGAAGTAGCTCGTGCTACCAATGATAAGAGGCCAATTAAAACATGGTCTAGAAGATCTACTATAATACCCGATTTCATTGGCCTTACAATTGCGGTGCATAATGGTAAGCAGCATATTCCGGTATATGTAACAGAGAATATGGTTGGGCATAAATTTGGAGAGTTTTCAAATACGAGGACTTTCAAAGGTCATGCGGGGGATAAGAAAGCCGTTGGATCTAAAAGATAGGAATTATCATAATGCAAACAACTGCAATATTACGTGGTGTTAGGTTATCTAATCAAAAAGGACGCCTTGTGGCAAATCAGATTAGAGGAATGCCGGTTGACAAAGCTCTGAACTTGTTAGCTTTTAGCCCAAAGAAGGGGGCTGCTATCATTAAGAAACTGCTTGAATCAGCAATAGCGAATGCAGAACATAATGATGGTGCAGATATTGATGAGCTTAAAGTGTTATCTATTTATGTTGATCGTGGCACCTTCATGATGCGTACAAGTCCGCGCGCAAAAGGACGCGGAAATCGTATTGCTAAGCCTACCTGTCATATATCGCTTACTGTAGCTGATTAAGATGATCCTATTTAATAAAATAAACTAAGATATCATGGGACAAAAAATACATCCGACTGGATTTCGTCTATCCGTCCACAGAAACTGGTCTTCTAGATGGTATGCGAATAGCGCTACATTCTCAGACATGCTTAATGAGGATATCAAGGTACGTGCATATCTTGCGAGTAAATTAAAACACGCATCAGTAGGCAGAGTTCTGATTGAGCGTCCATCAAAAAATGCACGCATCACAATATTTACTTCACGTCCTGGTGTGGTTATTGGGAAAAAAGGTGAAGATATCGAAGTTTTGCGTTCGGAGCTGCAAAAAAGAATGGGGGTTCCTGTTCACGTTAATATTGAAGAAATAAGGAAGCCGGAGATAGACGCGCAGCTTATTGCAGACAATATAGCGCAGCAGCTTGAAAAAAGAATTATGTTTCGGCGTGCGATGAAGCGTGCCATGCAGAATGCAATGCGACTGGGTGCTCAAGGCATAAAGATTATGAGTTCAGGTAGGCTAAATGGTATAGAAATTGCCCGTACAGAATGGTATCGTGAAGGAAGAGTCCCCTTGCATACGCTGCGAGCTGATTTGGATTATGGTACGTCCGAAGCAAGAACAACCTATGGCATAATTGGTATTAAGGTTTGGATTTTCAAAGGTGAACTTTTGGGTAAATCTGACCAGCTTAATGCTAATATATCAAGCCCATCATTTCCTGCTGATTCAAATAAGAAAAATTAGATTTTGGGATTTCCACTTTTTATCTGTAGTCAATCTTTCAAATGGGCTTAATGGATAAGGGTTTCTATTTCAATTTATTATATAAATAGAATTTTTTAACTTTCTGTTAGTGGAAAGGTATAGAGCTAGGAGATAATGATGTTGCAACCAGCTAGAACAAAATATCGAAAGCAGCAAAAAGGACGTAACACAGGAGTTGCAACTCGCGGTGCTAAGGTAAGTTTTGGTGAATTTGGTTTAAAAGCAGTTGGACGTGGACGTATAACTGCACGTCAAATTGAATCGGCAAGACGCGCGATGACGCGCCATATTAAAAGAGGTGGCCGAATTTGGATCAGAATATTCCCTGATAAGCCGATATCACATAAGCCAGCTGAGGTAAGAATGGGTAAAGGTAAGGGAAATCCTGAATACTTTGTAGCTGAAATTCAGCCTGGGAAAATGTTGTATGAAATGGATGGCGTTAATGAGGAACTTGCTAGGCAGGCATTTAGATTGGCTGCATCGAAATTACCTATTCAAACAACATTTGTTATACGACAGATTGGTGGCTAATCATGAAATTAAATGAACTAAGAAACTTAACAGTGGATGAACTGAAAAATGAATTATTATTGCTTCTCAAATCTCAGTTCGGCTTGAGAATGCAACAAGCAGCACAGCAATTATCTAATCACAATCAGATTCGTAACACTCGTAGGGATATTGCACGGGTGAAAACTATTCTTTCTCAGAAGACTCATTAACTATGAGTAATGATAATTTAAATCGTACTCTTACAGGTAAGGTGATCAGTAATAAAACAAGCAAAACGGTCACCGTGCTTGTTGAGCGAAAGGTAAAACATCCACTTTACGGAAAAATCATTTCGCGTTCAAAGAAATACCATGCTCATGATGAGAAGAATGAATATGAGATGGGTGATGCCGTGGTTATTGAGGAATGTCGTCCATTGTCTAGAACTAAAGCTTGGCGTGTAATCAAGTTACTATCAAAATCCACTTTGGTTTGATGATGGTTTGTTTGCTGGATTTTTGCATTTTTATCAAATGGCGCGTAAAACTTCGTTCTTCAGAGCGGAGATATAAGCGCACAGGCGAAGCCTGTTTAATGCGGTCTTTGCTGTTCTTGAATGTACTTGAGCGAGGACATCGCTTGTTAGCCTGTGGAGTTGAAACGTTAGTTTCGTCTAAGAAGCAGGAACCAGTAGGCAGTAGCAATACAAACCTACTCTTAACGGCTTAATAAGTCGCTAGGAATCCCCTTCGTTTAGGAAGGGGAGGATGTCAATGTTACTAATAAATAAATAAATTGTATTTGTGATAATGAGGATGTAAAATGGCCGACTACTTGCTATTTGTGCTTTCTTTATAATATAATCGGCGTAGTTTTCTTTGGCCAAACTTAAACCATTCCTGTGTTAGTCACATTATTGTGATTAGTTGATGCAGAAGAGAGAGTAAAAATGATTCAAATGCAATCTATACTTAACGTTGCGGACAATACTGGCGCGCGTTCTATCATGTGTATTAAGGTTCTAGGCGGATCTAAGAGACAATACGCAGGAATAGGCGATATTATCAAGGTAAGTGTCAAAGATGCTGCTCCGCGGGGAAGAGTGAAGAAAGGTGAAGTATATAACGCAGTTGTTGTTCGCACTGCCAAGGGAGTGCGTCGTGTAGATGGGTCCCTTATTAAATTTGATAGTAATGCTGCGGTTCTTT
Organism: uncultured Nitrosomonas sp.; assembly: GCA_965369175.1. GTDB lineage: Bacteria > Pseudomonadota > Gammaproteobacteria > Burkholderiales > Nitrosomonadaceae > Nitrosomonas. The sequence continues at coordinate 39,503 of CBDUPR010000004.1, forward strand.
TGAATAATAAACTGGAGCCGATAGGTACTCGTATATTTGGACCGGTAACGCGCGAATTACGAAATGCACGCTTTATGAAAATTGTTTCGCTTGCGCCTGAGGTTCTTTAGTTTAGAGCAGGATTACAGAAGAGAATAAGATGAGAAAGATCAAGAAAGGTGATGATGTAATTGTTATTGCGGGTAAGGATAAGGGTAAACGTGGGTCAGTTATGCGTGTCGTTGGGGATGATGGTTTGGTTGTTCAAGGTGTGAACAAAGTTAAAAAACATCAAAAACCTAATCCGGCGAAAGGATTGGATGGCGGCATTACTGAATTAGAGATGCCGTTGCACCTGTCTAATGTGGCGATATTTAATTTTTCAACCAAGAAGGCGGATAGAGTTGGTTTTAAGATTAATGATAAAAATCAAAAAATACGCATTTTTAAGTCAAATGGTCAAGAAATTGACGCATAACTCAAGGTAATTTTTATATGGCGCGCTTGCAGGAGTTTTACCGAGATACTGTTACGAAACAGTTAATGGAACAGTTCAATTATAAATCTGTAATGGAAGTTCCAAGGATCAGTAAAATTACACTTAATATTGGCGTTGGAGAAGCAACTGCTGATAAGAAGGTTATTGAGAATGTTGTGTCAGACATGCTGAAAATTTGTGGACAGCAACCCGTTGTGACTAAAGCGAAAAAATCAATTGCTACATTTAAAGTCCGTGAGGGATATCCTGTTGGATGCATGGTTACATTACGCCGTTTACGAATGTATGAGTTTCTAGATCGATTAATTACAGTTGCGATACCAAGGATACGGGATTTTAGAGGCATCTCTGGGAAATCGTTTGATGGTAGGGGTAACTATAATATGGGTATAAAGGAGCAGATTATATTTCCAGAAATCGAATACGACAAAATAGATGCTTTGCGTGGTATGAATATTACGTTTACAACTAGTGCTAAGACTGATTTGGAAGCAAAAGCATTGTTGTCAGCATTTAGTTTTCCATTTAAAAATTGAGAATGTAATGGCAAAAGTAGCTATTATTAATCGTGATAAAAAACGAAGAGAAATTGTTAAAAAATTCGCGAGTAAACGAGAAGCCCTGAATAAGACTGCGAACGATATGAATTTGAGTCTTGAAGAGCGATATGATGCAAGAATAGAATTGCAAAAATTGCCAAGAAACTCTAGTCCTGTACGTTTGAGGAACCGATGCGCTTTAACTGGTAGGCCCCGTGGAGTATATTCAAAGTTTGGCTTGGGTCGCAGTAAACTTCGGGATATTGCAATGAGTGGTAAAATACCAGGAATCACTAAAGCGAGTTGGTAAGATTTTTTTATAATATAGCTTTATATATTATTTAACAATTCTTGCGCATAAGTTAATTTTAAGTTTGGATTGATACCTATAGAACATAGCGTATCAAAATAAATTATTCGATACTATAGGTAACCTTTCATGAGTATGAGTGATCCCATCGCTGATATGTTGACGCGAATACGAAATGCGCAGCTAGCTGAAAAATCATCTGTTTTGATGCCATCATCAAAGCTAAAAAAATCTATTGCTATGGTCTTACAAGCAGAAGGCTATATAGAGAGCTATAGTACTCGTGAATCAGAAAATAAAGCGGTGCTAGAAATTAACCTGAAATATTACGCAGGCTCTCCTGTTATTGAAAAAATTAATAGAATTAGTCGCCCTGGGCTAAGGATTTATAAATCTACAGCTAATATTCCAAGTGTCATGAATGGATTGGGTGTTGCTATCGTATCAACCTCAAAAGGAGTGATGACGGATCGTAAAGCGCGTGCTTCTGGAGTTGGTGGCGAAATTTTATGTACTGTCGTTTAACTGGAGTTAGATTATGTCTCGTGTGAGTCAGAATCCTGTACAAATACCATCTAATGTAGATATTGATTTGTCATTATCCGAAATCACGATTAAAGGTCCTTTAGGGGTATTGCAGCATAAATTAACTTCAGATATAAAGCTGGAGATTAATGATGGCGTCTTGTTAGTCAAGGCAGCTAATGATTCCAAACAGGCAAATGCAATGTCGGGAACCATGCGTGCTTTAATAGCAAATATGGTCCAAGGGGTTGTTAATGGTTTTCAGAAGAAATTATCATTGGTTGGCGTGGGTTATCGAGCGCAGACCGATGGGCATAGTTTAAATTTGGCGTTGGGTTATTCGCATCCTATCGTTCATAAAATGCCTTTGGGTATTAAAGCTGAGACACCTAGCCAGACCGAAGTGATTATTAAGGGAATTGATAAACAGCAGGTCGGGCAGGTTGCAGCAGAAATTCGCGCATATAGAAGACCAGAGGTTTATAAGGGTAAGGGCGTTCGGTATTCGGATGAGGTAATTGTTCTTAAAGAAGCCAAGAAAAAATAATTGAGATATATATGCAGAATCTAAAACAAATGCGCTTACGTCGGGCACGACGTTCACGTGCTAAAATTGCTGAATTAGGTATTTTACGTTTGTCAGTTCACCGGACTAATGCGCATATTTATGCTCAATTGATTGATGACAGCGGTGGAAAAGTATTAGCTAGCGCATCGACTCTTGAGCCTGAAATTCGCAAAGATCTAACTTGTGGCGGTAATATTGTGGCGGCTTCTATTATTGGTAAACGGATAGCAGAAAAAGCAATAAAGTGTGGTATTGAAGTCGTTGCATTTGATAGATCTGGTTATAAATACCATGGCCGCGTTAAAGCATTGGCTGAAGCGGCGCGCGATAATGGGCTTAAATTTTAATTGAAGGTTTGACTATGGCTAAAATGGGAAAAACACAAGGTAAGCCACCATCAACAGATGAGAGTTCTGATGGACTTAAAGAAAAAATGGTCGCCATTAATCGTGTCACGAAGGTTGTAAAAGGTGGCCGTATACTTGGATTTGCTGCTTTGACAGTAGTTGGTGATGGTGATGGCGGTGTTGGAATGGGCAAAGGTAAATCTCGTGAAGTTCCTGTCGCCGTTCAAAAGGCAATGGATGAAGCGCGTCGCAAGATGATAAAAGTAAAATTAAAGAATGGTACGATTTATCATCCTGTTGTGGGTGTTCATGGAGCTGCAAAAGTATATATGCAACCTGCTTCAGAAGGTACTGGCATTATTGCCGGTGGCCCTATGCGTGCTATTTTTGAAGTTATGGGAATGCATAATATTTTGGCTAAATGTATCGGTTCTAGCAATCCGTATAATGTTGTCCGTGCTACCTTACAGGGTTTGAGTAATATGAATACTCCCGCAAATATTGCTGCTAAGCGTGGTAAAAGTGTCGAGGAAATTCTGGATTTAGGCAAATGAGTAAAGATTCCGATAACTTGAATGTCAAAATTACGTTGGTTAAAAGTTTAATTGGCACTAAACGTTCACATCGTGCTACTGTGCGGGGATTAGGATTGCGCAGAATAAACAGTTCGCGTGTCGTTAAAATGACACCGGCAATACAAGGTATGATTAGTAAAGTTAACTATCTGCTTAAATGTGAGGGCTAGATGTATCTTAATTCAATTAAACCTGGATTTGGTTCAAATCCAAGCAGGCGTCGCCTAGGTAGAGGAATAGGATCTGGTCTGGGTAAAACGGCGGGTCGAGGACATAAAGGTCAAAAATCTCGAGCAGGTGGTTTTCATAAAACTGGTTTCGAAGGTGGTCAAATGCCTTTGCAGCGTCGTTTGCCTAAACGTGGTTTTGTGTCGCTTAAGAGTAATCAATCTTTTAAAATTAGGCTTTCGACAATTAATGAATTGGCCGAGGATAATATTAGCCTTGCAACTTTAAAAGAGAGGGGTATCGTTTCTCGTCAGATTAAACATGTAAAAGTCTATTTATCTGGAAATATTGAGAGAAAGGTTACTCTGTCTGGAATTTCAGTAACAAGTGGAGTAAAAGCGGCTATCGAATCTGTCGGTGGTAGCGTTGAATAGTTGTATAAGGAAGCTAAGTGGCTACTAAAGATACAAGAATCAAAAGCGTAGATAAATTTGGCGATTTAAAACGTCGCTTATGGTTTTTATTGCTTGCTTTGATTGTTTATAGGATAGGTGCGCATGTTCCAGTACCCGGCATTGATCCTGTTGTATTAAAGGATCTGTTTGAATCCCAGGAAGGTGGAGTCCTGGGTATGTTTAATATGTTTTCTGGCGGTGCATTATCTCGTTTTTCGATATTTGCTTTAGGTATAATGCCGTATATCTCCGCGTCTATTATTATGCAATTAGGTGCGGTTGCCATTCCATATCTGGAAAGCTTAAAGAAAGAGGGCGAGTCTGGTCGTAGAAAAATAACCCAATATACGCGATATGGAACTTTGGGTTTGGCTTTATTACAGGGATACGGCATTTCTATCGCATTGCAGTCACAGGCAGGTTTGGTAATCGAACCTGGTCCCATGTTTGTATTAACGACTGTAATAACTTTGGTGACGGGCACAATTTTCCTCATGTGGCTGGGTGAGCAAATTACGGAACGTGGCATCGGGAATGGTATCTCGTTAATCATATTCGCTGGGATTGCTGCAGGCCTGCCAAGTGCTATTGGCGGTACATTGGAACTTGTGAGTACCGGTGCGATGCATTTTCTGGTTGCATTAGGAATCTTTATTGCAGCGGCATTAGTGACTGCTTTTGTTGTATTCGTTGAACGTGGCCAACGTAAAATTCTAGTGAATTATGCAAAACGACAAGTTGGAAAAAAGGTCTATGGTGGCCAGAGTTCGCATTTGCCGTTAAAACTGAATATGTCCGGTGTTATTCCGCCCATTTTCGCATCCAGTATTATCTTGTTTCCTGCGACATTGGCTGGTTGGTTTGCTACGGGTGAATCTATGGTCTGGCTTAAAGACATCAGCGGTGCATTATCACCCGGGCAGCCACTTTATGTAATGCTGTATGCGACCATGATTATTTTCTTCTGTTTCTTTTATACGGCTCTTGTTTTCAATCCGAAGGAGACCTCGGATAATTTGAAAAAAAGTGGCGCTTTCATACCGGGCATTAGACCTGGCGATCAAACAGTGAAATTTATTGAACGGATAATGCTTCGTTTAACTTTAGCTGGATCGATCTATGTAACCTTGGTTTGTTTGCTTCCGGAGTTTTTGATTCTTAAATGGAATGTTCCATTTTATTTTGGTGGTACATCACTTTTGATTATTGTCGTTGTAACTATGGATTTTATGTCTCAGGTACAATCTCATGTTATGTCTTCGCAATATGAGAGCTTGTTGAAGAAAACGAATTTTAAGAGTGGCGGCGCTAAGTTTCCGGTGCGATAACTAATTATAAAATTGAAATGGCCAAAGAAGAAACTATTCAGATGCAGGGAGAGATATTAGAAACTCTTCCAAATGCCACCTTCCGCGTGAAGCTGGAGAATGGGCATGTTGTGCTTGCTCATATATCGGGAAAAATGCGTATGCATTACATAAGAATTTTGCCTGGTGATAAAGTAACTGTCGATTTGACACCTTATGATTTGACGCGTGCACGTATTACGTTTCGTGCCAAGTAGCTTTAATTTATTTGCGCTTTACTGATCTCAAATTTATTGATGTCTTTTCAATTAATATAATTTCTATTTAAAGTAAAATATTCGGAGACATTTATATGAAAGTTTTAGCTTCCGTAAAAAAGATTTGTCGTAATTGTAAGGTGATACGACGTAATAGAGTCGTAAGAGTTATTTGTTCAGACCCTAGGCACAAGCAAAGACAAGGTTAATTGAACTAAATTTATTCTTTTTTTTTTGGTAGGATACAGTAATATGGCCCGAATCGCTGGCGTTAATATTCCAAACCATCAACATGTTAAGATTGCATTAACTGCAATTTATGGTATCGGAAATTCCAGGTCTCAGAAAATTTGTGAAACTGTTGGTATCGATTGTAACGTTAAACTTAAAGATATTTCTGACTCGCAAATTGATAAGCTTCGAGATCATATCGCTAAGCTTACGGTAGAAGGTGATTTGCGTAGAGAAATATCTATGAATATTAAACGACTAATGGATCTTGGTTGTTATCGTGGATTACGTCATCGCCGTGGATTACCTGTTCGTGGACAGCGCACGAGAACTAATGCCAGAACTCGTAAGGGTCCTCGTAAAGCAGTGCGTGCAAGGTAATTACAAATTTTATCAGATTGTAAAAGACAAGGAAAATTGTTACTATGGTTAAGGCTGTTTCACGTGTAAGAAAGAAAGTTAAAAAGAATGTGACAGAGGGTATCGCCCATATACATGCTTCTTTTAATAATACCATTGTGACGATTACTGATCGCCAGGGTAATGCTTTATCTTGGGCTACATCTGGTGGTGCTGGTTTTAAGGGGTCTCGAAAAAGTACTCCTTTTGCAGCACAGGTTGCTGCTGAGTCAGCTGGAAAAGTAGCTCAAGAATGTGGAGTTAAAAACCTTGAGGTTCGTATTAAAGGACCTGGCCCTGGGAGAGATTCTGCAGTGCGTGCATTAAATGCGGCTGGTTTTAAAATTACCAGTATATCTGATGTGACACCTGTTCCTCATAACGGTTGTCGGCCACCCAAAAAACGCCGAATTTAAGGAGATTATTTTGGCTAGAAATCTTGATCCAAAATGCCGTCAATGCCGACGTGAAGGTGAAAAACTCTTTCTGAAGGGCGAGAAGTGCTTTACGGATAAATGTGGCATTGAAAGAAGAAACTATGCACCTGGCCAACACGGTCAGAAAAAATCACGTTTATCTGATTATGGCGTGCAACTTCGTGAAAAACAAAAGCTTAGACGTATTTATGGCATTTTAGAAAGCCAGTTTCGCAATATATATAGCAGCGCTGATAAACAGCGCGGTGTGACTGGTGAGAATTTATTGCAGCTGCTAGAAAGCCGTCTTGATAATGTTACGTATCAAATGGGATTTGGTTCATCTCGCTCTGAGGCAAGACAGATTGTAAGACATAACTCAATTATCGTTAATGGGAAGCGCGTTAATATACCTTCTTTTATCGTTAATCCAGGTGATGTAATTGAAGTTACTGAAAAGGCCAAAAGTCATTTGCGTATTAAGTCATCCTTAGACGCTGCGGAACGTCGCACTTTTCCTCAGTGGATAGAAGTAGACGTTAAGGCTATGAAAGGAGTATTTAAATCTAGACCTGAGAGATCTGATTTGCCGACTACTATTAATGAGTCACTGGTAGTAGAATTATATTCTAAGTAATTTATTATTGTTGGCAAGCGTTCCAAGGAAAGATATGGCTATGCAAAGTAATGATTTTTTAGTTCCACGTATTATTGATGTCCAGAATATTTCGCCTCTACATGCGAAAGTAGTTATGGAACCTTTCGAACGTGGCTATGGACATACCTTAGGTAATGCACTTCGTCGCATATTATTGTCTTCCATGCCTGGCTTCGCTCCGACGGCAGTTAAAATAGCAGGCGTGGTGCATGAGTATTCTGCACTTGATGGAGTTCAAGAGGATGTCGTGGATGTTTTATTAAATCTTAAGGGAATTGTACTTAAGTTACATAATAATAATGAATCCATTCTTTTGCTTAATAAGAGTGGCAAGGGTGTCGTCACTGCAGGTGATATACAGACGGGACATGATGTTGAGATTATTAATCCTGATCATGTAATCGCCCATCTTACTTCAGATGGTCAGCTTGATATGCAAATTAAAGTTGAAATGGGCAGAGGATATGTTCCCGCAACTGCACGCAAAAATACGGATGGCGATAAAAGTATTGGCACTATATTGCTTGATGCTTCTTTTAGTCCTATTCGTCGAGTCAGCTATTCAGTAGAGAGTGCGCGTGTTGAGCAACGTACAGATTTGGATAAACTGATTGTCGATATTGAGACGAATGGCGTCGTTGATCCTGAGGAAGCAATTCGCTATGCCGCAAGGGTATTGGTAGGCCAGTTATCTGTTTTTGCTGAGCTCGAAAGCACACCTTTACCAAAAGAACAACCTAAGGTGCCTCAAATAGACCCCGTTTTATTAAGACCTGTTGATGATCTTGAGCTGACAGTACGTTCCGCAAATTGCCTCAAAGTTGAAAATATTTACTATATTGGTGATTTGATTCAACGTACTGAGGCTGAATTACTGCGTACACCAAATTTAGGTAGAAAGTCTCTTAATGAAATAAAAGAAGTTTTAGCTTCGCGTGAACTGACGCTAGGTATGAAACTTGAAAATTGGCCCCCCGCTAATTTAGAGAATATTGCAAAGGAATCGAATCATGCGCCATCGTAATGGTTATAGAAAACTAAATCGAACAAGCAGCCATCGATTGGCTATGCTCCGTAATATGAGTAACTCGTTATTACGCCATGAAGTTATTAAGACGACTTTGCCTAAAGCTAAAGAGTTGAGACGTGTGGTGGAACCCATGATTACTTTGGGGAAGACTCCCACGCTTTCTAATAAACGGCTTGCATTTAATAGACTTCGGGATCGCGATATCGTTGTGAAATTATTTTCTGAGCTTGGTCCCAGATATATTTCCAGACCGGGTGGATACTTACGAATTCTTAAGAATGGTTTTCGTAAAGGAGATAATGCGCCCATGGCATTGGTAGAATTGCTTGACAGGCCAGAGTCTAATGTCGCTCATGATGATGCTGATAATTAATATAGATCATTATCCACAAATTTAATTATTTTGTTGCTGGTAAATGTGGATGAGAATTATTCTCTTCTGCTATGAGGCCGCTTAGTTTTACTATTCTAAGACTAATAGATGATGGTGAGTTTCATTCTGGCGCATCGTTGGGTGGTAAAATTGGATTGTCCAGGGCGAGTATCTCGAATGGATTACGAGACCTTGAACAATACGGCGTGCGGATTCTTAAAATTCGTGGACGAGGGTATCGCTGGCTCAATCCAGTTAAATGGCTTGATAAGAGCCAGATTATCAATCATTTTGATAAATCTTTGGAACCGATCCATCTTGTTCTTCTTAATTCCGTAAATTCTACAAATAGTTATTTAATAAATAACTACGGTTCTCATTTGTCTATTTGTAATAAAACGCCGGTTATTGCGACGGAATTACAAACACACGGACGAGGCCGTTTGGGACGGCAATGGCATTCTGGTCTTGGAGATAGTCTCACTTTCTCGTTGCGATGGTCCTATAAGCAGGGGCCTGGCTTTCTGTCAGGATTGAGCCTTGTGATTGGCATAGCAATTATCCGCGTTCTTCATTCTTTCGGTATTAAGGAATTAGCGCTTAAATGGCCAAACGATATTTTATATGGTTATCGTAAAGTAGCTGGTATTTTAATTGAATTACAAGGTGAAATGCAGGGCCCGACTGTCGCAGTCATTGGTATAGGCATTAATATCAATTTGGCACCGAATACTAAACATGCGATTAACCAGGATGTGTCAGACTTATTTGAGATTACTGGAAGTGTTGTAGATCGCAATAGGCTTTTGGCTGCGCTGCTAGCCGAATTGCAGAAGATACTGAGTGATTTTAATCAACTCGGTTTTCCTGTCTTTAAAAATGAATGGATTCGTTATCACGCATTCGAAGGCAAGTCCGTTTCGCTGCTTTTACCGAATGGATTGTCGACCCAGGGTATTGTCGATGGTGTAGGCGAGGATGGTTCGTTAATATTAAAAACAGCTACGGGCAGAAATCGCTTCAATGTCGGAGAAGTTTCTTTACGCTGAAAAAATGATGTATGTCTTATTTATTAGCTATTGATTCTGGCAACTCATTTATTAAATGGGGGCTACATGATGGTCAGAATTGGCTTGTGTTAGATAAGGTATCGCATGGTAAAATAGATTCATTGGCTCAGGTTTGGCAGAATTTGCAGGAGCCTTCAGCTGTTATTGTCTCCCATGTTGCAGGTATTCGGATTAGGAATAAACTTTCTTTGCTACTGTCAAACTGGGCGACTGTTCCTCAATGGATTACTGCGATTCCTCACCAATGCGGCGTGAATAACGGATATTCATTACCTGCTCAACTTGGCTGTGATCGCTGGGCTGCTTTAATTGCTGGCTGGCATCTGACGCAACATGCTTGCTTGGTAATTAATGTGGGTACAGCTATGACCGTGGATGCCCTATCGGATTCGGGTGATTTTCTTGGTGGGACCATCACTCCTGGCCCTGATTTAATGATGAGAATTCTAGAGCATAAAACTACTATGCATCATCTTGATGCAGGGGAATTCAAGGATTTTCCTGTTTGTACGGCTGATTCTGTTCATAGTGGTATTGTTCAGGCATTACTTGGCGCGATTGAACGTGCTCGTAATAAATTATGCAGTACTCTGGATCATCCTGTGGGGAGTTGCATTATTAGTGGTGGAGGGGCGCCGGTTTTGTTGCCGCATATTAATTTTCCATTTAAATTCATTGATTCTCTCGTATTGGAAGGCCTAGTGATTATCGCCTGCGATTCCTCACAATGTTAGTAAATTTATATAATTCATAAGATTATGTCGATTCTACAACATACAACCTTTTATACCTCGGTGAATCAATTGCGTGATTTACCTTCTCACGCTGGGATAGAGGTTGCTTTTGCCGGACGTTCTAACGCGGGTAAATCCAGTGCAATCAACACACTGACTAATCGAGGCCGACTTGCTTTTGTAAGTAAATCGCCTGGCCGAACACAGTTGATTAATTTCTTTCAATTGGGCGATGATCGCTTTCTTGTTGACCTTCCGGGTTATGGTTATGCTAAAGTGCCCTTTGCAATTCGTCGGCATTGGCAAGATTTATTAAGCAGTTATCTTCAGACTCGCAAAACACTCTTTGGTCTTGTACTCATAATGGATGTACGTCATCCGCTTAAGCCATTAGATATACAAATGTTGGATTGGTTTGCGCCAACCGGAAAATCGGTACATATTTTGCTGACTAAGGCAGATAAACTAAGCCGACAACAGGCTAATAATACCTTAAGAGAAGTGCGCGCTTATTTACTTAATTCCTATCCACAATGTAGCGTGCAATTGTTTTCTAGCCTGTCAGCACAAGGAATTGATGAAACAATGATTGTTCTCAATAACTGGTTTGGAATCAGTTCAGCTTCAGAAAGTAAAATGTCGGAAACTAAATAAAAAAACCCCGGTTAAAGGGGAATAAAACCGGGGGGAACCACCTTAATATCACTAAAGGCCCCACCTCAGGGAGAAAGACGGGAGACAATCAAATTGTCTACTACGTAGACTTGTGAATATAAAACAAGTTCCCATTTATTTTTTTATTTTAACTTTATGAATTCAAGTATGCTATCTTTTGGACAGTTTCCACAAAAAAGAATGAGGCGTTTACGTCGTGATCAATTTTCTCGTCGCCTGGTACAAGAAACTCATTTAAGTACAGATGATCTCATTTATCCTGTGTTTGTGCTGGATGGGAAGAATCGAACAGAAAATATAGCGTCAATGCCAGGTGTAATGCGGCAAAGCCTCGATATTTTGATGATTCAGGCAGAAAAATGTTTGCAGCTGGGCATTCCTGCATTAGCGATTTTTCCCGTTATTGATTCTGATCATAAGAATTTGACAGCTGATGAAGCAGTCAATCCTGATGGTCTTGTGCCGCGCGTTGTGAGGCAATTAAAAGCCCATTTTCCAGAACTGGGAATCATTACGGATGTTGCGCTTGACCCTTATACCAGTCATGGTCAAGATGGTCTAATCGATGAAAACGGCTATGTCATGAATGATGAAACCGTTGCAGTGTTGAATCAGCAAGCATTAATGCACGCGCAAGCGGGCGCTGATATAGTCGCTCCTTCTGATATGATGGATGGGCGTATAGCTACTATTCGCAATACACTGGATAGTCATAAACTGATCCATACCCGAATACTTGCGTATTCTGCTAAATATGCATCTAGTTTTTACGGCCCTTTTCGTGATGCAGTCGGTTCCTCTGCAAATTTAGGTGCGAGCAATAAATATACTTACCAAATGGACCCCGCTAATTCAGATGAAGCATTATGGGAAATCGGTCTTGATCTGCAGGAAGGTGCTGATATGGTCATGGTGAAACCCGGTATGCCTTATTTGGATATTTTAAGTCGCGTGAAAGATCAGTTCAGGGCACCAACTTTTGTATATCAGGTGAGCGGCGAATACGCTATGCTTAAAGCTGCTGCAATGAATGGCTGGTTGAATGAGGAATCCTGTGTACTTGAATCATTGTTGGCGTTTAAGCGCGCAGGTGCCGATGCTATATTGACTTATTACGCGATTAATGCTGCGGCCTGGCTAAAAAGAGAGTTGTGAGATATAACAACTTACGGCTAAGTCTGAAAAATCAGTATAAAAACAGAATGGGGCTGTTTCGTAATAGAGTTTCCATTAATTTTGATTTCTTATAATCAATGGGTTGTATAGTAAAAACGGATAAATTTTATATTACGAGACAGTCCCAGAACCTATCCTGGATAAGACCCATCATGTCTTAAGTATTGGGTTAAGCCATGATGGTCTCATATTTGCTTTTTCAAAAGCTATTAAAATAGCTGGTCTTTTAAATCTTCTGTTACCCTGTTCGCATTATCAACGTAGATATCTGCAAAGGGCGGGAGCTGCTCATGAAAAAAATACTCGGTTAGTCTGCCTTCTTGCTCTCTTAAACCCGTATCTGGATTAATTCTTGAGGTGACGATGCCTTTCGGAGGTGTATATTTAGCCATGGGAACGTTCTTTAATACTTTACCCATATAGTCCATCCAGATTGGGAGGGCGACACGACCGCCTGTTTCATTGCTACCCAATGACTTGGGATCATCAAATCCTATCCAGGTGACCGTAACCAGATCTTTTTGGAAACCACAAAACCAAGCATCGAGAGAATTGCTTGTAGTGCCTGTTTTCCCCGCAAGATCGGTGCGTCCCAGTTGTCTGGCACGAGCGGCAGTACCTTGATTGATAACGTCTTGCATCATGCTGGTCATGATAAATGCGTTGCGTGGATCTATAATTTGTTTAGCACCTTTTGAGGCGATTGCGGGTTGCATGCGTTCTAATATGTTACCTTCGTCATCTTCTATTTGTTTTATGAAATAAGGTGAAATACGGAATCCTCCGTTTGCAAATACGGCATAGCCTGCGGCCATTTGCATTGGTGTAACAGATCCTGCACCGAGTGCCATTGGTAAGTAGGGGAGATGTCGGTCCGCTTCGAAACCAAAACGCGTAATATAGTCTTGTGCGTACTGAAGACCGATAGCCTGCAGAATGCGAATCGATGCGAGATTTTTTGATTTTGCAAGTGCGACACGCATGCGTATTGGGCCGCTGTATTTGCCATCAAAATTCTTTGGTTCCCACAGCTTGCCTCCTGTCTGAGCTGCATTAAAAGATAATGGTGCATCATTAATGATCGTCGCGGGAGTAAAGCCTTTCTCTAAAGAGGCCGAGTAAATAAACGGCTTGAAACTGGAACCAGGTTGTCGCCATGCCTGTGTAACATGATTAAATTGATTTTGAGTAAAATCAAACCCACCTATTAATGCACGGACAGCACCATCTTCCGGGTTAATAGAAACCAACGCGGCTTCCACTTCAGGAAGTTGTGCAACGTGCCATACATGGTTATTATCTTTTCGTATTCGAATCAGAGCACCTGGACTGATATGCTTTTTACTGGTGCCTGTTTTATCAGTAATGAATTTTTGAACCAGCTTGAGACCGGCACGAGTAATCTGGATAATTTCTCCTCCTTTCCGGTATACCTGGATTGCATCCGGTTTAACAGCCAGGACTATAGCCGCATAAATATCGTCACTATCGTTGATATTATCGAGTGCTTCTTCTACTGCTTTTTCCTGATTGCTTCCATATTTAAATAAATCTATGAAAGCTTCGGGGCCACGATAGCCATGGCGGATATCATAATCAATGACATTCTTGCGCAGTGCCTGATATGCTGCATTCTGATCAGATTGCCTTATTGTTGTGTAGACTTTAAAACCTCTGGTATAAGCTTCTTCCTGAAAGCGCTCATATACAACCTGGCGTGCCATTTCAGCGACATAATCCGCATGCATTGCAAAGGCTCGTGCCTGTTTTTTGACAGAAACCGGTTGCTTTTCCAGGCTTGCTAATTCCTGACTGGTGATGTGATTGAGCTTATGCATGCGACGTAAGACATAAAGCTGCCTTGTTTTGGCGCGCTTGGGATTGATGACAGGGTTAAAGTGTGATGGTGCTTTAGGTAAACCTGCAAGCATGGCGGCTTCGGCAAGATTGATATTTTTAAGTTGTTTGCCAAAATAGGCTTGGGTCGCTGCAGCAAAGCCATAGCTTCGTTGTCCCAAATAAATTTGATTAATATAAAGCTCTAGAATCTTATCTTTACTTAAGCTGTGCTCAATTTTAAATGCGAGCAGGGTTTCACTGAATTTTCGTGTCAGCGTTTTTTCCCTTTTGAGGAAAAAATTTCGGGCCACCTGCATGGTGATGGTGCTGGCACCCTGACGTACACCTCCAGCAGAAAAATTAGAATAAATTGCACGTAAGACGCCCATGTAATCAACGCCACCATGTTCATAAAATCGATCATCCTCGGCTGCTAAAATGGCCTGTTTAAGATATTCGGGGACCTCGTCAATTTTTACAACACTGCGGCGTTCCTCACCAAATTCGCCTATCAATAAACCTTCTGCACTATATACGCGTAAGGGTATTTTGGGTTTATAATCAGTCAATACCTCAAGGGATGGCAATGTGGGGATAATAACAAGTGCAGCAAATCCAACTAAGAGCATGCCGATCACACCAAAGGCAAAGAATGCTATGAAAGGGTAATACAACCAACGAATTAACATGAAAGTAAGCTTTATAAAATGGAACGAAAAGTAAAAAATAACAATATGTATATATATATATCGTTATAAGGGGTATATATATTGTTTTTCTACCCATAGTATTCTCTCAGAGTCTGCCAGAATTGACATGAGTTCTATAGATTGTTTCGGTGATTTTTGATAAAAAAGAGACACATTTTATATGCCTTCGTTGTATTCTCGTTGTATTCGGTCGCTAAAAACTGACGTGTACTGTTGCTAATAGACTAATGTTCCAGGGAAATTTTAATATCAATATAGATTTCTTAAAAATGAAATCGCCATTATTAATCGGTGTCGATATCAGCTCATCGTCAGTAAAAATGGTTGAACTTTCACTAGTAGACAAAGAAAAAAGTATTTATCGTATTGAGCGTTATGCAATTGAACCACTACCGGAAGGTACTATGCAAGATGGCGGCATTGTTAATCTGGAAGCGGTGACTGAGAGCATACGGCGTGGCTGGAAACGCATGAATGCAAAGCTTAAGAATATTGCGTTAGCATTACCTGCAGCAGATGTTATTACCAAAAAAATTATTGTTTCCGCAGGACAGCGGGAGGATGATCTGGCTTTCCAGGTTGAAAACGAAGCCGGTCAATATATTCCTTTTGCGCTGGAAGAAGTCAATCTGGATTTTCAAATAACCAAACATCTTGTTGATAGTCCTGACGAAATGGAAGTGTTGATCGCGGCTTCACGTAAGGATAAGGTAGAAGATCGTGTAGCCGCAGCATTGTCGGCGGGCCTTAACGCAATGATCATGGATGTTGAACCTTATGCTGCCCAGGCTGCTTTTGAATTAATTAAAAACCAGCTGCTTGATGATGGCAAGGATCAGGTCATTGCCTTGATTGATATAGGTGCGACCGTTATGAGTATCAATGTATTGCATAATGGTGAATTTGTTTATATGCGAGATCAGCCATTTGGTGGTAATCAGCTGACCCAGGAAATCCGGAATCAATACAATCTTTCATTAGAAGAAGCGGAAATGGCAAAACGCAGTGGAAATTTGCCAGATAATTATCAGACAGATGTTCTGCAGCCGTTTTGTGAAACATTATCTGTTGAGGTTATGCGTGCCATTCAGTTTTTCTTTACTTCAACACAATATGCCGAGATCAACTATATTCTGATTGCGGGGGGCTGCGCTGTCATTCCCGGACTAAAAGAAACCATTGCGACACGGACACAGGTCAGCACCCTGGTTGTAAATCCCTTTTCAAGTATGGAGTTATCGAATCATATTGTCCCAAAACAGCTCAACCTCGATGCCCCTTCTCTTTTAATCGCCTGCGGTTTGGCTATGCGCAGTTTTGATCCCGCATGATACGTATTAACTTACTGCCTCATCGTGAACTTAAACGTAAGATACGTCGGCAGCAAATTATTCTATTGGCCGCGATAACTGGTCTGTTAGGCGTTGCGATTGTCTGGGTGGGGCATATTGTTATCACGGATAAAATCGAGTATCAGAATAACCGTAATCAATATATGAGCCAGCAAATTGCGCTTTTGGATAAGCAGATTGAGGAAATCAAGCAAATCAAATCAAAAACGCAAGTACTATTAGTACGCAAGGGGATTGTTGAAACCTTACAAAGCAGTCGAGCTGAAGTGGTGCATTTATTAGATCAGCTCGCAAGATTGTTGCCGGACGGTGTTCATTTGCATAGCGTAAAGCAAGAGGGGCGTAACATTAACCTGGTAGGCTATGCACAATCGAATGCCTGGGTATCCAGGCTAATGCGTAATCTTGAATCTTCTAAGTGGCTTCAATCTCCATCGTTGATCGAAATTAAGGCGGTTACAGTCAATAACACGCGCCTCAATGAATTTAATCTGAATATACAGTTGCTTCAGCCCTCAAATGGGGATATTGAAAAATTTTCCGTCAATGATATTGAAAAATCTAAAGGTTGATTTGGCATGAACTTGCTTGAGGAACTGCAACAGCTTGACACGAATGACCCTGGCAGCTGGCCGAACATAGTCAAAGCTGCTGCACTGGTTATTCTAATGGTCACTATTATCGCGGCGGGATATTTCCTGGATTGGCAAACACAATTAGAGATTTTAGATAATACGCGGACAGAGGAAGTCACGCTCAAGGAAACCTATCTGAGCAAAAAAAAAATTGCGGTTAATCTGGATGTACTCAGGCAACAATTAGCGGAAATAGAGCAGTCACTGAGTGCCTTGTTGAAGCAATTACCTGATAAATCCGAGATGGAAGCATTATTAGCCGATATTAACCAGGCCGGCCTGGGTCGTGGATTGCAGTTTGAATTATTTAAACCGGCGGCGAGTGAGACGATCCATGATTTTTATGCCGAACTACCCGTTACCGTTCGTGTGGCAGGTAGCTATCATGCCATTGGTGCATTCGCCAGTGATGTGTCACAACTATCCCGTATTGTGACATTAAATGATATCCATATTTCTTCAGGTAAAGATGAGAATCTGGTGCTCAATGCGGTTGCCAAAACATTTCGTTATCTTGATAGTGAAGAAATGGTTAATCAGGACGCAAGTGAGCCATGATGAAATCGCCTTATTTACTTTTATTCATGACGCTATTCATTATTACTGCCTGTAGCGGAACGGATTACAGTGATCTGGATGAGTTTATCCAGAATTCCGGCAACGACCTGCGCGGGAAGGTTGACCCTCTGCCGGAGGTGAAGCCTTATGAATATTTTACCTATGAAGCATTTGACATTCCGAATCCTTTTATGCCGCGTAAAAAAGATCCAGCGCAGCATGTTAATAGCGGACTTCAGCCTGATTTAAAGCGTCGCAAGGAATTATTGGAAGATTTTCCCTTGGAAACGCTGAAAATGGTTGGCTTTTTACAGCAAGGTAAAGCCGTTTATGCCTTGATTAAGTCATCTGATGGCCCGTTGCACCGAGTAAAAGTGGGTAATTATTTAGGCCAGAATTTCGGGAAAATCAACCATATTTCAGAATATGCGGTGACACTGCGCGAAATCGTGCAAGAAGGTAGTAATGAATGGACTGAACGTATCAGTAAACTGATGCTGGAAGATCAGAGGCAGAACAGTGGAGCCAATTAAGTTGATGAATAATGTTCTATGGTTGGGGTTCGTATTTTTGTCCGTTATATTTGCCCCGGCGACTTTTGCTCTATCCGAGCCGAAGATCGAAATAACACAAAATCATATTAGAGCGATTGACGTTTCCAGGATTCAAAACGGGGCCGTTGTCGTGAAGCTAACGCTGGATCACGCACTTGATTCCGTTCCTCTGGGTGTTTCTCTGAGTAATCCTGTTCGAATTTATTTCGATTTTTTTAATATTTCCAATGGCCTGGATAAGAATATTCGAAAAGTAGATGAAGGCGATTTAGATAGTATTAATATTGTACAAGTTGAGAATCGCACGCGTCTGGTGATGAACCTATCTAAGCCCATGAGTCATGAGACCTGGGTTGAAGGTAATACCTTTTTAATTAAATTGAATGCGCTCGCTGAAAGCAAGGCGGGCGGTTCGGCCGTATACTTTGCTGAAGATGTGCCTAATCAGGAATTGAATAGCTTGCAGGACATTGATTTTCGTCGGGGAGCCAATGGAGAGGGGCGCATAGAGGTTGATCTGTTATACCCAGGTGCGGGTATAGATGTTCATCAGCAAGGGGAAGAGCTTGTGGTGGATTTCATGAAGACGCGTTTGCCCAGTAATCTGGCCAGGGGGCTGGATGTTATCGATTTCGTAACGCCGATACAAACCATTGAAATGTTTACCCAGGGGGATAATGTCCGTATGGTCGTTAAATCCAAAGGGCGTTGGGAGCATTCGGCCAGACAAACGGATACACAATTTATTTTAGAGGTGGCGCCGCTGGTGGAGATTGAGGATGAATTGGCCAGCAGGCGATTAGCGAATGGAGGCTATACCGGCGAAAAACTGTCTCTGAATTTTCAGAACGTGGAGATTCGGGCGGTATTGCAGGTCATTGCTGATTTTACCAATCTGAATATTATTGCCAGTGATACGGTAGGCGGTAATCTCACATTACGTTTGCAAGATGTGCCTTGGGATCAGGCGCTGGATATCATACTTCAGGCCACGGCGCTGGATAAGCGTAAAACGGGTAATGTTATTTTTGTTGCCCCGCGCAAGGAAATGGCTGACAGAGAATTGCTGGAACTGGAGTCCCGTTTACAAAAAGCCGAGATGGAACCGCTCCGTACAGAAACGTTTCAATTGATCCATCGTCGGGTGAATTCCATCTCGTTTGAAGGAATGATGAGTAAGCGTGGCAGTGTTAATGTAGATGAAATCAGTAATACGCTGACGGCTACAGATATTCCTGATAAATTGAGTGAAATCAAGCGCCGCCTTAAGAGGCTGGATGTTTTCGAAAGGCAGGTTATGATCGAAGCGCGCATTGTTGAAGCAACGGATACCTTCAGTCGCAATCTGGGTGCCCGCTTTGGTCTTCAGAATGCCACCCGAATGGGTAGCCGTAATCTCGGCATATCCGGCAGTCTATCCGACTCGAGTGCGCTGGCGGCAGGTAGAACGCCCGGCGGGAGTGATAACCTGAATGTCAATTTGCCTGCGGCGGGTATTGGCGCTCTTGGTGGTCCGGTTGCACTGGGTCTGAGCTTGATGAAAATTAATGATGGCACCCTGATTAATCTGGAATTATCGGCACTGGAGTCTGATAGAAAGGGGAGAATTATTGCCAGTCCACGAGTTGTGACGGCACATGGGGTGGAGGCGGTTATTGAACAAGGTGACCGGGTTCCCTTTCAACAGGCGACGAGCAGTGGTGCGACCAGTGTTGTGTTTAGAGACGCAACCCTGAGCTTGAAAGTGAAGCCATTGATTACGCATGATAACCAGATAGACATGGAGCTCAATATCAATCAGGATAAAATCGGCGAGAGCGTTAATCAGTTCTTGCCGCCTTCTATCAGTACGAAGCAGGTAACCACCAAGGTTCTGGTGGAAAATGGAGGAACCGTGGTGATTGGGGGTATTTTCGAACAAACAGAAAACCAGATTGTGAATAAACTGCCTTTACTGGGTGATATACCGATATTGGGACACCTTTTCCGCAACACTTCAAAGCAGGATGATAAACGAGAATTATTGATCTTTATTACACCGCGTATATTGAAGGAGAGCCTTAACCTGCGTTAGGACTGTTTTTAGCGGCCTTCCTGAAATCCCGTCTGCCGCCAGGCTTCATAAGCGATGACAGCCACTGCATTGGATAAATTGAGACTGCGGCTGGTTGGTACCATGGGTATGCGAATACGATGTTGTTCAGGGAGGCTTTCCAGTATTTCTTTCGGTAAACCACAACTCTCTGCACCAAACAAAAAGGCATCACCAGGGGCATAAATAATGTTGTCATGGCGTTGTGTTCCCTTGGTGGAGATAGCAAAAATACGGTTTCCCTGTAGATTTCTGGCGCAATCCTGCCAATTTTCATGTAGGCGCATGCTTGCAAATTCGTGATAATCCAATCCCGCTCGTAATAACTGTTTGTCCTTTAGAACGAAGCCCAGTGGCTTGACCAGATGTAGTTGCATGCCGGTATTGGCACATAGGCGGATAATATTGCCTGTATTGGGGGGTATTTCAGGTTGAAAAAGAATGATGTTGAACATAAACAGAACGTATGGTTAAAACCGCGTGAATCAACGCGTTTGAAAGTTGTGTGAAGGGATCATTATTGAAACCGGCGCGTGAGAGCATTTGATTGGATTTCAGGAAGCGCTCTTGCGATAACCCAGCTGCTGATTTCCCTGGCACCACATTTGCGTAATACTCTCGCCAGTTCGTTCAGGGTTGCGCCGGTCGTCATGACGTCATCCACCACAGCAATATGTTTGCCGGATAGATCCATTTCACAACTGAATGCATTGCGTATGTTTTTTTTGCGTGCCTTCCAGGTCAGCCCGGTTTGGGAAGGCGTATCCCTGATCCGTTTGCAGGCATCATATAACAAAGTGATCTGATATTGTTTTGCAATATGGCGGCTGATTTCCACGGCTTGATTAAACCCCCTTTCTTTTAACCTTGCCGGATGCAGCGGCATGGGCACGATAAAATCCGGTGGTGTCGAAAGAGCTAATTGTTCAATCAGCAGCTCCGCCAGAACCGGTGTAATGGCGAGGTTGGTTCGATATTTAAGCGCGTGTATCAATGCATCAACAGGGAAGGCATAACGCAACGCCGCAATGGCGCGGGTAAAGGCCGGTGGTTTTGCCAGGCAAGCGCCACACCGGCGTGACGCGGTAATCGGCAATAAGCAGTTGGAGCAGCGATCGGCAGGCAGTTGCGGCAAACTATGATAACAAGGCTCGCAAAAATC
Organism: uncultured Nitrosomonas sp.; assembly: GCA_965369175.1. GTDB lineage: Bacteria > Pseudomonadota > Gammaproteobacteria > Burkholderiales > Nitrosomonadaceae > Nitrosomonas. The sequence goes on from CBDUPR010000004.1 coordinate 60,696, forward strand.
CCGGTTACTGGCTGTATCGCAAAGTAAACAATTTTTCTGTAAAAATACTTGCATCATATTTAAGCAGATGTTTAAGGAATTCAAAAGATAAATTGACAATAGAAGTTAAATAATTGACCATTCTACTTATTTATGTAAACGGGATCATCCGTACCCCGATTACGAATTAACAGAGGAATCGCTAATCGTATGAGTCAAGTTAGCCCCAGCTTAACAGAGCCGCAACCAGATAGTCTGTCTCATATCCCTGACAGTACATCGTCCTGGAGTGTTTCCCAGATTCAGGCATTATTGGAATCTCCCTTTAATGATTTGATCTATCGTGCACAGATAGTCCACCGCCAATATCACGACGCCAATGCAGTGCAGTTATCCACGCTCATCTCTGTCAAAACGGGCGGCTGCCCTGAAGACTGTGGTTATTGCCCGCAGGCAGCCCGTTATCATACCGGTGTCGATAATCAGGACATGCTCCCGCTGGATGAAATTATCTCAGCGGCCACCGCAGCCAAACAACAGGGTGCGACCCGATTTTGTATGGGGGCCGCCTGGCGTGGTCCCAAGCAGCGTGATATTGACAAGATGACAAAGATCATCGGTGAAGTGAAGGCACTGGGGCTCGAAACCTGTGCGACACTGGGCATGCTGAAACCGGGACAAGCCAAACAACTGAGTCAGGCCGGATTGGATTATTACAATCATAATCTCGATACGGAACCGGAATTTTACGGTGAGATCATTACAACGCGGAATTATCAGGATCGCCTTGATACCTTGGAAGAAGTGCGTGGCGCAGGGATTAATGTCTGTTGCGGTGGTATTGTGGGAATGGGAGAATCCCGTGGTACGCGGGCTGGACTGATTGCACAGCTGGCAAATCTGGACCCTTATCCGGAGTCTGTGCCGATTAATCATCTGGTGCAGGTTGAGGGTACACCCTTATACGGAACGGAAGAACTGGATCCATTTGAATTTGTACGGACGATAGCAGCCGCACGGATTACGATGCCCAAAGCGATGGTGCGATTATCTGCTGGCCGGCGTGAGATGTCGGAGGCGATACAGGCATTATGTTTCCTGGCGGGCGCCAATTCTATTTTTTATGGTGACAAGCTGCTGACAACCGGTAATCCGGAAACGGAACGTGATCGCGCCCTGTTTGATAAGCTGGGACTGCGTTCGCTGTAACCGACATGTACTCGGATCTTGTTGAGCGCTTGCGTGTTCAGGAAGAAAAAGGACTGCGCCGCGTCCGACGAACGATTGAGGGGCCTCAGGATACCCATGTCTCCATGGCAGGACGTGAATATCTGGCCTTTTGCAGTAACGATTACCTGGGTTTGGCGAATCATCCTGAGCTGATTGAATCCGCTTGTCAGGGTGTGCGGCGATATGGCGTGGGGGCAGGTGCTTCGCATCTGATTAATGGCCATTCTTCAGCCCATCATGAGCTGGAGCAGGCACTCGCCGGTTTTACGGGCTTTCCCGAAGCGTTATTGTTTTCCACCGGGTATATGGCCAATATGGGCGTTGTCACCGCTCTGTTGAGACGCGGCGATGCCGTGTTTGCTGATCGGCTTAACCATGCTTCGCTCAATGATGCGGCATTATTGTCGCGTGCGAAACTGATTCGCTATCCGCATCTTGATTTAACCGCATTAGAGCGGCGCCTGGCAATGTCACCAGCCCGCCGTAAGCTGGTTGTGACAGATGCGGTATTCAGTATGGATGGTGATATTGCGCCGGTTGATCAATTACAGGCGCTCTGTGAAAAATATCAGGCCTGGTTGTTGTTGGATGATGCGCATGGTTTTGGTGTGCTGGGCAAGCAGGGCAGAGGCATCCTGTTTTCTGCCAGTCAGGCTCGTGCCCATTCGCCCAATATTATTTATATGGCCACGCTGGGTAAGTCTGCGGGTGTTTTTGGCGCATTTGTGGCGGCACGATCAGAGATCATTGAAACCTTGATTCAGTCTGCGCGCAGCTATATTTATACGACCGCGACACCGGCATTGTTGCCCTACACCTTGTTGAGCAGCCTTCGGTTAATTGAACAGGATGAATGGCGTCGCGAGCGGTTGAACCGGCATATTGTCCAGCTGAAACAAACATTACAGTCACTTTGCTGGCCATTACAGCCGTCCACGACACCTATCCAGCCTTTAATGATCGGTGCCAGTGATGCCGCCCTGCGGATCAGTGACGGATTGCGCGAGCAGGGTATATTGGTGCCGGCTATTCGTCCGCCGACGGTCCCCCTGGGCGCGGCGAGACTGCGTATTTCTTTATCCGCTTCACATACGCCAGCGGATATCGAACGATTGGCAACCGCGCTATGGCAGCTGGCGAAAGAGAATTGAAAGAGAGTTGAGAAGAGTTGAGAGGGAATTAAAAAAGAATTAAATGGGGTATTGCCTGTTAACCAATAGGGGTCGATAACTTGAGCAAGATACATGTTGAATCATTGGGCCAGGGCCCCGATCTTGTTTTATTACACGGCTGGGCCATGCACAGCGGTATCTGGGGGGGCGTCCGCGATCGGCTGGCCGCCTGTTATCGCCTTCATTTGGTCGATCTCCCCGGGCATGGATTCAGCCCTGTAGGTGAATTGGGAACGCTGGAACATATCGTCGAACTGGTGACAGCCATTCTGCCTGAAAACGGTATTGTCTGCGGATGGTCGCTGGGCGGGCAGATAGCGATTGAGCTGGCGCTGCGTGAGCCATTGCGTGTGAAGGCGCTGGCGCTGGTTGCGACCACGCCGTGTTTCGTCAATCGGATGGATTGGCAGTGGGGTATGGATAAAAAAATCCTGCGGCTGTTTATGGAGAATCTGGTTCAGAATTATGCGACAACCATCAATCGGTTTCTCACCCTGCAGGTGAGCGGTGAAGTCGATGTAACCGCGACACTGGCCGAGCTGCGGAAAAATTTCTTTCGGCGGAATCAGCCCGATCATGATGCGTTACAACAAGGACTGGAAATTCTATTGACGAATGATTTGCGTAAAAAACTGGCGGCGATTACACAACCGGTTTTATTGCTGCATGGTGAAAACGATGTCGTAACCAGCCCGGCTGCCGCGAGATGGATGCATGCGCGTTTACCCGGTTCCAGACTGGTGATGTTGCCGCACTGTGGTCACGCCCCCTTTTTATCCTATCCTGAACAGTTTATAACGAGCTTATATGAATTACGATCACATTTTAGATAAACGCCAGGTGCGCCATGCTTTCGCACAGGCGGCGGCCCATTATGATCAGGCCGCAGTGCTGCAACATGAAGTCAGTGATCGGATGCTGTCACGTCTGGATTACATTAAATACATGCCGGATACAATTCTCGATGCGGGTAGTGGCACGGGTTATGGCCATCGTAAATTGGGCCTGCGCTATCCTGCCAGCCAGCTTCTGGCCGTTGATATTGCGTTAGCCATGCTGTTGCAGGCGCGTCCTGCGGTCGCCGGGTGGCGGCAATGGCTGCCTGTACGCTCGCGCGGCTCCCATTACATCTGTGCTGACATCGAGCAATTACCGCTTAAAGACGCTTGTGTCGACATGATATGGTCAAATCTTGCGTTGCAATGGTGTAATGATTTGAAACAGACTTTTGCCGAAATGAGTCGTATTTTGCGTACCGATGGTCTGTTTATGTTCAGTACATTTGGGCCGGATACACTGAAAGAATTACGTCAGGCTTTCGCGCAGGCGGATGGCTATAGTCATGTCAATCGTTTTATGGATATGCATGATATTGGCGATTTATTGGTACATAACGGCTTTGCGACACCCGTGATGGATATGGAATATATGACATTAACCTATGATGATGTCATGGGTGTGATGCGTGATCTTAAGGCGATAGGTGCCCACAACGCGCTACAGGGCAGACGGCCGGGTTTGACCGGAAAAACGGTCTGGCGAAAAGCAACGGATCAGTATGAAAGCCTGCGTCAGGATGGCAGGCTGCCCGCTACCTTTGAAGTGATTTATGGCCACGCCTGGAAGCCGGCCTCCCGAAAATCGGTACTGACACCCGAAACCCGAATGCAGCTGGGTCTTGAGCCATAGCCTGATCATCGATGGCCAGCAGTTACTTTGTGACGGGAACGGATACCCATATTGGTAAAACACGGGTCAGTTGTGCCTTGCTGCAGGCCTTTGCCGCCAGTGGCCGTAGTGTTGTGGGCATGAAACCCGTCGTGGCTGGCTGTGAGAATGGACGGTGGGCCGATGTCGATTTGCTGACCGCTGCCAGCACGGTTTCTGCGCCGGCTGACTCTGTTAATCCTTATGCTTTCGCACCCCCTGTTTCCCCACATATTGCGGCAATACAAGCCGGCATCGAAATTGATCTGGCGGTCATCCAGCATGCTTACCGGCGACTGCAGACGCTGGCTGACGTGGTGATTGTCGAGGGCGTGGGGGGATTCCGGGTTCCATTGAGTGAGCAGTATGATGGCGCTGATCTCGCACGCAGGCTGGGTCTTCCGGTGATATTGGTGGTAGGGCTGCGGTTGGGTTGCCTGAATCATGCCTTGCTGAGCGCGCAGGCCATACAGGCCAGTGGATTACTGCTTGCAGGCTGGGTTGCCAATGGGATTGATCCGCATATGAGCGTGCAGGAAGAAAATATACGGACATTGCAGCAGCGGCTGGATTGCCCCCTGCTGGGCCGGTTGCCCTTTGATGAAAATATGGGGGCCAGCTGCGCCGCCAGCCGATTGGATATTACCCGCCTGGCCGCTACTGCGGGTCAGCTGCCTGAATAGATCAACGATGGTAGATCAACGATGGTAGATCAGCGATGGTAGATCAGCGATGGTAGATCAGCGATTGCGCCGCGGGGCCAATTATTGGCGCCCTGTGCTGCATTGGTGTCCGTGTACCGTTTTTAACCTGCCTGGCGGATGCAGGATACAGCGAACCGGCACCGTCGGCACCGTCAGCAGCGTCAGGTGGACAGCCTTGTTTTAAATTTTTCGGTTGCCCGGACCAGTTCGGCCTGAATGCCGGGTTCCCAGGCCGAATGCCCGGCCTGATCCACGATGATGTATTCTGCCTGTGGCCATGCCTGATGCAGGTCGTCGGCGCTGATGATGGGGCAGACGGCGTCATAGCGGCCTTGTACAATGGTAGCGGGAATCTTGTGAAGGGTTTGAACCTGTTCCAGCAGATAATTTTCCGGCAGAAAAATGTTGTGACTAAAGTAGTGCGCTTCCATACGCGCGAGTCCCAATGCCACCGTATCATCTGAAAAATGCTGCATGATTTCCGGGTTGGGCAGCAATGTCGAGCAGGCCCCTTCATAGCGACTCCAGGCCCGTGCCGCCGGCATATGTATCGCGGGGTCAGGGTGCATCAGGCGCTGGTAATAAGCATAGAGCAGCTGTTCTCGTTCTGTTGCGGACAGCGGGGCGACAAATTCACGCCAGGCTTCAGGGAAAAAATGGCGCAACCCATATAAAAACCAGTCAATTTCTTTTTTTCGGCACAGAAAAATACCGCGCAGGATAAAGCCCAGACAACGTTGCGGATGAGCCTCTCCATAGGCCAGTGCCAGAGTGCTGCCCCAGGACCCGCCAAAAACCAGCCACTTTTCAATATTGAGATATTGCCGTAACACTTCCAGATCATTGATCAGGTGAGGCGTTGTATTGTTGTGAATCTCACCCAGAGGCGTTGAACGTCCCGCGCCGCGCTGATCATAAATAACAATCCGGTAATGGTCGGGGTCAAAAAAACGGCGATGTGAAGGCGATGCGCCGGCACCGGGCCCGCCATGAAGAAAAACGACCGGGATGCCCTGAGCGTTGCCGGATTGTTCCCAATACATCGTGTGGGTTTCATCTAGTGATAACATTCCGTTATCATAAGGTTCAATTGCTGGAAAGCATTCGGTACGGAAAGGATTATTCATAGCAGTGGCGCGGGATGGATTTCTTCGGTTTTAGATGCGTGTAAGAATAGCAGAACAAGACGGTAAACAGTACAGAGTTTAGAATTTGCATGCCGGATAGTTCTGGTATATTGCCGAATAAATGACCGATTGTATTCATATTATAAGGGTTGAATGATGTCCCGTGATTTATTGGAGGAGCAAGAAATTTCCATGTTACGCAGCGAAATAGAAATACTCATGAATGAACGTCAGAGTCTGCTGAATATTGTGGGCGCAGCCGCCGTATTTGTCGCCAATCTGGATAGCGACGCTTTGCCGGATGATGCTTGTGAAGCGGCCAGGCTGCTCTCCAGTTCGTTGAATGACCTGCCCGAAGAAACGTTACGTGAGGCATTGGAAAAAATACAAATAGAATTAGCTGGTGGTGAACGAAGACAAGACCATTAAACCCCCTCCCAAGGTGGGGCTGGTGCTGACCGGCGGCGGTGCGCGCGCGGCTTATCAGGTGGGCGTGTTGCGTGCCATTGCAGAGATGCTGCCAGAGCCGTCCCGTAATCCTTTTCCGATCATCTGTGGTACCTCGGCGGGTGCAATCAATGCGACCAGTCTGGCTGTTTCAGCAAATAATTTTTATGCCGGCGTGCAGCAGCTCGAATCGGTCTGGGGGAGTTTTCATGTGAACCAGGTGCATCGTTCCGATCTGGTCGGTGTGTTCAATAACACCCTGCGTTGTTTGATCTCGCTGCTATCCAGAGAATCCGACCGTCAGAGCGGTATTGCTTTATTGGATAACGCCCCGCTGGCACAATTAATCCGGCATCACCTGCCATTTCACGGGATTCAAAAATGTATCCGTAACGGATCATTGCAGGCATTGGGCCTCACCGCCTGGGGTTATACCTCTGGACAATCGGTCACCTTTTTCCAGGCGGCACCCGGGATCAAACCATGGAAAAGGGCACAGCGTATCGGGATTGAGGCGCGTATCGGTCTTGATCATTTGATGGCTTCTTCTGCGATTCCCTTTATATTTCCCGCCGTTAGGCTGAACCGGGAATATTTTGGTGACGGCTCTATGCGCCAACTGGCACCGACCAGTCCGGCGCTGCATCTGGGTGCCGATAAAATACTGTTAATCGGGGTGCATAAGGTAACGGATGAGGAACCGTCTCGCGTCAAAGTATCCAATTACCCCCCGCTGGCGCAAATTGCCGGTCATGTCATGAGCAGTATTTTTGTCGACAGTCTGAGCCTGGATCTGGAACGTTTGCAGCGCATTAATCAGACCTTGAAATTGATTCCGCCTGAAACATTGAAAGAGCATAATACCCGGCTGCGCCCCATCGAATCGATGATGATTTCTCCCAGTGAAGAAATCAATGCAATCGCCCAACAGTATGCGCACACGCTGCCGCTGTTGATGCGCTCGTTATACCGTGCGATTGGCGCAATGGGGCCCAATGGTTCGACTGTACTGAGTTATGTGTTGTTTGAAGCGGCTTTTTGTCGGGCGTTAATGGATCTGGGTTATCGTGATACGGTACGGCAGAAGTCCGAAGTTCTGCATTTTATTGGCGTAACAGCATAAGGTAAATTGAAACCAGACATGCCGTCATCGCCGCAATACAGCCCGTTTCTATGAGGAGGAGGCCATAATGAACGTTTTACTACCGGTGGATGGTTCTGATAATTCCAATAAAGCGGTGGCTGATTTTATTCAATTTCTGAATAACTACAAGGCCATACCGGAAATGCATCTGTTGAATGTGCAAGCGCCGCTGAATGGCAATATTACTTTTCTGGTTGACCCGGCCGAGGTGAAGCACTATCACGAGGAAGAAGGACTCAAACGCCTGCAGCCGGCGCGCGACTTAATGGATCAGGCCGGTCTGGTTTATCAGTTTCATGTGACGGTGGGAGAGGTGGCCGAGATGATCGTACATTTTGCCACGGAACAGAGCTGCGATCAGATTGTGATGGGTTCACGCGGACTCGGTGCGGTGAAAGGCTTATTGCTGGGCTCCATTGCGCACAAGGTGGTGCAGTTATCAGCCATCCCTGTCCTGTTGATTAAATAACATTTACCCGGAGTAAATCGGATTGAAGCTGAAAGTCTTGGGTTGTAGCGGTGGTATCGGCGGGCGTTCGCGTACCACCGCCTTGCTGCTGGATAGCGATATATTGATTGATGCCGGTACGGGTGTGGGGGATTTGAGTATCGCTGAGCTGGCCAGCATTGATCATGTTTTTGTCAGCCATTCCCATCTCGATCATGTGGCTTTCATTCCCTTTCTGGTGGATACCGTGGGTTCTATGCGGGATCAGCCCTTAACGGTTTATGCAACCCAGCCCACCCTGGCGATTCTGCAAGCGCATTTGTTTAATGAAGCGATCTGGCCTGATTTTACGCAGATTCCGGATAGCCAGACGCCGTATTTGCGTTATGCAACCATTGCGGTGGGCGAAACGGTAGATTTGGGTGGACGAAAAATTACGCCGTTGCCGGTCAATCATATCGTGCCGGCGGTGGGCTTTCAGCTGGATTCGGGTCAGGCCAGCCTGGTTTTCACGGGCGACACCACTTCCCATGATGCCTTGTGGGCGGCGGTCAATCAAATTGAAAATTTACGCTATCTGATTATTGAATCGGCCTTTAGCAATCAGAATAAAGCCGTGGCGATCCAGTCGCGCCATCTGTGCCCTGATTTGCTGATGGCCGAGCTGGAAAAATTAAAACGCCCGGCGGAAATTTATATCACCCACCTGAAGCAAGGCGATGCGGCGCTGATTATGCGTGAAATTGCCGCCTGTACCGGATCGTTTCAGCCGCGTCGTCTGATGCATCATCAGCTATTTGAATTCTAGAAAGATCGGGGAAATGACACCATGAATATCAGTATCATCACGCCGGGTCCGAGTGCGGATATTTCGGATATCAGCTGCAAACTGGATTTTTCCAAGAACCTGCAGGCCGTGACCAACAAAATACACGCGGCCAACGATATCGATGAAATTATGCTGGAGGTGAGCAAGAATATCTGTACCCTGTTCAATGCGGATCGCCTGACCATCTATTCACTCAGTGAAGATAAAACCTTCATTACGTCACGGGTCAAAACGGGGCTGGATTCGTGTCAGGATCTGAAACTGCCGATTACCGAACACAGCATTGCCGGTTATGTCAGCCTGAACAAAGTGCTGGTCAACCTGAAAGATGTTTACGATAAAAACGAGTTAAGAAAACTCAGCCCGCATCTCAGTTTTTTGCATGAAGTGGATAAGCGGACGGGCTATCGCACCAAACAGATGCTGGTGGCGCCGATCCTGAATGAAGATGGCCATGAATTGATGGGGGTCGTGCAGGTCATCAACAGCAAGGATGATCGGCCTTTTTCCGCCCTGGTGGTCGAGGGAATCAATGAAATCTGCCAGACCCTGGCGATTGCGTTCAAACAGCGTCAGAAACCGTTTCAGCTGCTCAAGTCAAAATATGATTATCTGGTGCTGGATGCCATTATGTCTGCGGCTGAATTTGAGCTGGCCACGCGTTCAGCGCGTAAAAAAGAACGGGATCTGGAAGATGTGCTGATCGATGAATTCCAAATCCGGGTGCCAATTATCGGTCGGGCGCTGGCTTCATTTTTCAAGGTAGCCTATGAGCCTTACAAGGCCGACCGGGTGAGACCGTCTGATCAGCTGCGCAGTTTAAAAAAAGATTATGTGCTCAACAATGGCTGGCTGCCGATTGACGAGACCGAGGCGGGCCTGGTGATTCTGGCACTGGACCCGGAAAAGATCAAATCGCTGCGCATTGTCAACAGTATCTTTCCCAAATACAAGATTATTTACAGCGTTTGCACGAAAAGGGAATTCAAGGACACGGTGGATCTGTTTTATGGCGGGAGCCATGATGCAGAGATCGATAACATGGGTAATATCAACGAAATGCTGTCCAGTTTGCCAGAAGGGGGAGAGGATGACGCCGGTGAGCTGGATGAAGCCTCGGCGGCGTCCGATAATGAGTTGGTCAAGCTGGTTAACCGTATCATTGTGGATGCCTATAAAATGGGGGTGTCGGATATTCATGTGGAGCCCTATCCGGGCAAGGAAAAAACCCGCATCCGCTTTCGCAAGGATGGCTCATTAATGCCCTATATCGAGATTCCGGCCAGCTATCGCAATCCACTGGTCACGCGGATCAAGATTATGTGTGATCTGGATATCTCCGAGAAACGCCGGCCCCAGGATGGCAAGATCCGCTTTCGGAAATTCGGCCCGCTGGATATCGAGTTGCGGGTGGCAACCATTCCTTCGGCCGGTGGCCTGGAAGATGTCGTGATGCGGCTTTTGTCGGCAGGAGAACCCATTCCGCTGGATAAAATGGGCTTTACTGAACACAATCTGCAGGCCCTGAAAAGCATTATCAGCAAGCCTTACGGCCTGTTTTTTGTCTGTGGCCCGACCGGTTCGGGTAAGACTACCACCTTGCATTCCATACTCAAACATCTGAATCGGGCGGAAACCAAGATCTGGACGGCAGAAGATCCGGTGGAAATCACCCAGAAGGGATTGCGTCAGGTGCAGATGAATGCCAAGGCCGGGCTGACTTTTCCGGTGGTGATGAAGTCTTTCTTGCGTGCCGATCCGGATATCATCATGGTGGGGGAAATGCGTGACAGGGAAACCACCAGTCTCGGGATTGAAGCCTCACTGACGGGGCATCTGGTGTTTGCGACCCTGCATACCAACAGTGCCCCGGAATCGGTCATCCGGCTGCTGGACATGGGCATGGACCCGTTTAACTTTGCGGATGCGTTACTGGGCATTCTGGCGCAGCGCCTGGCCAAGCGCCTGTGTTCGTGCAAAACGGCCTATGTGGCCAGCGAACATGAGATCAAAGCCCTGTTAACCGAATATTGCGAGGAATTGCAGCATATCGAACGCTTCAAGACCGATCGGGAGGCGGCCTACCAAGCGATTAAAGCCGACTGGATCAAACAGTATGGGGATGAGCAAGGCGTAATCACACTCTATAAACCGGCCGGTTGCGATCGCTGTGTTAACAGCGGCTTTGCAGGCCGGGTGGCCCTGCACGAGCTGATGATTGCCAGCGATCTGCTGAAAAAGAATATCCAGGAACATGCGCGTGTGGCGGAAATGCTGGTCACCGCCCTGGGCGACGGCATGCGCACCCTCAAGCAGGATGGAATAGAAAAAGTATTGCAAGGCATTACCGACATTCATCAAGTGCGCGTGGTGTGTATCAAGTGACGATTTTCGGCCGGATGTGACGCAAAAGGGCATTTTGATGTATCGAGGATCGGACTGACTGAAGGAAACCGCTGCGGGGAACCCGGCTGCGATGATCAGCGCCGGAAGCTGCACGGGATGAATGGACGAAAAAAAACACCCCAGCGATGGGGTGTTTTTTAGCAGTTATTTAATAGCTGCTGATAGTTTATTTGGAGAGCTTAAATTAGCAGATAGCAGCAGCTACGCAGCTGCCACCTTTTGCCCAGATTATAGGGCTTCCTACGGCAGCAGCAGTTCCAGTGAGTACGTAGGTTTCGCTATTTAAGCCGTTTGTAGCACTGGCTGTCATAGTTATTGCAGCAGTCAATGCCCCGTTACCACCTACGACACCAGATGCTACATTGCCACTAGCGCCAATAGCGGCGGGTACACCATTGGCACCATTGGTGCAGCTAGTCAAATCGCGCTGCTCTTGGAAACAAATCTCTAGACCAAGTTTGAGTGGGGCAGCAGCAGATACAACCTCGCTAAATTTCGCTTTTTTGGTGTAGGTTTGATAAGCAGGAACCGCTACGGCCGCTAAAATACCGATAATCGCCACCACGATCATCAGTTCGATTAATGTGAAACCTTTTTGTGCGTGTTGCATGTGTGATTCTCCTTTGGGTTAGTGATAACACACTCAGTGTGTGTAATTGGATATAAGCAGGATCTGTGCCAATATTTTTCTGTACCGATAACGCCGTCGGTAGCACGGATATCGTCACGCTCAGATAATGACATTACAGATCAAATACACGGGTCCATAATTGTAATACTTCGGTGCGGGCGTGATCAAATAAAGGGGCGGCCACGCGGGCAAAGCGCTGCGAGACGCCTTCGGTGGGGGAAGCACCGGCCAGACTGGTGTCGCCACTTAAGCGGAGCCAATGCTGTGTGCGCCGGAATTCCCGGTAGGCCGCGCGCACCTGCTCGGCCTGATCGATGGGAATGAGTCCCAGTTCTCCGGCCAGTTTCAATAAAGCGATGTTGCCGATATTACCGGTCAATTCGGGATGGGCATGAGCATAACCTAAGACCAGATACTGCACGATAAATTCAACGTCAATAATCCCGCCCCGGTCGTGTTTAATATCAAACAGGGCGGTTGAGTTGGGATGCCCCTCGCGCATTTTGTCGCGCATTTTGAGAATCTCCCGTCTGAGCTCGGCCCGGTTGCGGGGCTGGCACAGGATTTCCTTGCGGGTTTGTTCAAAAATCGTGGCCATGTGCGCATCACCCACAACGAAACGCGCCCGGGTGAGGGCCTGGTGCTCCCATACCCAGGCTTGTGTCCGCTGATAATGCGCAAAGGCTTCGATGCTGTGCACCGGCAGGCCGCTGCTGCCATTCGGGCGTAAGCGCAGGTCGGTTTCATATAACAGCCCGGCTGAGGTATGGCTGGTGAGCCAGGCGTTAATGCTTTGAGACAGTTTGCTGTAGATTTCGGAGGCATCCGGATGCGGGTCGTCATACAGAAAGATAATATCCAGATCGGAGGCATAGCCGAGCTCTTTTCCGCCGAGTTTTCCATAGCCGATGATGGCGAAGGCGGGCTGCGCCTGATGGCGCTTTTTCAGGCCCGACCAGGCCAGTTGCAAGACGGTCTCGAGAATGAGATCGGCCAGCGCGGTCAGGTGGTCACTGAGTATTTCCAGTTCAGTCGAGCCTTCCAGATCGCTGACCAGTAACTGAAACACTTGCGCATGCTGGAAGTGTCGCAACACATCCATTTGCCATTCGATGACATTGTGTTTGGGGCTGTTGTCATGATTGAGCTGATAGAGCAGTTCCCGTTTCAGCGCGGGCCAGTCGGGCAGGGTACGCAGGGCCCGATTGCGCAACAGTTCATCCAGCAAAATCGGGTGCCGCCCGAGGTAATCCATGGCCCATTGACTGGTGCTGGCCAGCTTGGCCACGCGGGGCAGGGTGTGCGGATGCTCCAGTAACAGCGCCAGATAGGCGGGATGCGGACTGATATTTTCCAGTAGCTTGAGCATGCGCTCCAGGGTGGACTCAACCGGCGGATAAGCGGCGGCGGCTTCGATCAGAATCGGAATCAGGGTTTTGATGCGCTGCTGGCTGAATTCCGGTAATTGCAGATACTCGGTGCTGGCATAAAACTGCTGCAGTCGTTCAGAAATCTTGGTGGGTTCAGCAAACCCCAGGGTGCTGAGCTGGGTGGTGGCTGCCCGGGTGCGAGCGGTGTCTTTGGTCTGCGTTTGCCATAGACAGGCCAGCGTATCATGCCGGGAAGATTTTCTGGGCGCGGCAAAAATCAGTTCAAAGTGATGCGCGGCGTTGCGTCGATGCACATCGAGCTGCTGCATAAAATGCGCAAAATCCGGGCAACCCATGGCCGTGGCAATCAGTGCCTGATCGGCTGTGTTCTCCGGCAGGGTCTGTGTCTGCTGATCGTCGAGATATTGCAGGCGGTGCTCCAGTTTGCGCAGAAAACGATACGCCTCGGATAATTCGGTGACAATCTCCGCCGCCAGCAGTTTTTTCTCCTGCAAGCGCTGCAGCACAGCCAGGGTCGGACGAATGCACAGATCGACATCCCGCCCTCCGCGAATCAGCTGAAACACCTGCGTAATAAATTCAATTTCACGAATCCCGCCAGGACCCAGTTTGATGTTGTCGTGCATTTCGCGGCGATTAACCTCTTTGCGAATCTGGACGTGCAGGCGGCGCATGGATTCATAAGCGCCAAATCCAGATATTTGCGAAACACAAACGGCCGGGCGATCTGTTCCATGAGTGTGGTGGCGGCCTCAGGCGGGCCCGCAATCACGCGCCCCTTGATCCAGGCATAACGTTCCCATTCCCGTCCTTGTGTCACAAAATATTCCTGCAGCATGGCAAAACTCATGGCCAGCGGGCTGTCTTCACCATAAGGCCGCAGCCGCATATCGACCCGGAACACATAGCTGTCGACGGTGTAATCATTCAGACTGGCAATCAGCTTGCGTCCTAACCGGGCAAAAAAATCATGATTGGCAATGGATTTAGTGCCGTCGGTTTCGCCATCTTCAGGATAAATAAAGATCAGATCTACATCCGAAGACACATTGAGCTCGCGCCCACCCAGCTTGCCCATGGCAACGACCAGCATTTGCTGGGCTGTGCGGCTTTTTTCACCAATCGGCGCGCCGAAACGATCCATCAGCCAGATGTGGTGCTGTTTGAGTGCCGCGTTGATGGTGACTTCGGCCAGATCGGTCATGCTGGCCATGATTTCAGATAAATCCGCGAGGCCGCCCAGATCGCGGGTAGCAATCCGCAGCATGACCTGTTTACGCAGGTTTCGCAGATCGCGGTGCAGCAGCGCTTCATGCTGTTTGTTTTCAGGCCGTGTGTCGAGGTATGCCTGCATTTCTTCCCGCAGAAAGGGGCGCTGCATCTCGGCCAGTAATCTGTCGCGCTGCTCGGGCTCGCTTTCCAGCAAGCGTTGTATATAACGACTCAAAGGAGAAACAGTGACGAGCAGGGTTTCGGGTGATGGATGTGGGGTGGACATAGTCAGTGATTGGGTGGGTTGTGCCTGGTGTCAGAACAGAGCCGCCAGAAAACCCGGACTGTCAGGCCGGGCCGATCGGGCGGTGGCGTTAATTTTGTTTGCATGCGGATATACCCGGATTGTTTATTGAGTGAAAGTGCCCTTCCCCTTCCTTTCGGGAGAGGAGCAAGCTGGACCAAAGTACAATAGGCAGGGAGAACTCAACGTATAATAGTCTTTCTTGAACGAGCAGGGAAAGCTAAGTATATCCGTTGCCTTGGCGTGTGGGGGTATGCTGCGAAGTAATATGAATGAATCCGGGGATAAACAGCATGCTCTATAATATTCCATTAATTGCAAGAGGCGAAAGAAAATGTTAAATGACGCAACTATTCTGAGCAGATCGATGTCAGAAAAAACAGCGAGTAGTGATTTGCGAAGCGGTGATTTACGGGTAGCGGCTATTCAGATGGCGTCCGGTCCAAGTGTTTCCGCCAATCTGGAAGAAGCCGCGCGATTGATTGAAAATGCAGTAGCTCAAAAAGCCCGCCTGGTCGTGTTGCCGGAATATTTCTGTATTATGGGCATGAAGGATACCGATAAGCTGGCCGTTCAGGAAGAACCGGGCAGCGGCATGATTCAAACATTTTTGTCTGAAACAGCAAAACGCTTTGGAATCTGGCTGGTAGGCGGATCGGTGCCGTTGGTATCGCCCGTGCCCGGCAAGGTTTATAATAGCTGTTTAGTGTATGATGATAAAGGCCAGCAAGTTGCGCGTTATGACAAAATTCATTTGTTCGGGCTGGCGCTGGGCAGTGAATGTTACGCGGAAGAAAAAACGATCAAGGCGGGAGACAAAGTGGTGACGCTGGAGTCACCTTTTGGTCGCATCGGCTTGTCAATATGTTACGATCTACGATTTCCGGAACTGTATCGCATGATGGGTAATGTGAATATCATTCTGGCACCCGCCGCGTTTACAGCGATTACGGGCAAGGCACACTGGGAAGCATTGATTCGCGCGCGTGCGATTGAAAATCTGGCCTATGTGATTGCGCCGGCTCAAGGTGGTTATCATGTGAATGGCCGTGAAACAAATGGTGATAGCATGATTGTTGACCCATGGGGTGGCATCATGAGTCGGTTGCCACGCGGACATGGTGTGGTGGTTGCCACCCTGGACCCGGAATATCAGGCCAGCCTGCGCGCCAGTCTGCCCGCCCTGGATCACCGCAGTTTGCATTATTGCTAGTAGGGAAAGTTGCTAGTAGGGAAAGCGGAATAACGGAATACGGAAGGGAATCGTTGAAACAGCATGGCTGTGTCGGTAATGACGCGATTTTTTACCCAGATGACCCGATCATCGCAGTCTCCAGGTTTAAATTTTTTGATCAGTCAGATAACAGAATTGGATGCCATGACGACTAAACTTGCCCTTGAGGCCAATGAATTTTATACGATTGCTGACAGCTGCCTGTTGTCACCTTATGATATTGACGCGTCCAGATTACAGCAGGTGTTTGGACAGATGCTGACCCATCAGATTGATTATGCGGATCTGTATTTTCAATATAGCCGTTCTGAAGGCTGGTCGTTGGAAGAAGGTATTGTTAAGTCAGGCAGCTTTAATATTGATCAGGGCGTGGGTGTGCGCGCGATCAGTGGAGACAAAACGGCCTTTGCCTATTCTGATAACATCAGTATGCCCGCATTGATTTCGGCTGCAGAGGCTACCCGTGCGATTGCACATCAGGGCGGAGAAGGCTCGGTTCAGGTGGCAAGGCGTAATGCGGTATCGACGAGGCCGCAATTGTATTTGCCCCAGGACCCGGTTGCCAGCCTGAAGGATGTGGATAAGGTGGCGTTACTGGAGAGACTGGAAAAGTATGCGCGTGCCCTGGATTCGCGCGTGATGCAGGTGATGGCATCACTCGCCGGAGAATATGAGGTGGTACTCGTAGCCCGGAGTGATGGCCTGCTGGCAGCCGATGTCCGGCCGCTGGTACGGGTATCCTTGCAGGTGATTGTCGAAGAGAACGGGTGCCGTGAGCAAGGCGTGGCCGGTGGCGGTGGGCGTTTCGATTATGCGTATTTTACGGATGATGTGTTGCGTGATTATGCAGCAAAAGCCGTTCACCAGGCCGTGGTGAATCTGGATGCCAGACCGGCACCCGCGGGTGCCATGACGGTGGTATTAGGCAGCGGCTGGCCGGGCATATTATTACATGAAGCAATTGGTCACGGGCTGGAGGGTGATTTCAACCGGAAAGGCAGTTCTGCATTTTCCGGCCGTGTGGGAGAACGGGTTGCTGCCGCAGGAGTGACGGTGGTGGATGATGGTACGATTGCGCAGCGCCGCGGATCATTGAATATGGATGACGAAGGTAATGCGACGCAATGTACTACGCTGATAGAAGACGGTATATTAAAGGGTTATCTGCAAGATAGCTTGAATGCACGGTTGATGAATCTGCCGGTGACCGGCAATGGCCGACGGGAATCCTTTGCGCATATTCCGATGCCGCGTATGACCAATACGTATATGTTGAATGGCGATAAAGATCCGGAAGAAATTATCACCTCAGTAAAACGGGGCTTGTATGCGGTCAATTTTGGGGGTGGACAGGTTGATATCACGAGTGGAAAATTTGTTTTTTCAACCGCTGAAGCTTATATGATTGAAGATGGCAAGATTACCTACCCGGTAAAAGGCGCGACGTTGATTGGTAATGGTCCTGATGTGTTGACGCGCGTATCGATGATTGGTAATGATATGGCGCTGGATCCGGGGGTTGGAACCTGTGGCAAAGAAGGACAAAGTGTGCCGGTGGGCGTGGGACAGCCGACCTTGCGCGTGGATGGATTAACGGTGGGCGGAACTGGCGGTTGACGTGAAGTGAACTAGTCGTTACCGTTGGGGATGGTGTTTATTACTACAAATTGATATTGGGATGCAAAAAGCATGAGTGTGGAGGAATTAACCGGCGCTGAGATTACCATCCGTTGCCTGCAGGAAGAGGGGGTGGACTGTATTTTTGGCTATCCTGGGGGAGCAGTACTTTTTCTTTATGATGAGTTATTCAAGCAGAATAAGGTCAGGCACATTCTGGTGCGACATGAACAGGCTGCGGTTCATGCGGCAGATGGTTATGCCCGTTCCAGTCGTAAGGTAGGCGTGGCGCTGGTTACGTCGGGTCCGGGTGTGACTAACGCGGTCACGGGTATTGCCACGGCCTATATGGATTCGATTCCAATGGTCATCATCAGCGGACAGGTGCCGACGAGCGCGATTGGCCTGGATGCGTTTCAGGAAGTGGATACAGTCGGCATTACGCGCCCCTGCGTCAAGCACAATTTTCTGGTGAAGGATGTCGCAGAGCTGGCATCGACGATTAAAAAGGCATTCTATATCGCATCGACGGGTCGACCCGGCCCGGTATTGGTGGATATTCCTAAAGATATCACCCAGCAAACAGCGCCGTTCGATTATCCGGCGAGTGTTTCCATGCGTTCTTATAATCCTGTTGTCACGGGGGATAGCGAGCAGATCGAGAAAGCGCTGGAATTGCTGTTAAGTGCGAAGCGGCCCGTGTTTTATACGGGGGGCGGTGTGATACTGAGTAACGCGGCGACACAACTCACCGCCTTGGTTCGGATGCTGGGTTTTCCTTGTACCAATACGCTGATGGGGTTGGGCGGGTATCCTGCGACCGACCAGCAGTTTGTGGGTATGTTGGGTATGCACGGGACCTATGAAGCCAATATGGCCATGCAGTATTGCGATGTGCTGATAGCTGTGGGCGCTCGTTTTGATGATCGTGTTATCGGTAATCCCAAGCATTTCAGTAACGAAAACCGGAAGATTATTCATATTGATATTGATCCGTCTTCCATTTCCAAGCGCGTTAAGGTGGATGTGCCTATCGTCGGTGATGTTGCGGATGTATTGGCGGAGCTTAGCAAGCGATTGAAAGCCCGTAAAGATAAGCCCGATCAGGCGGCATTGAAAGACTGGTGGAAGCAGATTGATACGTGGCGTGCGCGGGATTGCCTGAAGTATGATCGGGATAGCGAAATTATTAAGCCACAGATGGTTGTTGAGACACTCTATGCGGTCACCAAAGGGAATGCACTGGTTACTTCGGATGTTGGACAGCACCAGATGTGGGCCGCCCAGTTTTACAAATTTGATAAACCACGCCGCTGGATCAACTCAGGTGGCTTGGGAACCATGGGTTTTGGTATGCCTGCTGCAATGGGTGTACAGCTGGCTAACCCGAAAGATAAGGTGGCTTGTATCACGGGTGAGGCGAGTATTCAAATGTGCATACAGGAACTGTCAACGTGTAAGCAATATAAATTGCCATTGAAAATAATCAATTTAAATAATCGTTATATGGGAATGGTGAGACAATGGCAGGAATTTTTTCACGGCAATCGTTATGCGGAATCTTATATGAACGCGTTGCCGGATTTTGTTAAGCTGGCCGAAAGTTATGGCCATGTTGGAATGAAGATCGAAAAACCAGGTGATATTGAAGGTGCGCTGAAAGAAGCATTCAAGCTTAAAAATCAACTGGTATTCATGGACTTCATTACTGATCAGACGGAAAATGTTTTTCCGATGGTGCCTGGTGGTAAAGGGCTCTCCGAAATGATTCTGGTGTAAGAAAAATGCGACATATTATTTCCCTGTTAATGGAAAATGAAGCGGGTGCTTTATCTCGTGTGGCGGGTTTGTTTTCGGCGCGTGGTTATAACATTGAGTCACTCTCAGTGGCGCCCACTGAAGATCCGACTTTGTCACGCATGACGTTAGTGACCGTGGGTTCAGATGATGTCGTGGAACAGGTGACCAAACAGCTCAACAAACTGATTGAGGTGGTCAAAGTACTGGATCTGAATGAGGGCGATCATATCGAGCGTGAACTGATGCTGGTAAAGGTACGGGCTGTTGGTGCGGATCGAGATGAAATAAAACGCTTGGCTGATATTTTTCGCGGCTGTATTATTGATGTGAGCGATCAATCCTATACGATCGAGTTAACCGGTACCAGTGCAAAGCTGGATGCGTTTCTTGCGGCAATTGAACAGGGTACGGTGCTGGAGACAGTCCGTACCGGTGCTTCCGGAATGGGTCGTGGCGAGCGGATATTGAAGGCATAGTTTGCTGGATAAATTCAATGTGTAAGGTCAGAAACGGGGGAGCGATATGCCTCCAAAAAATCCTTCTCTGGGTATCATTCACTTGTTCCTGTCCAAGATTATATAAAAAGGAAAATAATGAAAGTTTTTTATGATAAAGATGCAGATTTGTCTCTTATTAAAAATAAGAAGGTCACCATAGTCGGTTATGGTTCGCAAGGCCATGCGCATGCGAATAATCTGAATGAATCCGGCGTAAAAGTCATCGTAGGCTTACGTAAGGATGGTGCGTCCTGGGATAAGGCAAAGAAGGCCGGTTTGACAGTCAAAGAAGTTGGACAAGCGGTTAAGGGTGCGGATGTAGTGATGTTGCTGCTACCGGATGAGCAGATTGCCGCCGTTTATAAAGCTGAGATTGAGCCCAATCTTAAGAAGAATGCAACGCTTGCGTTTGCTCATGGTTTTAATGTGCATTATGGTCAGGTAACGCCGCGTGAAGATCTGGATGTCATTATGATCGCGCCTAAAGGCCCCGGGCATCTGGTGCGGTCAACTTATGTACAGGGAGGCGGTGTGCCGACACTGATCGCTGTTCATCAGGATAAATCGGGTAAAGCACGCGATCTGGCATTGTCTTATGCTGCGGCGAACGGAGGAACGCGTGGTGGTGTCATTGAGACCAATTTCCGTGAAGAAACCGAGACTGATTTATTCGGTGAGCAAGTCGTACTGTGTGGCGGTCTGACCGCATTGATTCAGGCTGGCTTTGAAACACTCGTGGAGGCAGGTTATGCACCCGAAATGGCTTATTTCGAGTGTCTGCACGAGGTGAAACTCATTGTGGATCTGATTTACGAAGGGGGAATTGCCAATATGCGCTATTCTATTTCCAATAATGCGGAATATGGCGATGTTTCCCGTGGTCCTCGTATTATTACTGAAGCGACTCGTGCTGAGATGCGCCGGGTTTTGCGTGAGATCCAGACGGGTGAATATGCCCGCGAGTTTATTTTAGAAAACCAGGCGGGCGCACCTGTGCTTAAATCCAGCCGTCGCCTTGCGGCCGAACATCAAATCGAAGTGGTTGGTTCAAAATTGCGCGATATGATGCCATGGATCAAGAAGAACAAGCTGGTTGATCAAGTAAAAAACTAATGAGACTGGAATATGTTTTGTAATCTCTGGAACCGAATCGCTTTATTAAGATCCATTCTATTTTCTCAGAAATAATTTATGTCTTCATATCCTCACCCTATTATTGCTCGTGAAGGTTGGCCTTTTATTGCGGCAGCGGTTATCGTCACGCTGTCAGTGCATGCTTTTGCTGGCTGGCTATGGGCATTGCCGCTTTGGTTGATCACTTTTTTTATCCTGCAGTTTTTTCGTGACCCCCCGCGCGATGTGCCGATGACCCGCAATGCGGTTTTGTCACCTGCCGACGGCAGAATCGTCGCAGTAGAAAAAATACGGGATCCTTATCTTAACCGTGATGCGATCAAGGTTAGTGTGTTCATGAATGTATTTAATGTACACTCTAATCGTAGCCCGGTTGATGGTAAAATCCAGGATAAATGGTATTTTCCGGGTAAATTTATTAATGCAGACCTGCCTAAAGCTTCATTGGAAAATGAGCGGAATGCTTTATGGATAAAGGCAGATAGCGGCGCGGATGTGACTTGTGTGCAGATTGCCGGGTTAATTGCAAAGCGTATTGTCTGTCATGCGAATCCAGGAGAGCATCTTGCGCGCGGCCAGCGTTTTGGTTTTATTCGCTTCGGTTCAAGGGTGGATGTCTATCTGCCATTAGAGACTAAAATTAATGTGAATATTGGCGATAAAGTCCACGCAACCTCGACGATATTAGCCGAGTTACGCGAGTAAGATGCGGCTGTTTTGCTCCTGATTCACCTGGTTTAAAATTGGTTTAGAATATCGTTTTACAGCAATGGCCTGTCAGAAAAGGTGGCTTTTCAGACAGGTTCCATTGATTGCTTGTTCATATTTATTTATCATTTGGTGGTGCTTATTTTTATTAAAATCAATAATGCCTGATTCCTATTCCACGCGTGTTGTGCTCAAATCCCGACTACGACGAAGGGGTATTTATTTGTTACCTAACCTGTTTACGACTGCCGCGCTTTTTGCAGGATTCTACGCGATTGTGCAGGCAGTGAATGGACACTTTGAGCAGGCTGCGGTCGCTATTTTCATTGCAATGGTGCTAGATGGTCTGGATGGACGAGTCGCCCGTCTTACGCATACGCAGAGCGAATTTGGCGCGGAATATGACAGTATGTCTGATATGGTCTCATTCGGCGTTGCACCGGCGCTGATTGTATATGAATGGGCCTTAAAGGATATGGGTAACTGGGGCTGGATCGCCGCTTTTATTTATTGCGCCTGCGCGGCATTAAGACTGGCACGATTTAATACGAATATCGATATCATTGATAAACGTTTTTTCCAGGGATTGCCGACACCGGCTGCGGCTGCATTAATTGCCGGACTGGTATGGGTTATGCTGGATTTTCAGATACAAGGTGCAGATATCAGGTGGTTAGTATGGCTGGCAACCTTATTTGCTGGTCTGACTATGGTCAGTAATTTGCCTTTTTATAGCGGTAAAGAGATCAATTTACGCAGAAGAGTGCCTTTTTTTACCGTGCTGCTACTGGTGCTGTTCTTTTTTGTAGTCATTCCGAGCCACCCGCCTGTTGTTTTGTTTTGCTTGTTTGCAATATATGCTTTGTCTGGCTATTGTATTAAGTTATGGCGATTTGTTAAAACAAAGAAAAATAGAGAAACGCCCACGCCTTGATTAATTGCGCTTGCATAAAAAGAGAAAGTTATTTATATTCGTTCACATAATGAGAATAAACGTACTAACCTCCTTTCTGTTTTTACAAATTCCATTACGCTCAATGGCATTTGTACTGCTGCGCCTTGCGCGCTAATATTCCTACACATTCTTCTTTTTCTGTCCGATAAAATTCAACTTCTGAATTTTATTCATTTCCAGTTTTCTTCCTAAAGCGGAGAGAGTAATGCGAGATCATTTAATTATTTTTGATACCACCTTGCGCGATGGCGAGCAAAGTCCTGGCGCATCCATGACTAAAGAGGAAAAAGTACATATTGCGCGGCAACTAGAGCGCATGGGTGTCGATGTTATTGAGGCGGGTTTTCCAGCTGCATCCAATGGTGATTTTGATGCAGTAAAAGCCGTGGCTGATACGGTGAAACAAAGTGTCGTGTGTGGATTGGCGCGGGCAATTGAAACCGATATCAGGCGTACGGGGGAAGCATTGATGGGCGCAGAATCGGCGCGGATACATACCTTCATTGCGACCTCACCGATTCATATGAAAAAGAAATTACGGATGTCTCCTGAACAGGTGGTTGAGCAGGCAGTCAAGGCTGTAAAGTGGGCCCGGCAATTTACGGATAATGTCGAGTTTTCGCCTGAGGATGCGGGTCGATCAGAGACTGATTTTCTTTGTTATATATTGGAAGCGGTGATTGATGCGGGGGCAACGACACTGAATATACCGGATACGGTTGGCTATACCATGCCCGAACAATTCGGCAAATTGATCCGCACTTTGCGCGAGCGTATACCGAATTCTGATAAAGCCATATTTTCAGTTCATTGTCATAACGATCTGGGGCTGGCGGTCGCGAATTCCTTGACAGCGGTGATGAATGGGGCGCGACAGGTAGAATGTACGATCAACGGATTAGGAGAGCGTGCGGGAAATGCTTCGCTTGAGGAAGTGGTGATGGCAGTGCGTACCCGCCAGGATTATTTTCCTTGTGATACCCGCATCGATACGACACATATTGTACCAGCGAGCAAGCTGGTTTCAGGTATTACGGGTTTCCCAGTGCAGCCCAATAAAGCCATCGTTGGTGCCAATGCATTCGCACATGAGTCGGGTATTCACCAGGATGGCGTACTTAAGCATCGCGAAACCTATGAAATCATGCGTGCTGAAGATGTCGGCTGGGGAACAAATAAATTATTATTGGGCAAGCATTCCGGACGAAATGCATTTCGTACTCGCCTGATGGAGTTAGGTATTGAGCTGGAATCTGAAGAAACGCTGAATAATACATTTATGCGCTTCAAGGAGTTAGCGGATAAGAAGCATGAAATTTTTGATGAGGATTTGCATGCTTTAATTTCAGATGAAGTGCTGGTTCTACAGGAGCGCTATAAATTATTGTCGTTAACGGTTCATTGTGAAACAGGCGAAGTCTCCTATGCGCGTATAATTATTGCGGAAGAAGGCGAAGAACTGCAGGCCGAGTCAGGCGGGAGTGGTCCTGTCGATGCAACCCTCTGCGCGATCGAGAAAATACTGGGAAGTGGTGCTGAACTGCAGTTATTTTCGGTTAACAATATCACCAGCGGTACGGATTCACAAGGTGAAGTAACCGTCAGGTTGCAAAAATCCGGCCGTATTGTGAATGGACATGGCGCCGATACGGATGTTGTGGTCGCTTCTGCGAAAGCCTATCTCAGCGCATTAAATAAATTGCATAGCAAGCTGGAAAAGGCGCACCCACAAGTCTAGTTCTGGATAGGCTGGCAGTATTGCAGGGTTGCTTTATCAAGCATCCTGCATTACTTGCTGTGTGCGTATGGATAATCCGAATGATAACAGTACATGATTTACCGCGATATGATGATACGTAATTTTATCTCCTTATTTTGTTTATGCATGTTGCTGTCAATCAGTATCAGCGCACAAGGATTTCAGCTTAAGGACGCGACCGGGAAAGTACACGCGCTGGCTGATTATAAGGGTAAGTGGGTATTGATCAATTTCTGGGCAACCTGGTGCCCGCCTTGCCTAAAGGAAATTCCTGATTTGATTGCACTCCATGAAAGCCGTAAAGATATCATGATCATTGGGGTTGCAATGGATTACGCTGATCCAGAAGTCGTGATGGACTTTGTTGATTCGTTAGCTATTTCGTATCCGACAGTCCTGGGTAGCAGAGAAATAGCCTCTCAAATTGATGATATTACGATGCTGCCGAGTACTTATTTGTTTAATCCTGCTGGGCTGCCGGCCGCGCGCAAACTTGGACTGATAACACGAGAAGATATCGAGGAATTTATAAAGCTGGAATCAGTGGACAGTTTAAAGCAGGATATGTCCATGAATCCATAGTGGCTTGTATTTGCCGGATTTTTTATTCCGGGTGTCTGGCTGGCGTTGTTGTTAATAGTTGCTTACTGAGGTCGCTTACTGAGATCGCTGCTCATTGAAGTCGCTCATTGAGGTCATTTACTGAGCCGGATTCTGTGACAGCATGATACGTCCATGTGTCGCGCCATGCATTGAATACTTGCTGTGGATATGTGGCTTGCCCCAGACTGCCATTATAGCGGCCAAGCGCACGAAAATAATCGCCTTTCTCAATGTCAAGATAATGCCGCAGGATAGTGCAGCCGTAACGCAGATTGACGCGCAGATGAAAGAGGTTATGTTCGTTGCTGCCGATGGTTTCTATCCAGAAAGGCATGACTTGCATATAGCCGCGTGCTCCCGCTTCCGAGACAGCATATTTCTTGAACCCACTTTCAACCTGAATCACACTGAGTACCAGCTGTGGATCGAGCCCCGCACGCGTCGCTTCATAATGTACTGTGCTCAGAAAATCATTCCGTTCCTGTGGATCGGATATGATGGTTTTTAGTTGGTCACTCATAGCGCTGAGCCATTGTTTATTTTCAGCCTTAGCTATAAATTCCCGAGCTGGAATTGCCTGGTCACTGATTGCTTTTTGCATGACGGTGCGTGTGCTGGCAGCAAGCGGTTCATACCGCTGGTCACCAGCTTGAACAGAAAGAGGAAGCAAGAGTGATAGCGCGATTCCAGTTAATCTGGGCATATTTTGGATGTGATGAAAGAAAATATATTTTCTAGTGGAATCGACTGGGATGTTTTATCGCACCGCCCCTGGTACTCAATAGTCGCTTCCTTTAAACCACGCTCACCAATGACAATACGGTGTGAAATACCAATCAGCTCCATATCAGCAAACATGACGCCGGGGCGTCCGTCACGGTCATCCAGCAGAACTTCAATTCCGGCTGCCAGAAATTCTTTGTACAGTCTTTCTGCCTCAGTTTTTACCTGAATATTTTTTTTCATGCCGATGGGTATGATGACCAGTTGAAATGGTGCAATTGCCTGTGGAAAAACGATGCCGCGTTCATCGTGATTCTGTTCGATAGCTGCGGCTACGATACGCGATATGCCGATGCCATAACAACCCATTTCCATTGCATGTGTTTGACCGGATTCAGCCAGATAATTTGCTTTCATGGTGCCAGAATATTTAGTTCGCAATTTAAAAATATGACCTACTTCAATGCCCCGGCAGATCTTTAATTGACCTTTTTCATCTGGTGAAGGGTCACCTGAAACGACATTACGAATATCAAAAACATGATCAGGTATAGGTATGTCGCGGTCAAAGTTAACATGCGTGTAGTGAAAATCTGCTTCATTTGCGCCACACACAAAGTCACTCATTTCCATTACGGCATTATCGGCAACAACAGAGATTTCAAGGTTAACCGGTCCGATGTATCCGGGACGTGAACCGATTTCTTCGAGAATCGCTTCTTCACTGGCCAATTGAAAATCGGTCAGGAAAGGAATCTTTCTTACCTTTAACTCATTCAGCTGATGATCTCCTCGCAACAATAACAGGAACATTTTGTTATTTGCTGTTACGGCGAGCGTTTTTACCATCCGATGCAGGGGTATATTCAGAAAATGGGCGACTTCCGGACAGGTTTTCTTGTTTGGTGTCGAAACTTTGAGCATTTTTTCGCCCGGAGCGCTGCGCGTTTTTATGCATGGTCGTGTTTCAGCTAACTCAATATTAGCGGCATAGTTAGATTCAGGACAAAATGCAATAACATCTTCACCGGAGTCGGCCAGCACATGAAATTCGTGTGAGCCACTGCCGCCTATTGCGCCCGTATCGGCGGTCACGGCACGAAAATTGAGCCCGAGGCGAGTAAAAATACGATGATAGGTATCGTACATTTGCTGGTAACTGTGCTCCAAACTGGATTCGCTGGTGTGAAAAGAATAGGCATCTTTCATTATAAATTCACGGGCACGCATGACACCAAAGCGTGGACGGATCTCATCACGGAATTTGGTTTGAATCTGATAAAAGTTAACCGGCAGTTGACGATAGCTCTTGATGGTCTGCCGTGCAATATCTGTAATGATTTCCTCGTGAGTTGGGCCAAAACAGAAATCATGCTTGTGTCTATCTTTTATTTTTAGCATCTGGGGACCAAATACCTCCCATCTTCCTGTTTCCTGCCAGAGCTCTGCCGGTTGTATTGCCGGCATAAGCATTTCTATCGCACCACTTTTATTCATTTCTTCGCGAACAATATTTTCGATTTTACGCAGTATCCTTAAACCTAACGGCATCCAGGTATAAAGTCCGCTACCCAGGCGTCTGATTAATCCTGCACGCAGCATCAGTTTATGACTGATTAATTCAGCCTCAGTTGGAGCTTCCTTTAGTGTGGAAATAAAAAATTGCGAGACGCGCATGTTTGATTCCATTATGATGATATTAAAGGGGAGGCAATTCTACCTTGAAACACTAAGCTAAGTGTGGTTTAGTCTAATTACCATAGATATTGAGAATATATCAAATATGAGCAGCTAAAAAGACTAACCAATATAGGATAAGAATGGATTTTTGTTTTGTGGGTGCTTTCAATCTGAAGCGAAATATGAAAAAATCCATACTATTTGATGGGTCAAACGGGTGAATCACATGATTGACCGT
This sequence comes from uncultured Nitrosomonas sp., assembly GCA_965369175.1. Classification (GTDB taxonomy): domain Bacteria; phylum Pseudomonadota; class Gammaproteobacteria; order Burkholderiales; family Nitrosomonadaceae; genus Nitrosomonas. Next base: position 88,375 of record CBDUPR010000004.1, read on the forward strand.
AATGGATATCGCCCTAATGTCGGTATTATTCTGCTGAATTCAGGGAATGAGGTTTTTTGGGGTAAACGTATAAGACAGAACTCCTGGCAATTTCCCCAGGGTGGCATCAAGTCAGGTGAGAGTCCGGAGCAGGCAATGTACAGAGAGCTCACGGAGGAGGTGGGCTTGCATCCTAATCATGTCGAGATCGTGGGGCGCACGCGAGATTGGCTGCGTTATGAAGTACCGGATCGCTGGATTAGGCGTGAGTGGCGCGGGAACTACAAGGGACAGAAGCAGATTTGGTATCTGCTGCGTTTGTTGGGACGCGATAGTGATGTGTCGCTACGCAGAAGCGCTCATCCCGAATTTGATGCCTGGCGATGGAATCAGTACTGGGTTGAATTAGAATCAGTAGTTGAATTTAAACGTGAGGTCTATCAGCAGGCGCTGACCGAGTTATCACGCTTACTCAAATCGAACCCGCGCCAGAAGCATGGTTGTCATGAGGGTCATCCTGTCGCCAGAGAAATGATGGCCAAGTCAGCAAAAGAAAACGGATAATTCCCTCTATTCTAATCAGTGCATCTGGCCTCTGTGCCCATTTCTTGACAGCTGATTGGATAGTTTTGCAGAGCGGATCGAATGACGGTTTATCAAATGGCGCGTAAAACTTCGTCCTTCAGGGCGGAGATATAAGCGCACAGGCGAAGCCTGTTTAATGCGGTCTTTGCTGTTCTTGAATGTACTTGAGCGAGGACATCGCTTGTTAGCCTGTGGAGTTGAAACGTTAGTTTCGTCTAAGAAGCAGGAACCAGTAGGCAGTAGCAATACAAACCTACTCTTAACGGCTTAATAAGTCGCTAGGAATCCCCTTCGTTTAGGAAGGGGAGGATGTCAATCCATCCTGAAAATATTAGACTCCGAATCATGAATATCTGATGAGGTGCGATCGGCTGCGTTATGACAGCTGTCTGTTAATGATGATCCAGACTGTATCTATTATGGTCTGGATCATTCTGAAATATCGATAATCTTTGTATTGACTACCGGTAATCAAGCCGTTGAGATAATTTTTTTTGACATCGGATTTGGAGTTGAAATATCAGATCTTTTTTGTTTCTGCTTATCTAATGTGGATTTGCACTTGAAAATACAGTAGAGTCACTATTCCAATAATTAGAATAGGGAGCTACCCATGGGTACCAAGGGGCAGTTATTGCAAGATCCATTTCTAAATATGCTTCGAAAGGAGCATATACCTGTATCAATTTATTTAGTAAATGGTATTAAATTGCAAGGACATATTGATTCATTTGATCAGTATGTTGTGCTGTTGAAGAACTCGGTTACACAGATGGTATACAAACATGCAATCTCTACAGTGGTTCCGGCAAGAGCAGTGACCATTCCCATTGAAACGACTGCTACACGTGATACCTGAACATTTGGATACAAAAAATAATGAAGTTGTATTGGTGAGTCTTGATTTTGGCAGCGGCATGCATATGGAACGTTTGCAGGAATTACAACAACTAGCGATCAGTGACCAGTTGGTAATTCTTGCAATTGTTGAAGGTAAGCGTTCCCGCCCTGATCCAACCACTTATGTTGGTAGTGGTAAAGTAGATGAAATAGCCAGCGTGCTAGAACAAACGGGCGCATCGCTGGTAATTTTCAATCATGAACTGTCTCCGGCTCAGCAGCGCAATTTATCACAGCGTCTGGACTGTTCTGTAATAGATCGTACCAGTTTGATACTGGATATTTTTGCACAACGTGCCAAGAGCCACGAAGGAAAATTACAAGTAGAGCTGGCACAGCTGGAGCATCTTTCGACAAGATTGATCCGGGGTTGGACTCATCTGGAACGCCAAAAAGGAGGAATTGGTCTGCGTGGTCCGGGCGAAACCCAATTAGAAACAGATCGAAGATTAATTAAAAAGCGTGTAAAGTTACTCAAAGAAAGATTGATAAAGCTTCAGCGTCAGCGTAAGGTTCAAAGGCGATCCAGGCGGCGGGGATCCATTTTATCGATTTCCATTGTTGGTTATACTAATGCGGGGAAGTCTACGTTATTTAACAGATTGACTGGCGCGCAATCGTATGCTGCAGACCAGTTATTTGCAACGCTTGATACGACTACTCGGAAATTGTTTATTTCAAAAGATGATTCAGTGGTGATTTCTGATACCGTGGGTTTTATTCGTGAACTGCCTCATACGTTAGTTGCTGCATTTCGTGCTACTCTCGAAGAGACGATCCAGGCCGATATGCTGCTACATGTTGTAGATGCGAGTAGCCCAAATCGGGAAGAACAAATTGAAGCGGTCAATACATTATTGAGCGAAATTGGTGCAGATACTATTCCACAAATTCTGGTATTTAATAAAATCGATCTGCACACGCCAATAGCAGATGAGGCTGATTACGGGCGGGATGAGTATGGTAGAATATCACGTATTCGTTTAAGCGCAAAAACCGGCGCAGGTTTGGAATTTGTTAAACTGGCATTGGCAGAAGAAATTTCAAGGAATCCAAAAAGGCTCCACGAGGAATCTATAAATGTTGGAAAAGTAACTGGCGGCTTATTGCCGCAGTAAATTTTTAAACGAACAAAACGGGAATGATTATGGGACTAAACGATCCTCAATGGGGAAGAAAGAAAGGCAATTCTGGTCCACCTGATTTGGATGATGTTTTGCGGAATGTAAATAAAAAAATCAGTGATATTTTCGGACAAAGAAAGGGTGACGGAAACGACGGCGGATCACGCGGGAGTGGCCCTAGGCAATATAGCAGTGGTAGTATCATATTGATTATTGGGCTATTGCTGGTGGTGTGGGCAGGCAGTGGTTTTTATATTGTGAATGAAGGCCATCGAGGTGTGGTATTGCGATTTGGCCAGTTTGTCGATACTACGCCTGCGGGTTTACGCTGGCATTTACCTTACCCGGTTGAGACAGTAGAGCTGGTGAATGTGAGCCAGGTTCGTACCGTTGAGATTGGCTATCGAAATAATGTCAGAAGTAAAGTGCTGAAAGAATCTCTGATGTTGACTGATGATGAGAATATCATTGATATTCAATTTGCTGTGCAGTATATTTTGAACAGCCCTGAGAATTTTTTATTTACTAATAGAGATCCTGAGGATGCGGTACTGCAGGCAGCAGAGACTGCGATTCGTGAGATTATCGGTAAAAGTAAGATGGATTATGTCCTTTACGAAGGTCGTGAACAGGTGGCAGCAAGTGCTACGCAGTTAATGCAGGCAACATTGGACCGTTATAAAATCGGAATTGCAATAAGCCGGGTCACTATGCAAAACGCACAACCACCAGAGCAGGTACAGGCTGCATTTGATGATGCGGTAAAGGCGGGACAGGATAGGGAACGACAAAAAAATGAGGGTCAGGCTTACGCGAATGATGTTATTCCTAAAGCAACAGGTAACGCGGCTCGTTTGCTAGAAGAATCGCAAGGTTATAAGCAGCGGGTTATTGCAAATGCAGAGGGTGATGCAAGTCGCTTTAGTCAGGTTCTTGTTGAGTACGATAAAGCCCCTGCTGTGACGCGTGATCGCTTATATCTGGATATGATGCAACAGGTCCTTTCCAATACCAGTAAGGTAATCATCGATCAGAAGAGTGGAAACAATTTATTATATTTACCCTTGGATCAGTTGATCCAGATGGGTGGATCCACATCAAAATCATCTGTAACCAATGCACAGTCCCCTGCTGCGATACAGGAGGCTACACCTGATAGCAGCATACGTACACGAGAGTCATTTCGTAACCGTGAACGGGAGATGAGATAGATGAAAAAGATCAAGTCAGCATTATTAAGTATTCTTGTTGCATTATTTTTTCTGGGCAGTTCTGCGATTTACATTGTGGATGAGCGGCAGCAGGCCATCCTGTTCCAATTGGGTGAGGTAATTGATGTTAAAACTTCCCCTGGTTTGTATTTTAAGATTCCGATAGCACAGAATGTCCGTTTTTTTGAAAAACGAATTCTGACTATGGATTCGGAAGAGCCGGAACGCTTTATAACGTCAGAGAAAAAGAACGTATTGGTAGATTTGTTTGTGAAATGGCATATAGTAGACGTAAAACAATACTATGTCAGTGTACGGGGTGATGAAGCTCTGGCCCAGACACGCTTGCAGCAGACAATTAACTCCAGTTTGCGTGATGAATTTGGTAATCGTACCGTCCATGATGTGGTTTCAGGAGAACGGGATCTCATTATGGAAATTATGCGTCAGAAAGCAGACGTTGACGCGCGTAAGATTGGTGTGGAAGTTGTGGATGTCCGTTTGAAACGTGTAGATTTGCCTCAGGAAGTCAGTGAATCAGTTTATCGTCGGATGGAAGCGGAACGGAAACGGGTAGCCAATGAATTACGCTCAACAGGTTTTGCGGAATCCGAGAAAATCCGTGCGGATGCTGATCGTCAGCGCGAAGTCATTATAGCCGAAGCTTATCGTGAAGCTCAGAAAACTATGGGTGAAGGCGATAGCCAGGCGACAGCTATCTATGCGGAAGCCTTCGAAAAGAATCCGGAATTTTATGATTTTTATCGTAGCTTAGAAGCTTATAAGCAATCCTTTAAAAATAAAGGGGATATGATGGTGCTTGAGCCTACCTCGGATTTTTTCAAATATCTAAAGAATCCATCTGGAAATGGAAAATAGGATAGTAGAATTATAAATCCATGTAGTGAGTATACTTTAGGTATATCTCATATCTAGTGTGTGGAGAGATTCTGAAAAGCGTGGTATCAATAGTGTAATAATGTATTGTTACTGAACAGGAAGAATCTCTCCATAGCATTGGGAATGTACAGGCCTTTGTTGTTTTAGAGATGCACGTGTGTGCAGCGCACCTTGTTGGAGATATTGCAGTATGTGGGATACTTTTCTGATTGCAATTGCATTAATGTTGATATTGGAAGGTATGATGCCATTCTTGTCTCCTCGAACCTGGCGGGAAACCTTTAAGAAATTAACTGAAATTGAAGATGGTCAGATACGCTTTATTGGTTTGAGCTCAATGCTGATCGGATTGGCATTACTTTTGATTCTGAGTTAGGTTCTTGTCTTTCTTATCATCATATGACCAGTTTATGATTTATACACATGCGTAACTGGCTGCTTCCCGAATATATCGAAGATATTCTGCCTACAGAGGCGTTACATATCGAACAGATGCGTCGGCGTATTATCGATATGTTACGGGTACATGGTTATCAGTTGGTTATTCCGCCGTTGCTGGAGTATGTTGAATCCTTGCTGACCGGTAGTGGCAGTGCTATGGATTTGCACATGTTCAAGGTGATTGACCAGTTGAGCGGCAGGATGATGGGTTTGCGTGCTGATATGACGCCACAGGTTGCACGTATCGATGCGCATTTACTAAACTATGATGGTATTACCCGTTTGTGTTATGCGAGTAGTGTGCTGCATACCACACCATCAGGGTTAACCCGTACTCGTGAACCACTTCAAATTGGCGCAGAGCTTTATGGTCACAGAGGTTTAGACAGTGATTTAGAAATACAGTATTTGATGCTGCGCTGTTTATCAATCTCCGGATTAGATAAAATTCATTTGGATCTTGGTCATGTTGCGGTTTTTCGCGGGTTAATTCGAAACGCCGGTATTCCACCTGAAATAGAATCTGAATTATTTAATGCATTACAGGACAAGGATATTCCTGCATTAAAAGATTTATGTGCTGGCATGGGTAAGCATGTGAATAAGCGAACACAGCAGGCGTTACTATTGTTACCTGAATTATATGGTGACAAAAAGATCCTGGCGCATGCATATAATTTATTGCCGGATTATCCTGAGATTAGAAAAGCGCTGGATGAGCTGGAAACGGTTGGCAAGGAATTAGAATCAGTAGTCGATAGCATTGCGTTTGATTTAGCTGACTTGCGGGGCTATCACTACCATAGTGGCATGGTGTTTGCTGCTTATGCTAGAGATTGTTCTAATGCAATTGCCTTGGGTGGGCGATATGATGAGATTGGGAAAGCATTTGGCAGAGCACGCCCGGCTACCGGTTTTAGTATGGATCTACGGGAATTATCCCGATTGATTAAGCCAGATCCTTATCCCAAGGGAATTCTGGCGCCAAGCCGTAAAAATAATAAAGCACTTGAAAAAATGATCGCACAATTGCGCGATGCGGGTCAAATTGTAATAGTTGAATTGCCTGGATATAAAGATAATAAACAAACGCTTGATTGTGATAGACAGCTTGTGCTGCGTAGCGGGAAATGGATTGTTGAAGAGATCTAATCGATCTCATTGGGATATCGGATTATAGAGACTTGGGATATGACTAAAAACGTTGTGGTTATTGGTACACAATGGGGTGATGAAGGCAAAGGAAAAGTAGTTGACTGGTTAACGGACCATGCACAAGGGGTGGTCCGTTTTCAGGGTGGCCATAATGCTGGGCATACGTTGGTTATTGATAATAAAAAAACTGTGCTGCATCTGATTCCTTCTGGAATTTTGCGTGATAAAGTGATTTGTTATATTGGCAATGGCGTTGTGGTATCGCCGGAAGCATTACTGAAAGAAGTCGATATGCTTGAAAATGCCGGTGTGAATGTGCGTGAAAGACTCAGAATCAGCGAGGCTTGCCCCCTTATCTTGCCCTGCCATTATGCACTGGACAATGCACGTGAAACTGCCCGAGGTGTAGATAAGATTGGCACAACAGGACGTGGCATTGGCCCGGCCTATGAAGACAAGGCTGCACGACGTGCAATACGTCTTCAGGATTTATTTTACCGAGATCGTTTTGCTGCCAGATTGGGTGAAATGCTCGATTATCATAATTTTGTTCTGAAGCATTATTTTAAAGCACCCATAATTGATTTTCAGAAAACTATGGATGAAGCGCTTTGTCAGGGAGAACGAATCAAACCCATGGTCGCAGATGTGGCGCAACTGTTATCTGATGCTTACAAGGCGGGCAGCAGCTTATTATTTGAGGGTGCCCAGGGCGCGTTACTGGATATTGATCACGGCACTTATCCATTTGTTACATCAAGTAATTGTATTGCCGGCGCAGCAGCGCCCGGTAGCGGCGTTGGACCACAAATGCTGCATTACGTACTTGGTATTACCAAAGCGTATACTACTCGCGTTGGTGCGGGTCCTTTTCCCACCGAACTGGATGATGAAATTGGCAAACATCTGGCTGTGAAAGGGAACGAGTTTGGGGCAACGACAGGACGCCCACGCCGTTGTGGCTGGTTTGATGCGGTGGCATTAAAACGTTCAATCCAGATCAATGGAGTTAGTGGGTTGTGTATTACTAAGCTGGATGTATTGGATGGTGTGGAAACACTCAGTTTAGGTGTAGGCTATCGGTTTAATGGTAATAACGATAGCAAACGTATGCCTGTAGGTGCTGATGATCTTGCCCGTTGTGAACCGATTTATGAAGAAATGCCTGGCTGGCAGGATAATACGGCAGGAATCAAGCAATTTGAGAAATTACCAAAGGCCGCACAGAATTATCTGAAGCGCATAGAAGAAGTTTGTGAGGTTCCATTGGATATGATTTCAACAGGGCCGGACCGGGAAGAAACGATTGTGTTGCGACATCCGTTTAAATAATAGATAGAGAGACGCCACGGATGACTCGATGCATGAGCGGTTTGCAAACTTCTGTGGAATGAGAGGTGAATGGCACAATCTCTGAGAGCAGACAATACAAGAGTGGTATGTATGATAAATGCGGGTGTATTGCTTTATTTCAAAGAATAATTCTGTTGTCTGCACCCGATAAGAATAGGGATTTTTATTTTTGAGCAAATGACTGTTGTGTAACGGGGATCTTGTAGAGTAAAAATAGAATAAATGGATATGCCTCCTTTTATAATACGCTTGGTAAGCTGGCGAGATGAAGCACATTTGTTACGGACTGTTCGTGAGGTAGTGTTTATTGAAGAGCAGCAGATTCCGGCAGAACTAGAGTGGGACGAGTTTGATATCAATAGTCTGCATGCACTTGCACTCGCTGCGGACGGCAGGCCTATAGGCACAGCAAGGCTACTGTCAGATGGTCATATTGGCCGTATGGCTGTGCTGCAGGAATGGCGTGGTCAGGGCGTGGGCAGTGCTTTGTTGAGACGGCTGCTAGAGGAAATGAAAAACAGAAAATTTCAGCATGTTGTGATTAATGCGCAGATCGATGCAATCAGATTTTACAAGAAATTTGAATTTAAAATAGCAGGAAAGCGCTTTATAGAGGCTGGAATTCCGCATGTACAGATGATATTAAGATTGCAGGACTAACTACTGCATTTTTGATTCTTCCCATTTACGCGCCAATACCTCAGAGGCGCGATTCCATTCATTGATGGCGCGTTCTTTTATTAGGTTAGCCTGCTCGAGTTTTTTTCCGGTAATCTCCGCTTCTTGTTCAGCTTTCAATAACTGCTGTTTGATACGCCGTACCTTGTTTTCGACCTCAGTATTATCTTTTTCTGAGAGCTCAGCTTCATACTTGGCTTTTACCATTTGTTCATAGGCAAAGCTGGCCCGTTGCTGGAGATTCTGAAGATTCTCAGCGATAGCTGTAGAAAAATACATTGAACTCAGAAAGAATATTGCAAGAAATCTCATATATTTTCATCCTTCATTACTGAATATGGGAAGTATAGCAAACGATTCCGCTTGTTATGACAGAGAATTGAAATATTAGATATATGAGTTTCCGGGTTACTCTGAGTCTTATTTTTGAATCAATGGGCTGAATTAATTGAAAGATAAGATAGGAAATCAACAGCGACTGATTATTCTATACCTTGATCGTGGAGATAGTCCTCATAATTACCCCTGAAATCATTAATGCCGTCCGGTTTTAGTTCCAGAATACGTGTTGCGAGAGAAGATACAAACTCCCTGTCGTGAGAAATAAAGATCAAGGTACCAGTATATTTCTCAAGCGCACTGTTAAGCGATTCAATGGATTCCATATCCAGATGATTTGTTGGCTCATCCATGAGTAGAACATTCGGTTTTTGCAGGATCAGTTTACCAAAAAGCATTCGCCCCTGTTCTCCACCAGAGATCACTTTGACCGATTTTTTTACTTCATCTCCTGAGAATAGTAATCTACCTAGCACACTCCGTATTGCCTGGTCATCATCATTTTCCTGTCGCCATTGAGTCATCCAGTCAGTCAGTGACATCTTAATTTCAAAATCAGCTGCATGATCTTGTGCAAAATAGCCAGGGTTTGCTTTTTCAGCCCATTTTATTTCTCCAGCATCGAGTGACAGGTCTCCAGCAAGGCAGCGCAATAATGTTGTTTTGCCAATCCCATTTGGACCAATGATGGCAATTCTTTCACCCGCCTCAATGTTGATGCTGAAGTCATTTAGCAAAGGCTGCTTCATTTCAGGGAAGCTCTTGCGAATATTCCGTACAGATACGGCTAAACGATGAAGCTTGTCTCTTTCGTCTACTTCAAAGCGAATATAAGGATATTGGCGGCTAGAAGGTTTAACATCTTCTAATTTAATTTTTTCTATTTGACGGGCACGACTGGTGGCCTGTCGTGCTTTAGATGCGTTAGCTGAGAAGCGGCTGACAAAAGATTGTAATTCGGCGATCTGAGATTTTTTCTTTGCATTATTAGCTAACATGCGTTCACGTACCTGCGTCGAGGCCGTCATATATTCATCATAATTCCCAGGATAAATACGGATTTCGCCATAATCCAGATCAGCCATATGGGTGCAAACGCTATTCAGAAAATGCCGATCGTGGGAAATAATGATCATAGTACTTTTGCTTGTATTAATAACGCCTTCCAGCCAGCGAATAGTATTAATATCCAGGTTGTTTGTAGGTTCATCCAATAAGAGGATATCCGGATTGGAGAAGAGTGCTTGTGCGAGCAATACGCGTAACTTAAAGCCAGGGGCTATCGCACTCATCGGCCCATGATGTTGAGAGAGTGGAATGCCAACGCCGAGCAACAATTCGCCCACCCGCGCCTCAGCAGAATAACCATCCAGCTCAGCAAATTGAGATTCGAGTTCGGCAGCATGCATATAATCAGCTTCGGTCGCATCCATGTTGGCATAAATGGCATCGCGCTCTTCTTTGACACGCCACAGTTCTTCATGCCCCATCATGACTGTATCAATGACCATATGATTTTCGAATGCAAATTGATCCTGACGTAATTTTCCAACGCGTTCCCCGCTATCAACATTAATGTTGCCGGAAGTCGGTTCGAGATCTTGGCCAAGGATCTTCATGAATGTGGATTTTCCACAACCATTTGCGCCAATTAAACCATAACGATTACCGTCACCGAATTTTACGGAAACATTTTCAAACAGGGGTTTGGCCCCAAATTGCATTGTGATGTTGGCAGTAGAGATCAAAATTGTACCTGAGGTGAAGACTTGGAAAAACCAGGTATTCTATATGTTTTTGCGCTTTGTAGCGAATTCGGGTATTTTGAAAAAGATTAATATCCTGTTTATCATGGAAATATCAGATAGTATCGGCTCAATCGAGAATGAATGATAAAGCACTAACCTAAGCCAGGTTATTGGTATGGCTGATCTGCCTGTGATTGGGCAGCATGATCATGGTCCTGTTTTTGAATAAATGTCTTTTATTGGCCTTTGACCCTATATTGTTTATCATTGGCATGGCACTCAAACAATGATTCGGGGGTTATCGTGGGATAAAATCACTGTTTTCTATTAGATTAGATATGCCTGTCAATATTATTAAGTAAAAGCATAATCAGCCATAGTACTATGGAGGAGCGGCCACCATTCTTATGGTTAGAATATTAATGAGAATGATTGAAATGAATCGGGAGAAATTATGAAAATGGAATGGATGGATAAGTTTAAAATGGTCATCATATTTATTTCTACCTTGCTGCTGGCCGTGATTGCGCTGCCAATACAGGCGGCATGCAAGGGTTGTCTGTGTCCAGGGGATCCCTGCAGATTATGCCCATTACCCGCCATGGAGGGTGCGGTTTCTGAATCAGATGAGCCTGAAACCTGTGTTCGTATCAAGGAGATCGTCCCACCGATCTCATCGCCGCCTGGTACCGATGAATATTTTTCAAGCCTGGACAGGGCGACTATGGCATGTGTCAAAAATGGAGGAGATGTCATTAGAAATTCACGTAGAAGTGATGAATTTCCATCCCGATTTTATTGCAAGCCTTCGATCGCACCTGGCAAAATAAATTAATGAGGATTGGATTGCCCGCTTATTTATTGAAATTTCTGGAATCGATGGGTATATGTGCGTCAATATCCGCTGCGATACTTTGGTAAAGCGGGCGTAAGGGTGGATACATTTTGTTGATAGTACCGTCTACATTGAGCATAGAAGGAACACGTTTTCCATGATGCTCGATAGGACCGCCTATGCATTGAAGATCAAAGCCCAGTTTTGAGAAGTGATTGGCTAATCGTTCTTCTGTCAGTGCGAATGCGTTTTCAATCCCATAAGAACTGGCCAGTTTGGTTGAGCCAAGATACAAGCTGACCGGTATATAAGGAAAACGGGGTTGTTTTGCTGTGCCAAAATCTTCACTTGAAATGCTGATCGCGTTTGCTGTGTCGCTTTTTCGTCTACGGTATTTGGCAATGACGGCAAGACGGGATACCTCGGCAATTTTATGGCGTGGTAATTTTGCTGGATCGACAATGGTTCTGTCGAGCGTATCGGCACAGGTTTTCTCGAATGGTAACAAGTGATGCGGGTTGACCGAATGAACACGAATAATGCGAGCACAGCCGATAAATTCGTTGGTCTGAATATTGCGGATCAAGAGATGCGATGAGTCAATATCATATTTATCGGTTTCCCGTTTATTCGATTGTGCCGATTCAAATCCCAGTTCCTCACAATAGACCTGGTGTCGGATACGATAGACTTCGTCTTTTAAAGCTTCGGAAAAGGCGGGCACAATTTGAAAATATCGATTAAACGTATCCTTATGATTACCCTTTTCTGATTGTGTCATTGTACTTGCCTCTTGCAGTGGTTTTTATATCTCAATTTCGTTTAATTCTTCAGAGTATAACTTAATAATATCATTATAATTTTTTTAGATAATGTTTGGTGAAAACCTTGTCAGGTAAATCACGTAATGTCATTGATGAATATTCCAGTACAGATATTTCATCTTTACGTAGTGCATCTTCCATGACCAGACGTGTTGGACGAAGCTTCCCAAGTACTTGCTGGAAATCCTCATAACGACTTGTTTTGAGCAAGCGATCAGAGAGCGAATAAAATTCAGCGCGATATGGCCAGAAATTTGATCGTTGTACCCAGTATAGAACTTTATGATAGGTCACACTCCGATCGACGCCGGTGAGTTCTAATACATAATATTCCTTGTCATCAATCGTATCTATGCGAAGGAGTGTCGGATTGTAATCACCGGTAAAATTGGCACGCGCAAGATCCCCATTGGCAACCTGGCCAGTCAGTCGCTGTGAAAGAGACAGGCGTATTGGTTGTGAAACACTGGGCATGAATATCCATAGATCCCGGCCTTTCATCAGGATAATCTGACCTCGCTCGGAAGCGGGCGCAGTAGCCATTACCACGCTGTTCTCATTGCCCTTGGATAGAATTCGGTATTCTCTGATGTCTGTTTGTTGGTCGGGTGATGTGGTACTGATGTGCACCTCTACCTGGAAGCTTTCATCCGGAAAACGAATTTCGTCAGCTTTTTTTAATATATTCTGAGCGGATTCTATATTATCTGGTAAATGATGAGTTTCGGCTACCTCGGCTAACAATGGATAAGGTATTTGCAGCGCGATAAATAAGAAAATTCCGGCTGGCCAGTATTGTGAAAGTTTTTGTTTCATGCCTGCTCCTCATATAGAATATCGTCTTTCTACGGACTCGTAGATTTTAGGACGAATCTAATGAATATTGTTCGAATTGAAAATGTTTGTAAAGAATACTCCTTGGGCGAGCAACAAGTCCAGGCACTTCAAAATATTTCCCTGAATATTGAAAATGGGGCCTTTCTGGCTATTGCCGGGCCATCTGGCAGTGGTAAATCCACATTACTTAATTTGATTGGTTGCATTGATACGCCATCGGCTGGAAAAATATATATTAATGATCAGGATATCAGCGGTAAAACGCCTGACGAGCTATCCGATCTCAGGGCAAGAACGATTAGCTTTATTTTTCAAACATTTAATTTGTTTCCTGTTTTGTCAGCAGAAGAAAATGTTGAATATCCGCTATTGCAGTTTAAGGAATTGAGTGCAACAGAACGGCGTGAGCGCGTTGTAAAATTTCTCGACATAGTGGGTCTGTCGAGATTTTCTGATCATCGACCTAATCAATTGAGTGGCGGACAACGGCAACGTGTTGCGATTGCCCGTGCGCTGGCAACGCAGCCGAAAATCATTCTTGCTGATGAGCCGACCGCCAACTTGGATCATAAGACGGGTGATAGTATTTTGCAATTGATGAAAGAGATTAATTGCCATTTGAAAACAACGTTTATTTTTTCTACTCATGATCAACGTGTTATGGCAATGGCCGATCGACTGGTACGCATCGAGGATGGCCGGATTACATTACCCAATATTGAATTGGATGAAGAAACGACGATAGCCAGAGAGCGCTGCCGTACGAATCAGAAGACTGCAGAGCATATATTCAAGCACAGCGGATGAGCCGCTCGCGTAAATTTGAACATATTTTATGGATTGTTGTACTGGCTGCTTTTCCATTGTTCAGCCTGGCTCAATCCGATATGCGGCATGATGTAATATTAGCAGTATCTACACGTGAAGCTTTATTCGGTAGTGATGAGGTCAATACAGAAAAATCACCATCCGTACCTGTTTGGAAAAAGTGGATAACGGGCTGGCAAGGATTTTCTCAATTAGAGGTGGCATATGCTTATAGCGATCCCGCGCATTTTTCCAAAGCGAAGCTACGTACTGAGTTGTCACGGAATGGACAACTGAATGAGTACATAAAATGGAAAATCAGCGGTCGTTTCGATTATGACGCTATTTATGATTTATCTGATTTCTATCCAGGCTCAGTTCGCCGGGATCAACGTCAAGAATTCTTCCTGCGTGAGAATTATGTAGACATTTCCGCAGGGAGTTTTGATTTTCGCTTGGGTCGTCAGCACGTAGTATGGGGCGAAATGGTCGGATTATTTTTCGCTGATGTCGTATCTGCCAAGGATCTGCGTGAATTTGTTCTACCCGATTTTGATATATTGCGTATTCCACAGTGGGCAGTACGCGCCGAATATACTCATGCAGAAAGTGATTTTCATGCAGAATTACTGTGGATACCGGTTGCCAGTTTTGATCAAACAGGAAAACCAGGTGCAGATTTTTTCCCCTTTTCATTTCCTGTTGCAGCGACTTTTTTGAATGAAGATAAATCGGGACGGAATATTGCACATTCAAACTATGGGCTGCGCCTGTCTCAATTAATCGATGGTTGGGATATTTCAGCTTTTTACTATCATAGTCTGGATGCGGCCCCTACTTTCTTCCGGGTCAGCGGGCCGACCGAACCGCTCGTATTTCAAGCACGTCATGAGGAAATTGATCAGGTTGGGCTAACCTTTACAAAAGATCTTGGTGCGGCAGTGTTGAAGGGTGAGTTGATTTATACAGACGGGCGCAGAATGAATGTAACACGTCCTGCCCAGATGAATGGCTTGGTCAGACAGGATACGCTTGATTATGTGCTGGGTCTTGATTTTAATTTGCCGGTTGAGACCCGCATGAATCTACAGTTTTTTCAGCGTATTCATCTGGCATATGATCCAGATATTATTCCAGACAGGCAGGAGAGTGGCGCTAGCATTTTACTGAATAGTCAACTCAGACAAAACCTGGAAACACAGGTGTTGTTGATTCATAGTCTCAATCGTAGCGATTGGATGCTCCGGCCAAGACTATCCTGGAATTTCGTAAAAAACTGGCGAATGGCACTTGGAGCAGATATTTTTGGTGGTCGCTCCACTGGTTTTTTTGGGCGCTTTGACGATAGCGATCGTATTTATACTGAACTACGTTACACATTCTGATTAGAAATTTTGTCGCAATGCATCGACAATTGGTGTGCGGGAAACCAGCCTGGCTGGAAGACAGGCTGCTAGAACCGTCGCACCTAAACCCATCATAAAAGATAACAGTAATACAGAAGGAACAATCTGGATCTGAGCTATATAGCCAATATTAGCATTGGGCGGTGGCGGCATAGGGATACCTATCGTCGAAATAATCCATGCCAACAGTACACCTGTTCCTACACCGAGACTGCTGCCAATGAGCCCGAGTACGGTGCTTTCACTAATGATGAGGCGGAACACCTGACTACCTTGATTGCCTAATGCCATCATCGTGCCAAATTCTCCCATCCGCTCAAAGATACTCATATTAACGCTATTTGCAACGCTTAGTACAACCATGATCAGAATAATCAGCTGTAGTGCGCCAAATTGTCCCTTATACATCTCTACGGTTTTTTCATAAAAGTCGTTTAATTCAATCCAGGTTTTGACTTCTAGTCCGGCAGAATCCAGTTGGCTTTTTAGCCTGGTTGCAACGCGCTCGGTATCGTTTGTTTCCTGTAATGAGATGACAAAGGCATTAATTCCTTGTGTGTTGAGCAGTTCTTGAGCAGCAGCCAGCGGAATTCTAATGGCACGCGCATCGTAATCATTAGAAAAGCTCTGAAATATGCCGATTATCTCGAAATCTAAACTGTTCAATGTACCTTCAAGCGTATTGGTCAGCACCGTCACGTGATCGCCGGGTTTTAATCGTAATCCCCGAGCAACTCCCTGTCCAAGTATCATCCCAAAGACATCTGTATCGGCTAGCTGGCGTCCTGCCGTCATCGTAATGGCGCTTCCAAGCTTTGCCTCGAGACCGGGTTCCACACCCTCGCCGATAATGGGCAAGTCACTGCGTCCATTGTTAAGTAGACCTGAAAAATTCAGGCGTGCCATAACGCTGTCTACCTCGGGTAAGGTGGTAATTTGCTGCCGGATTGTGTTCGGCGCTGAGATCTGATATTTTTCTGGTGTACGTGAGCCGGCTTCATGATAGCCTTTCATGTAGATTTGCAAGTGTCCTGATTGTGAATGAATCAGCGCTTCGCCCAGCTTGATAAAGATATCATGCACCCAGCCGCCAGCAAGGATAGTACCCACTACACCGCAAATAATAGCTGCCAGTATCATGGCGGTATGTGTTTTTTGACGAATGATGTTGCGCAACGTAAATCTAAACATAATTTAAATCAATCTATCGATTGTGCCTTAATGCATCGACAATTTGCATCCTCGACGCTTTCCAGGCAGGATAAAAACTGGCGATTATTGTTGTACTCACAACGAGTATCAGCGATTCCAGTGCGATGTTCTGGGTAACTAGAATCTCCCCGGTATAACCGTGACTCATTCCTGGAGGAGGGGGCATCGGGATGCCGATATCGGAGATGATATGAGCCAGCAGTAAGCTGAGCGCCAAGCCAAGCAGGCCACCAATACAGCCTAGCAGAATGCCCTCGCTGAGGAACAAACGTATCACGCCGCTGCGTTTTATGCCAAGCGCCATGATAGTCCCTATTTCACCAATTCGTTCCATTACGCTGATCATCATGGTATTGGAGATGCTGAGCAAGATAATAAAGGCGATGATTGCCTTGATTGCCTGAACCTGTTTGGCAAAAAGTGCCATCGTTTTGTGATAAAAATCAGCCAGTTCATACCATGGCACGATTTCAAATTTGTCGGGTGGTAATTGGTTACGCAACTGTGTCAGTATGACATCGGTTTGTGCCGTATCGGCTAATAATATCACCCAGCTATGTGAACCTTGTGTACGCAGCAATTGTCGGGCTGTTTCGATAGGCAGCCGCAACGCATTATCGTCATAGGATTTTGTGACTGTAGAGAAGAGCCCCTGAATAGTCACCTCAATCGCATTAATGCCTCCCGATACGGTATTGACCAGGAGCACAATCGAGTCGCCTACATTTACCCCGAGATTGCGAGCCAGCCCCGTACCGATAATAATCTGCGCCGGATTATCAGCAGACAGATTGTCTCCTGATGAAATAAGGAGTTCATTTCCAAAGACGGTTTGTTTTTCTGGATCGACGCCATCACCGATAAATGAAAGTGTCGATTCGCCATAGCTGATTAAGCCGCTAAAGGAGAGTCGCGGAGCGATGGTCGTAATGTGGGGTGCTTCGTTTGGTATGCCAAGTTCAGGGATGGTATCTGGCAGGAGGAAAGCATTGGGATTGGCCTTTCCTTCGGCATGATAGCCTGGCCGTACGATTTGCAGATGACCCAGGTGTGATTTGATTGTAGATTCGCGAAAATCCCACGATATATACGCTATGAATCCGCTGGCCAGGACTAGAGCGACGATTCCAAATACAATCGAACCTAAGGCAATAGCGCTTCGGCGCTTTTGGCGCACGATATTGCGGAATGCCAATAGAAAATCTAGCCAAAATATTCGCATCATGTGTCAGTCTATCGAAAGAAGGTGTTTTTGGCTGAAAAGGCAACTATAACCTGGGTCGGTTACATTTCGAAAGAATAGAGTAAGATTGCTCATCTGATTCATGGTGGCGGCTCATGATTAATGCTATATTCTATAATAAATACAGTTGGTGTGGAGAGTGTGAATAATGGAATCCGGATTTAGCTATGAAACTGCATTCTCGCGTAATATCGGCTGGGTAACTCAGGTTGAGCAACAAATATTGCGTAAAAAATGTGTTGCCATTGGGGGATTGGGAGGCGTTGGCGGTTTTCATTTGTTGGCATTAGCCAGGCTGGGGATTGGCGCTTTTCATCTGGCTGATTTTGATACTTTCGATCTGGTTAATTTTAACCGACAGGCGGGTGCTACTTTAAGTACGCTGGGTCAGGATAAACTTACGGTGATGATTCGCCAGGCGCGGGACATTAACCCTGAGCTTGAAATCAAAGCATTTTCCGATGGGGTGACGGCCGACAATCTGGAAGATTTTCTGGAGGGCGTGGATATTTATGTTGATGGCCTGGATTTCTTTGCTCTCAAAGCTCGTCAGCAGGTTTTTAATGCTTGCGAGTTAAAAGGTATTCCCGCTGTCACTGCCGCGCCGTTGGGGATGGGCGTAGCGGTGCTTAATTTTCTACCTGGAGGTATGAGTTTCAATGATTATTTTTGCTTAGAGGATGGTCCTGAGATAGAAAAACCCCTGCGCTTCCTGATGGGGCTGGCTCCGGCACGTTTACAAATGGATTACCTGGTCGATCCTACAACAGTCGATCTGGCCGGACAAAAGGGCCCATCCACGATAATGGCCTGTCAGCTTTGTGCTGGCGTTGCGGCCACTGAGGTTTTAAAGATCCTGCTAAACCGTGGCCCTGTCTGGGCGGCGCCCAGAGGGTATCATTTTGATCCCTACTGCAAGAAACTTGCTCGCACGTGGCGACCGGGCGGTAACCGGAATCCTCTGCAGCGTCTCGCAATTACGATTGCTAAACGAAAACTGGGTTTATAAATGCGCTCTATTCCCCAACCTATTGCTGATATTCTCCAGCTTGCCCGCTGGGCGCCGAGTGGTGATAATACACAACCCTGGCGATTTGAAGTCATCGACGAACGCCATTTGGTGGTACACGCATTTGATACTCGCGATCATTGTATCTATGACCTGGATGGCCATTCAAGCCAGATTGCCCATGGCGCGTTGTTGGAAACACTTGCTATCGCTGCCAGTGCGCATGGTTTGCAAGCGGTATTCAAGCGGCAACCTGAATCGGAAGATACGCATCCTGATTATTCTGTGGAACTATTTTCGGATGAGCAGCTGTTGTCAAGTCCCTTGCTGCCCTATATTGAGCATCGTTTTGTACAGCGCCGCGCAATGCGTACTACACCGCTTACCGAATTACAGAAACAGGCGCTGCAAGATGCTGTTGGAAAAGACTATACTGTGCGCTGGTTTACAAGCAGCGGGCAGCGCTGGCGCTTGGCCAAACTAATGTTTGATAATGCAAAACTCAGGCTGACACTGCCAGAAGCTTATACGGTTCACCGCGATATCATTGAATGGGGAACTCGTTTCAGTGAGGATAAGGTACCGGATCAAGCGCTGGGATTGGACGCACTGACATTGAAATTGATGCGATGGGTCATGGTAAGCTGGAAACGCGTTCATTTTTTTAATACCTTTTTAGCTGGACATCTAATTCCGCGGCTTGAAATGGATCTGATTCCGGGTATTTGCTGTGCAGCCCACTTCGCTATTTTGTCTCATAAAGCGCCCGAATCGATAGATGACTACGTGGCTGCGGGCCGGGCAACTCAGCGTTTTTGGCTTGCCGCCACTAGCCTGGGGCTTGGTTTACAGCCTGAACTAACGCCTTTGGTCTTTTCTCGTTACGTACGTGAAAAAAGGCACTTTTCTCAATCAGCAGCAGCCTGGTCACAGGCACAAATGCTCGCTGAGCAATTGGATCGAATTTTAGCAAATGATGCACCCCGTACATTATTTTTGGGGCGAATTGGGTTGGGTGCCTTGTTTGGCGCGCGTTCATTACGTTTACCGTTGTCACGCTTAACGGTTCCAGACTAGCGAGGAAGCGTGTGTAATGCTTTTTCCATGCGAAAAGAATGATCAAATCAGAAAGATGGTTCTAATGCCGGCCTGGAAGCGATTGTTTGATGTGAATATGCTTGGCTGCTTGAATTGATATCTTCCAGATAAAAAGCTGCCTGTAGAGAGTCTGGATAGTTCAGAGTAGATTGAGGCATTAAGATTGATTTGAGCGACTTTGCCGATTGATTAGCTGGGGCTCAGGCTTAGTAGATCCAATGCAATTTTCCGAATTTGATCACAAAGTAATCCGGACCGATCGATATCGGTTTGTCGCTTGTGTCGGATTTTCTTACACTTTTACCCTGATTGCTATTTCTTGAGTCAGAAGCATGAACTGGTTTTTTAGTGATCGTTCGTTTTCCACCTATATCAAGTAACTGTATATCAAGGAATAATAGGTGTGATAGAAATGAAGTAATTAAGATAGTGAAGTGTCTATGATGCTCTGTGATGAGATTTTTACAAGCTCAATGTATTGAAATCGAAGTGGCAATAACTGTTCAGTTTTTATGTCGAATTTTTTTACATGTTGCCTAGAGTTCTGTTATTCCTATAATAAAATAATCCCGTAATTGCCTGTTTATAAATTAGATATATTTAGTGGCATAATATTTGCTTTGTAATCTTATATGGCTATTATTTCCTAGCCATTTGAAACGTTAGCTCTAGTTGATTTATCGCAATTTAACCTAAAGGAGTAGATTATGAAATCATTATCTAATTCGTCGAAACATTTAATGGCTGGGGCATTTTTGGCGGCGGGACTAATTTTAGGCAGTTCAGCAGCCTTAGCTGCACATGTCCCGGGTGGTTTGACATTTGCAGAAGAGTTCACCGTTAATCCCGGTGCAGTTGGTAAGGCAAATGCACCTTTTGCGGCACGTTTTATCGATTTTAGCTATACAGCTGAAGTAGATCAAACCGGCTTTGCATTTACAGAAACCGGTGGTGGTTTTTTCGGTACTTTCCGTAATAGTTTAGGTGGCGCTCCGGTTCTTGGAACAGGGTTAGGGGTAGATTATCAACTCTATGCGTTGTTTAACGGAAATGGGACCACCGCAATCGCAGGAGCGGGCGTAGACGGTACATTCACTGGCTTTATGGTTGATTTTTTTGTGGATCCATCCTTGGATACCGCACTTGGCCTGTCTGGTGGTTCTATAGTGGCTACCGCTGGTGCTGGAGAGGATATAAGAGTCCTGTCAGGCGTATTGGGATCAAATGGGGGTGGATTCCATGTTTTTCCGGGGCTGGCCGCAGGTGACTTTCATGTGGCGTTTGATGCCACGCCAGTAGGCGGATTTTTTGGTGGTACGGCTTTTGCTGGTGGTTCTACCGTGGGAGACTTTAATGGCGTCAATACCAGTGTAACGGGTGTTACTCTGCCCCCCAGTAATTTTACCGACGCAAGAATTATTGGTTCGGGAAATACAAGCTTTTCGCCAGTAGCAGTACCAGAGCCTGGTATATTGTTCTTATTAGGCATTGGACTAGTGGGTATGGGTTTTGTTTCCCCTGGAACAAAAGGGAAACAGTCTGCTGCTTAAGCAAGTCTGATTTGAACAGGAAATTAATCGGGAATAAATATTTATTCCCGATTTCTATTAAAATCTCAGAAAAGCGCTGACATTCAGGCCAGAGAAGCAAAGAGGCGGCTTGGGTTTGTCTTGCTGGATGCAGTTTTTAATGTCGGTCGCTGTGGTATGGATGTACCCTGGTCGACATAGATAAAGGGCACTATTCATTGTGCAAGCGATGATCCCTGTGGAATTACCTCATTTAGTTGCATTAAATCTGCACCATAATAGTGGTAATCAGTGGGCTAGTACTTGGAGGTGAGGTAAATATTGCATGTACTTAGGTGCGTTTGGATTACAGCTATTGAGCCGGAAATCCTTTTTCTCCAGGAAAGGGACGGTTATTAACTGAATATCTAAGTAATGCAAAAGATCGCGAAAGTAAACAGCGAGTTTGTGTTGCATATGGTTTGCCTATAATTTCTTAGTAGTCATACTGGTGAGATATGGAACATCCTTGCTGTGCATAAGACTTGAAATATCTGACAGAGCAAAGCCAGAAGTGGATAGTTGACAATCCGCAACAATTAAATAAGAAAATAAAAATATCTAATCTTGCTTAATTACATGCTGTCGACAATGCGGGTTTAGCTTGTGATTGACCATAGAATTGTTGTTCAATCAGCCTGGATCGCATTCGGTTAGCAATTCTTCTCTCTTCATGTTCGGTAAGAAAGTGAATATAGAGGGATTTTTGTTGCGGTTCTCGGGAGCCAGCCAAACAAGCAATTTGTGCATCTACATAATCCAGTTCCAGGTGTAGCAATACGGCTGGGGCATTAACACGTTGACATATCCGCTTCTCGCCAATCTGCCGGAATCCTAATATACGTTTATAGTATCTGGCATGACGTGGATTAATTTCAATAACAAAATCGGTCGCTTTGTTGATAATGCGTCCATTGATATAAGCCAGGTTAAATAGAAAAGCCAGTAATTTTTTAGAACTATGCAGTGGATTGATAGCAAGTTTTGATAGTTCGCAGACTTTCTTGCCCTTTGCGCGGAGCATATCAATTTCCTGTTTGTAAAGCTTATCGGCAAGCAGGCCTTTATTTGAGTCGACAGCCAGCGTCAGAGTACCAAAGAGATGCTGTTTGTTGGATGCTTCGAAAGTAACCTGATTGGGATCATATGAAAGGAGAGTCGTATTTTCTGTATGATAGCCACGAGAAGTATACATGCGTCTAATCAGTGTGCTGGTATCAAGCCGCTGCTTGAGAGAATTAACCAAATGAATACTATAACCGTTCTGTTTTATAAGATATTCTTGTTTTTCATGGGTAACAAGTTCTTCGGATGTTGGGATATGATAGATTGGGTTGCTTCTGGCGGGAAGTTGTAGCTGTATTTTATCAGTATGTGATTTTTTATTATTGGGTGAAGGTAAGCCAGAGCGGAAGGTGACTGCCTGAGATTGGATAAGATGGATAGCATTGGTTTTCAGTTTATGTGTTATCTGAGTTATATTCCTCATTTATCTTCCATTTAAAATAGTTAATCTTTGGAGCTATGGAAAGTATCTAATCTATAAGTATGATGTTTTCTAGAAAAGTAATGATTACGTGGATAACTAATTATTAGCTGACAATATCGCTGTAAGTATCTCGCTGTAAGTATCTTTATCTAACCTGATAGACGTGATACTTTATAAAACCGAAAATCTCGGAAAGTATGTATTTATATCTAACATAACAAGCAAGATCTAGGCCAGATACTTATATTAGTTAATAATCAATTAGTTGTAATATTTTATTAAAATCAGGAAATAGTGAATTGTTGTTGATTAGATGTATGTTTTTGTTTGTATGCAGTAACTATATGATCCATATGAGTTCTGCTTGTCTCTAGAAAGAGACAGATGATGAGAGGAAACAGAGTGTTGCTTTGATACGACGCCATTGTCTGGATAATGAATCAGTGAAGCATTGATCCTGAGAGATTCTGTCTGGTTTTTATTATTGTTGATGTCGATCTCCAGTTTAAAATATAGGACCAGGTGGCTAGCAACTAGTCACCTAAATCGTTGTTTCAAAAAATTGGATAGTATATGAGGCTCAATAGCCTGGAAATCGGCTCTTGATCAGGAATGTAGGTTGCCCGGCAGTATTAATACGGCGGAAGTGTGGGAAAGGCGCTGGTTTAGTTATGCAAAGCGAAGCAGACTTCACATTCACAGTAGGTGTGTTCGTTATTATGGGAATGGAATGCAGAAACAAATAGCGAAACGATGCGAATAATTCAGTGTATGGCAGGTATAGTAATCAACTTTTCCATTTGAATGGATAGAAAGAAGATTTTATAAAATAGAAAGCAGGTCGATATCAGGCTGAGAAAAATTTAAGTCAGTATGTTGATAGCTGTTTTTTTGTCTCTAAAAGAAGACAATGCGATAAAAAGTATTGGATTGAGTCAAACGAAATGATAATGTCAGTGCTCTTTGCCAAAAACATTGTTGTATGAATGTATCATCGATAATAATAGTGCTTTTAATAGGGTCATTCTCAGATAATATCAAAATTGCCTCGATTCCGGTGTCTCGAGGCCTTTTTTAATATGTCATACGAATCAGGCCGTCATCAGCTCTCTCAGGACATAGGGCAAAATACCGCCGTGCATATAGTAATCGACTTCAATCGCAGTATCGATCCGGCAAAGTAGTTCAATTTTCTGCTGCGTGCCATCTTGTTTATGAATGACGAGTGTAACATCTTGTTGAGGTTGAATATTATCCAGATTCAGAATGTCAAATCGTTCGTTGCCTTGAATTCCAAGTGATTGAATCCCATCACCGCTCTTAAATTGCAAAGGAAGTACTCCCATGCCGATCAGATTGCTGCGATGTATACGTTCAAAGCTATTGGCAATCACGGCCTTGACGCCAAGTAGCTGTGTTCCTTTAGCGGCCCAGTCACGACTTGATCCCGTACCGTATTCTTTGCCGCCGAATACTACCATGGGCACACCTTTCGCTTGATATTTCATGGCGGCATCATAGATACTCATTTGCACATCTGCAACATTACCATTCTCTTGATAAATGGTGACACCGCCTTCGCTATCTGGAACCATTAGGTTTCTAATACGTACATTAGCAAAAGTGCCGCGCATCATGACATCATGATTGCCGCGCCGCGATCCATAACTATTGAAGTCAGCTTTGGAGACGCCATTTTGAAGTAAATATTTTCCTGCGGGTGAACTATCTTTAATTGCGCCAGCAGGACTGATATGGTCGGTCGTCACCGAGTCGCCAAATATGCCTAATGCACGTGCATTTTTGATCTCGCCAAATTGGCTGGGCGGTGGTAATTGCATAGAGAAGCTGCGAAAGAAAGGAGGTTCAGCAATATAGGTTGACTTGGGCCAGTTGTAGACTTGACCTGTTGTTGCAGATATATTGTTCCACAATGGGTGATCTTGGGTGAGATTGCTATAGAGTCGCTGGAATGTTTCTGCATTGCTAGCAAATTTCATTAATTTCTGGATTTCCTCGTTACTTGGCCAGATATCGCGCAGCCAAACGGATTCATTATTCTTGCCAATACCCAGCGGCTCAGTTGTGAGATCCTTTAGTATCGTTCCCGCAATAGCAAATGCCACGACTAAAGGTGGCGAAGCAAGGAAATTAGCGCGAATATTAGCATGAATGCGTGCTTCAAAATTGCGATTGCCCGAGAGTATGGCTGCACATACTAAATCATTCTTTACGATCGCTTCTTCAATGGGTTCAGCCAGCGGACCGGAATTACCGATACAGGTAGTACAGCCATAACCTGCTAGGCTAAAACCCAGTTGCTCGAGGTAAGGTAGCAATCCAGTCACGGTGAGGTATTCTGTTACGACTCGTGAGCCCGGTGCGAGGGATGTTTTGATATGGCGTTTGACCGCCAGTCCTTTTTCTATTGCTTTCTTGGCTAACAATCCTGCTGCTATTAATACACTGGGGTTGGAAGTGTTGGTGCAAGAGGTGATCGCTGCAATCAATATGTCACCATGACCCAGATCAACGGAACCATTGAGTGTATTGGCGTCAGAGTCTGTTATATCCGGTGTTGGATGGTTACTGATCATTTCTGATAGATTTCTGGCACTCCCGGGTGGCAGAGAACTTTCATCCTGATTGCTGTAACCAATATTTGTGCAAACTTCAGTACCCCCATCGTGAGAGTCCCGGATCGGATAGCGTTGATTTAAATCTGCTGCCTGCTTATCATAGCCACTCTCAGTTTTGGGTTTACTAAAAAGCGCCGTAAATTGGGATTTAATGTGAGTAAGGTCAATACGATCTTGTGGACGTTTAGGGCCTGCTAACGAGGGTGCAACTGACGCTAAGTCAAGTTCTAATTCCTGGCTGTAGTCGATATCACCTTTACGTGGAATGCCATATAGTTCCTGTGCTTTGAAATAAGCCTGAAATGTAGTGATTTCTTCGGTGCTGCGTCCTGTGCCTTTGAAATATTCAATGGTGGCATCATCAACAGGAAAAAACCCCATGGTAGCGCCATATTCAGGCGCCATATTCGCAATGGTAGCCCGATCAGGCAGTGTCAGTGAGGCAGTCCCTTCGCCAAAGAATTCTACAAATTTTCCAACTACATTAGCGTTACGCAGCATTTCTGTAATCGTTAATACCAAATCTGTAGCCGTAACACCATCAGGTAACCGACCGGTCAGGTTTACACCGACAACATCGGGTGTTAGCAGATATACGGGTTGACCGAGCATGCCTGCCTCTGCTTCAATGCCCCCTACACCCCAACCAACAACCCCGATAGCATTAATCATTGTTGTGTGCGAGTCGGTCCCAACTAAGGTATCCGGGTAAATCACACCGTTTTTCTGGTGTACGCCGCGCGCAAGGTATTCCAGATTAACCTGATGCACAATTCCGATGCCTGGCGGCACCACTTTGACCGTGTTAAACGCCTGCATTCCCCATTTAATAAACTGATAGCGTTCATTATTACGGGAAAACTCTATCTCCATATTGTGTCTGAGCGCATCCTTGTTGCCATAATAGTCAACCTGTACCGAGTGATCAACGACTAGATCAACAGGTACTAATGGCTCGATGAGCTGGGGATCTTTCTTCATTCTCACTGCCGCACTGCGCATGGCGGCCAGATCTACCAATAGCGGAACGCCGGTAAAATCCTGTAGTACGATGCGAGATACAACGAAAGGAATTTCATGAGTGCGGGTTGCATTAGGTTGCCACCCAGCAAGTTGCCTGACATGCTCTTCGGTAATCTTTTTACCGTCAAAATTACGTAAGACCGACTCCAGTACAATGCGGATTGAAACGGGCAATCGCGAGATCTTACCAAGGCCTGATTCCTCTAGCGCGGGAAGTGAGTAGAATTGCATGTTTTTATCTTGGGTACCGGGGCATTCTTTCAGGCTGTTAAATAAGTTATGGGTCATGATAGTGCTCCTTAGGAATACGCTAGGTAACTAACTGTTCAAACAATCATTATAGTAGAGATACTATAAAGTTCGAATTGAATAAAGTCCAAGTTGAGTAAGATCTTATTTGAGAAAGAAAAGATACTGATCCATGCCGATTTATTAAAGCCAGTAGATAGTTCAATATTTGGATAGAGTCTGTGTGCAATCAGATGGGGTGGCTGATGGGGATCGAACCCACGACAACCGGAATCACAATCCGGGACTCTACCACTGAGCTACAGCCACCATTAGAAAAACGAATCGAGTACCACATGTCGTCCAACTAGATATATGTGGTGTGCCCGACAGGAATCGAACCTGTAACCCCCAGCTTAGAAGGCTGGTGCTCTATCCG